>NZ_CP116619.1:4233627-4533627 GCF_030409055.1 Trichocoleus desertorum NBK24 | reverse complement strand
TAGAGTCCCTCCACCCACCAGCCCCAGAGTAATTAAAAGCGCCAAGACGAGCGTAGCCGTTTCATTTTTCTGAGCCATGAATCCTGCCTACAGAAAACGAGACAATAGGGTGTAAACCAGACGAAATAGAACAGCCACAGCGATCGCAATCAGTCCCGCAAAAGTTGCCACAATCAAAACATTAGGGACAAAAGCGAGACTCCAGAAACCTCTAAGCAGATACATTAGCCCTAACGTGATTCCGGTAATAATCACCAGATCCACCTTTTCAATCACCCGACGAGCCTGAGCCAACACTAAAGCACTCAGGACCAAGAGCGAAACACCCGCTCCCAGCCAGATCGGTTGCAAGAGGCTCGTTAAGGCGATCGCAATCAGCCCGCCCTCAAATCCTGTAAACGCCGCACCACCAATTAGCTCTAGGGTGGAGAATTGCGGACGAACTACAGCAGGAGGGGCAGGTGGAGTGACAGGAACGGGAACAGGCGGAGGCAGAACTGGGACAGGCGGAGGGGGAGTTACCGAAGCAGCGGGCGAAACAGAAAGGGGCGGGGAAACAGATGGAGTAGGCTTGGGCGCTAGCGCTGCTGTGACTTCGGCCACAGACTGAAAGCGCTGACTAGGTGCCGATAAAAGCATCCGATCTAAAACCGCAGCCAAGCGATCGCTTACTGTTACCTGCGATCGCCAATTCCAAGAATTACTATAGGAATCCAAGAGCTCGGCGGGTTCTTTTCCAGTGAGTAGATGAAGGCAAGTGACAGCAAGGGCGTATAAGTCTGTAGCAGGGTAGACCTGGCCACCAGAAGTTTGTTCGGGTGGAGCATATCCAGTGGAGTAGATCCCTGTCGATGTTTTTGCAGCAGCGCCTGCGGCCTTTTTAACTGCACCAAAATCTAGCAAGTAAATGCGGCCATTTCGGTGCCGCATGATGTTAGAGGGTTTAATGTCGCGATGAATCGAATGGTTGTCATGCACAAACCGCAAAATCTTCAGCACTTCAACCAAAACTTCCGCCACCTCATCTGGAGAGAGCTGTCCTTTTTGAGCTAGCTCCTCCTCCATGGTTTGGCCGTCAATAAACTCCTGCACCAAGTAGAAAAACTCGTCTTGCTTGTTCGCAGTGCGGCTCGGCACCGTCAAAGAGAAAAACGCAAATAAGTCAGGAATTTGGGGGTGGTTATTGCCCAGTTGTTCTAAAACTTCTGCTTCACGCTCAAACAGATTTTTAGCAACTTCTATCTGCTCAGGATTGAGATCGCCAGAAGGTTGAAATTGCTTTACCACACATTGCCGCATCGCTGGAGTATAGCGATCGCGGGCCAGGAATGCGGCCCCAAAGCCACCTTTACCCAACAGCTTTAGGGGCAAGTAGCGACCAATTAAAATTAAGGACATGCCACAGGTGGTGCAATATTTCTGCGCCACTGTTTTTAAGATTTGAGTGTTATCTAGATCGGGACATGAGTTTTGCGGTCTGGGACAGCCTGGACGGGTGCAGTAAAGATCCATGAGCTTAGTCAGTCAGGTGATGGCAATTGGGCTAGTCCATACCGCTAGAGCTAGGAACCACAGCTGTCAAAGCGGGTGATTCTAGTAATTCACTATCATGCTGCTTCATCGCCTGAGTCGGATTGCTGAAGCGAGGCAAAACCTCATTTAGAAACGCTTCAGCAGCTTTCGAGCGGTAACGATTGGGATTGAGAATCACAGAGAGCATCCGCTGCACCACCACTTCATCAATTCTGGCCCGGTGCAAGACTCCCATTTGCAGCTCCTTCTCAATGGCAGAAACAGAGACGAAGGCAGCGCCTAAGCCCGACTGCACCGCATTTTTGATTGCTTCAATAGAATTCAGCTCCATCTCGATCTTGAGGCGACGAGTTTCAATTCCGCATCGAGTTAGAACTTGATCGATTACCTTACGAATGGTGGACTGCGAGTCCAGCGCAATAAATTGCAGTTTATAAAGGTCTTCTTTTTGAATCGTGCTAACCCTAGCAAAAGGATGAAACACAGGTAAGATGAGTGCGAGTTCATCTTCAGCGTAGGGAATAATCTCTAATGAGTCCTGTAGTTCGGGAGGAACCTCGCCACCAATGATCGCTAGGTCGATTTGCCCATTTGCTACACTCCAGGACGTACGACGGGTGGAGTGAACGTGCAACTGCACCGAGACATCAGGATACTGCTGCCGAAACAGACCAATCATCCGGGGAAGTAGGTAGGTTCCGGTTGTCTGACTCGCTCCAATAATTAGGGTGCCACCTTGGAGATTTTGCAGATCTTCGATCGCGCGACAGGTTTCTTGACATAGAGTTAAGATCTTTTCCCCATAACTGAGGAGTAGGTGACCTGCTTCAGTCAATTGCGCCCGACGGCCACCGCGATCGAACAACGGCACGTCGAGTTGCCGCTCTAGATTCTGTACTTGCAAACTGACAGCAGGTTGGGAGACATATAAACTGTCAGCGGCCCGCTTAAAGCTTCCCTCAGCGGCGATCGCTTTGAGAATACGGAGTTGATCCAAGGTAAAAGGAAGGTCAGACATAACGGCTAAACCTGCGAAAAAGGAGCCTAGTAGCACCAAGTCAATGAACAGAAATTAACAGAATTTACAGAATTTAGGGAAATGTGAAATTTGGGATAGTGGGTGCATGTATTGTATGGATTCTAGGATGATGCTAGTTAGGCAATCAAAAACCAAATTTCCTCCCCACACTACTTTGTGGCATAAATTGAACCGAATCCATTGCAGCGAAATCGAAAATAAATGAAACTTAGCGTTTAGAGCACCTATGAAGCGGGAGGTTGTCCGGGACTTTCTGAATTTACCAGGAATTGCGGGTGTTGCCCTAATGGATGGGCGATCGCGCCCTTACTTTTGCGGTGTCGATCAAACGTTGAACTTTCAACAAAAAGAAGCACTGGCTCAAGGAATTCGGCAAGTCGTTGAAACGACCCCAGATGGATTTGAATCGTTTGTGTTTCAATTCACGGGGCACCAAGTTTACATTTATAAACTCGATCACGGCATTATCTTGCTCGTTTTAGCACGGGCGCAATTAGTTTATGCCGACTACTCAGAAGCGATCGTTCAACTCAAAGCCGCTTTGCAAGAAGACATCACCACAGCGATCGCGACCTTCCGACTATTAGCCAGTGATGTCACAATATCAGGGCAAAATTACTGGAAGCAGCGGATAGACGGCAATCCCACTAGCACCCTCGACTCTACCTTAGCGACAGGCTCTCATGCCTTTAGGAGTGGTTCGTCTGCTCTTACCAACCCCCCAACCTCCGATGCGGAGCCAACCGCCACCCCCAATGGAGCGCAGATCTCTCCTACTCCATCTCCAGCAAACCCTGCTGTCAAAGTAGAATCACCACCAACAGCGGCCCCGCCTGAACCCAAGCCCACGCCGTCACCGCCATCAGAAGTGAATGCTTCGGTGGATCTCAAAGAACTGCTAGCAACGCTCAACCACCTCAGCCACTTCACAACTCAGTATCTGGGTACGGCAGTGATCACTAACTATTGGAAATCGAGCCGCCCCGATCTTGACTGGTTGCACAACTTCCAGGTTGACCGCTCTGCTCACCTCAACTTCTCAAGTCCGTTAGCTCAGGGCACCAACCAACTCATTACGGCTGAGCAGCAACAGTGGATTCAGCAATGGGTGATGGCCTTTATCAAGCGGTGCTCGCAAGTCATTCGGGATTTCCCGACCATCGTGGAACAAAGAGCCCTCAGCGATCGCCAAAAACAAATCTTATTACAGCAATCTCCATAAGTTTTTCTACAGCATTCGGTGTTAAAAATATGGCCAAAATTGTCAGACTAGAACCGATCGCTCAACAAACCTCTGTTGAAACCAACGGTAGTCTGCTCTCAATTCTGATTAACAAAGACTTAGACGTACTCAAAGAGTGTGGTGGTCGTGGCATGTGTGCCACCTGTCACGTTTATGTGAGTCAGGGGATGGACTCCCTCTCCCCCATGAACCGTCGGGAACAACGGACTTTAGAAATCATTACTACCTGCAAACCCAACTCGCGCCTTGCGTGCCAATCGCGAGTTTTGGGCAATGGTGTGGTGGTAGAACTACCGCCTGGTATGTATATTAATTCGCTACAAGATATTGAGGCGTTAATTGGGCGGCGCGCCGAGCAAGATTTACTCCACCCAATTACCGGGCAAGTGCTGGTTGAAGTTGGAAAATTGATTACTCGTTCGATGTTGAAGCAATTGGAAGACACGAGTTTCAAAGTCGGGGAATACTTTCCCCATACCACTGATGTTTAAGAGTAATTAACTACATGCTGAGTCAAATCAAGTATTTGAGCCAAGTCGCGGATGGGCGCTATGCCACGGATGAGGAGTTACAGTTCATGAGTGACTATCTCCAGTCCTTTAATCTACGACTGAGTGCTTATGCCAGACTCCAAGTGGCTGAGGCCACCATTGTTCAGCAAGTGCAAGCTAAGATGCGATCGCTCGACCCAACTTTGTTGCAGAATGGCGCTGAAGATGTGACCGGAAAATGGCGGCGAGATACCATCCGAGTCTTGCGCTATTCCGCGATCGCGATGCTGCTCAATGATGCCGATTGGTTGCGCGATCGCCTGCTGTACTGGATGCAAACGGTGATGAAAGCATTTGGAGCCCAACGAAGTTGTGATGTCACCTACCGAATCATGCAAGATGTAGTGCAGCAACACTTAACTCCTCCAGAAGCCCGTTTGTTTTGCCCCATCCTAGAGTTAAATCGCGCTCTACTAGGAGGAGCACCAAATTCTTAGTTAGACGGTTAGACCGTTAGACAGTAAATAGCTGAAAACCGTTAAGATTCTATAAGGCATAGAAGACTAATAAAACAAATCGTAAAATTTCAATTTTTTCAACCAAGTTTAATTTCCTGAATGCTCTACTTTCTTTAAGGCTCTACTAACAGCAGTTAGCTTTGTAGCTGTTAGATCCATAACATTTAGGGAATATTGAATCATTAGGGGAAGCTGGAATTTGCGCCAACCATTTCAGACCATTTCAGATGCAAGCTGACTGTAGGTAAAACCGACAGGCTAAGCATTGTAAAGACCCGACAGCCTCTAGTTTCCCAACCCCTTAAAATAGGAACGCAGTTTTGTTGAATATCAGCCTGCCGCATTGCTCTAGCCATTTTTGCGTGTCAGTGAGCTGATCGAGAGAGCAAATTAAAACTTTTACGTTTGTTTCCATTTCAGTCCATTTGCAGTTTGTCAAGAGCATCCTATGGTGATCGCAGCTAACAGCTCCCAAGCCCTTAAAAACAAGATTGCTAAGAAGCATAATCACTACGGCTTCAAAGATTTCTTTCAGTTCGATCCTGATCGCGGCACGATTGTCGATTGGAACGGTAGCCAAAATGTCCTGACCAGTGAAGACTTTATCATTGGCTTAGTCGAAGGTCTCGAAGAAGAAGTCGGTGATGCTTCTGCTGCCATCATGTACACCATTGGCTGTGAATGGGGGCAGAAAGACTCTTTCTTCTTTGAAAAATGGTTTGAAAAAGAGTTTGAACGCAATATGCGCCAAACTAATTTATTGTTCCTCCTAGAAACTTGGTGGTGGCCCTTTACCTCTCAGGGCTGGGGGCGTTGGGAAGTAGACTTGGGCGATCGCAAGCAGGGATTCATGTTCATCAACCTGTTTGACTCAGCCGTAGCTCGTTCCTTAGGAGACGTGGGTAAGCCAGTTTGCTACTTGTACGCAGGCTTGTTTGCGGGCTTCTTTACCGAGATGGTAAAAAAGCAACTGAGCTGCATCGAAATTCAGTGCTACTCAATGGGCGAAACCTACTGCAAGTTCCTGTTGGGCGGGCAAGATCGAATTGATGCCGCTGCCTTCTGGCTCAATGAAGGCGCGACCGCACGAGATATTGAGAAGCGTCTACGTTTAGGAGATAGATTGGGATGACTGCCATAACTGCTGCTCCACCCAATGGCACTAAACCTAAAACTGAAGCTCAGAGCTGGTTACAGTCATCAGTTCAAACCTTTTTTACAGGGTTTAATTGGGAAGATCACTCACCTGAAGTACAAGAGCTGAAACTTCAAGCTCTACAGGGAAGCAACACGCCTTTGAGCCTGACTCTCAGTGTGAATCAATTCTTTGGGGCCATAAACTGGGAAGGCGTGGCGGCAGCAGCTCCTGTAGTGGTTTCAGCTTCCACGTCGCAACCTGTGTCAGTGGCAAACGACTTGACCCTAGATGACTTCTCTAGCCTTTTCTAGCTTGCCGCTGTTAGCTTAGCTTGCCACTCCTAGTTCACCCCTTTGTTAGCGCCGTTTCGCAACTTCTCTCTAAATCTGGCCTGTAACTATGCACCAACAAATTGAATCGCTTTTCGATGAGGCTGAGAGTCGTTACTTAAAACCTGAAGAACTCGGTGTCTTAAGCCAGTATGTGGACTCTTTGCCACAAAGACTAGAAACCTATCGGCAATTGCGGGATCAGGAATTGGACTTAATGCAACAGGTGGCGAATCAGTTACAAGCAGCTATGCCGCAAGAAAACACAGAGACGCTAGAGCGAAGCATTAAGCATGCTCTGTTAATGCTGCGTTACTGTGCCATGTCGATGTTGCTCAATGATAATTCTTTCGTGCAGAATCGCCTGTTGAGTTGGCTGACTCGCACCGTTCAAGCCTATAACTCGCAAACGGTTGACATGGCGCTGTATCGGCTCCTCAATCAGCGTTTAAGCCAAGTCCTCAGTCCCCAGCAGTTGAGCTTGCTGAAGCCACCCCTCGCGTTAGCTCAAAGTACGCTACTGAACCAAGTTAAAGCTTAAAGTTGCGAGATAGACCGAAGCGATCGCGATTCTCTCCAACTTTCACAAGCTTCTGACCATTAGTAACTGAATTATCCTTAGAGCAGTTTTTATGATTTCTGTTGCTGATCTACTGATTGATAATCGTATTCCCGGCAATTATTTTGCAACTGATGCCTATGTTCAGGGCGACCTAGAATTGGGCCTGCTAGAAAACCGTCGGGGCGATCGCTTATTGGCCTTGCCTGAAACTCTAATTCAAGGCATTTACGCAGGTCTAGATAAAGAAACAGGTCAAGCCACTCGCTTGGTTCTGATGAACTGTGGCCGCTGGTGGGGTAAAAACTTTTATGCTCGCTTTTGTGAAGAGCTAAACGACTATTACGGCACTGCTCTAGCAGACATGGCAATGGTCGAATTTTTGCAATCTCTACAACAATGTTGGCTAACTCACGGTTGGGGCAAAATTGACTTGGATCAATCCCACCAAAACCGAGGATTTTTAGTAGTAGAGATCGTGAATTCTCCCTTTGCCCAGCACGCGCCAAAACTCAATCGTCCGGTCTGCTTCTTAGAAGCTGGAATTCTCAGCTCCTTCTTTAGTCAACTAACCAATAAAGATCTTTACTGCGTGCAAACGAGCTGCGAATCAATGGGTGCCGATCGCAATCGCTTTCTCTTGGGTTTAGCCAAACGACTGGAACCTGTAGAAGTTATGGTAGAGAATCAGGTAGACCACGAAACCATCATGCAAAAACTTTGCGCCTAACCTTGGCTTAACTTGTGTCAAATCGGTTAGTTCGTCCTGATCCACTGGCCTCCCAACCACTGAAACGCTCTAAGTATCGGTTACTCGGACTTGTGGGTCAGGGGCAATTTGGTCGTGTGTTTTGTGCAAGTCATCGTAAAACTGGCCGTCTAGTTGCCCTCAAAGAATTAGATCATCAACGCTTTCCCACTCATAAATTTCTCCGGGAATTGCGCTTCTTGCTGAGCTTGCAGCATGCCAATATCGTGACCTGTCACGCTCTAGAGCATGGTCGCAGAAGTCGCTACTTGGTCATGGACTACTGCGAGGGGGGCACGCTACGCAACCTGATGGAAGGTTCAGCGTGTATCACCTTGGCTCAAGGTTTAAAATTGGTGCTAGATATCCTGGCAGGCTTAGCTCATGCCCATCAGCGCAACATTGTGCATTGTGACATCAAGCCAGAAAACGTTTTACTGAATACTCAATCGAGTGGTTGGACGGCGCGGATTTCAGATTTTGGCATTGCTCGCTTAAGTCAAGAGCTAGGCCCGGAGGCAGGTAATACGGGTTCGCCTGCCTATATGGCCCCCGAACGCTTTTATGGTCAGTATTTCCCTTCTTCTGACCTCTACGCTGTGGGCATCTTGTTCTTTGAGTTAATCCTAGGTTATCGGCCCTTTTCGGGTTCGCCTGTAGAGCTAATGTCGGCTCACCTCAATTCACCTGTCACCATTCCAGAGGTCGTCCCAGCCGAAATTAGTCAACTCTTGCTGAGCGCACTACAAAAACTGCCCGCTCGTCGCTTTCAGTCGGCTGCGGAAATGTTGAGCGCGACCCAAACTGCGGTAGCAGCGCTGAGTTCCCAGTTACTAGAGTCGGTACGATTGCCCCTGCGGCCAGTTCCAGAAGCCTTAGTACCTCCCTGCGCTTTTCATAGCTTAGAGCAAGAGCCTTTAATTGCCCCGATGTCTGATATCTCCGTGATTGCTTCAGAAGCGGGTCAGTGGCTCTATCGCAGCACTTCTAGCTCCTGCAATGGGGAGATTATTACAGATCAGCTAATTTCTACAACTACTTCACCTCTGTCTATTCAGAAGCAACTGGTAGGCGCAGTAGCTATCCCAGAAGCCATTCACGCTTTGGTGGCACGTCCTCAAGGTTGTTTTGCGATCGCCTCTCGTTCGATTTATTTACTGCCACTAGAAAAATCAATTCCCGCAGCTAGCAGTGATGGACGGCTATTGACTCAATGTTTAGTACCACTTGAGTCTGACTTTGTGGCGACTGTAGAACCGCAAGGCCATTGGCTGGCAACCGCGACTCGTCAGATTGAAACAACCGCAAAAATTACAGTCTGGCATCGTCAACTGAGCCAACAAGAACCGGAATTTGCGCCTCAAGCAACCATTGAGTATCCAACTGCTGGCCCTTGTCTCATCCTAGCTTTGGACTCCAGGCATATCGCAGCCATTTCCACTTGGGGCAATAATTCTACGGATAGCATGGCGGCTGGCGTACTTTCTAGTAGTACTAAGCTGCTGAGTGATGGTTTTTCAGATGAGTTGAGCACTGGCACCTTGATTGCAGGCTTTACCCGGCGAGGCCAGCGTTTAGGCTCTTGGTTGCTGCCTCTCGCGGTTGATTCGGTGGTTCTCAGTGCGATTCCCTACCGCATCTTAGGTAAAGAAGCAGGTTGTACTCACTCAATGGTACTGATTGATCTAAAGCCGCTGCGAGTACGCCGCATCCGGGTGAGTATAGAGCCAACCTTTTTTACGGCTACGCCTTGGGGCTATATTTTGGCCGATCAGCAAGGGCAAATCGTTTTGTTAGATGAAGTAGGGCAGCAAGTCGGTCAGATTGCCGCTCCCATTGCTAATTCCCCTCACTCACCCACTGTTCACTCACCCACGGTGGCTACGGCGATCGCTTCTTTTAATAACTATGGAGTTCTCCTAGCTACTTGGCAGCAAGCAACTCACCAAGGGCACATTCACACCCTTGACTTGCGAGAATTTGATCTAGATATGATGTTTTAGAGCACAGGGCTTGAGGATGAGGTCGTCGGCAAAAAACGATACCCTATAACCTGGTACGTTTAGATTTGCTCTCTCTAACTCTAGAATGTCTTACGATTGGTTGACTCCTAGCCACTGGATTATGCTGGGGCTGCTCTTGGGATTTGCGATCGCTCACAGCGGTCTAGCAGCACTGCGATCCCGTGGCGAGAAATTGATTGGCCCTCGCCTCTATCGAATTTTATTTGCGCTGGTGAGTTTGCCCTTCGCCTCAGTGCTGATTATTTACTTCTTCAATCATCGCTACGACGGTTTACAGCTTTGGCAGGTGCAGAGCATCCGTGGAGTTAAGGAAACGGTCTGGATTCTCTCTGCCATTTCCTTTTTGTTTCTCTACCCAGCCACATTTAATTTGTTAGAAGTTGCAGCGATTCAAAAGCCCCAAGTCCATCTGTTTGAAAGCGGGATCATTCGGATTACCCGCCACCCCCAGATGGTCGGCCAGTTGATTTGGTGTATCGCTCACACACTTTGGCTAGGCACTACCTTTACACTGCTGACCTCGGTTGGGCTGATGGCACATCATCTCTTTGCTGTATGGCATGGCGATCGCCGCTTACAAGCTCGGTATGGCGAATCTTTTGAAACCCTAAGATCGCGCACTTCTATTATTCCCTTTTTAGCTGTCTGGCGAGGCGACCAAACCCTTAACTGGCAGGAGTTTGCCCGTCCTGCTTACATAGGAGTAGCTGGATTTGTTTTACTTTTTTGGTGGGCACATCCACTTTTAATGCGTGCGACAGGGAGCGTAGGCTGGTAGCATGATCCCAAATAAGATCAAATAACAAACCCTGAGGGATCATGCAATTGTCTGTGAATGAGCGGACTTTTAAACAAGAAGTTTTAGAATCTTCAACTCCCGTTTTAGTAAATTTTTGGGCTCCTTGGTGCGGTCTCTGTCGCATGATTAATCCTTTGCTCAGCCGCTTTCAAACTGAATGGGGTGAGCAAGTCAAGCTGGTGGGTGTAAATGCAGACGAAAGCTTAAAACTTGCTAGCACTTACCGACTCACCACCCTACCCACCTTGCTGTGGATTGAAGGCGGCAAAGTTCTCCATCGGATCGATAGTTTTCATGGACGGGATGATCTACGAATTGCTTTAGAGAAAATTGCGACTAGCCGGACGCTTTCTGCTAGAAAACTCCCCACTTCTTCATAAGAACAAATTTTTGAGACAGCTTTCATTTGCACTGCCCTTGGCAAACTCTTAACAAAGTAGGTATATAGCAATCCTTTTTGATTCTTGAACGGGGTGCAGGGCTTCTACTCCTACGTGGGGTGTTGCCCCACCCCCTGGTTTACAAACCATTTGTGAACGCTATAGCAACCCAACGACTCGGCTTAATTGTTTTTTCAAACTAAATTTTGGTACCAAACTCCGTTCAGCATGCTTGAATTGGGGAAATTTATGGTCAGGTAAAAACTGGGAATACTGACATACACCTTGACTGTTTCGCCTTTGAGACCGTAGATGGAAGCGGAACCCTCTACTGTTGATTCCTCGCGAAGTCCTGCTTCAAGCTAAAGACGTTGATTTCTACTTGACAGTCTCCGTCGCAAGTGTATGCCAGAATGTTAAGGGCTTTGCCAACATAGAGTAGGTAGAAAAACTAAAGTAGGCGCGAGTGATGGAACCGATATATCAGTATGCCTGGCTGATTCCAGTGCTACCACTGCTAGGCGCGATGATAGTGGGCCTAGGGCTAATCTCTTTTAGCCAAACCACAGCTCACCTACGACGAGTGAGTGCAATTTTCATCGTGTCGCTGATTGGAGCAGCAATGGTGCTCTCCTTTGCGTTGCTGTGGAGTCAGCTACAAGGACATGAAACTTATACCCAAATGATTGATTGGGCCGCAGCTGGTAATTTCCAGCTAGCGATGGGTTACACCATCGACCACTTAACGTCACTGATGCTGGTCATTGTGACGACGGTTGCCTTTTTAGTCATGATTTACACCGACGGCTACATGGCCCATGACCCAGGATATGTGCGCTTCTACGCCTACCTGAGTTTGTTCAGCTCCTCTATGTTGGGTCTGGTCATTAGCCCGAACTTAGTGCAGGTCTACATCTTCTGGGAACTGGTGGGGATGTGCTCCTACCTGCTCATTGGTTTCTGGTTTGACCGTAAGGCTGCCGCTGATGCTTGCCAAAAAGCCTTTGTTACGAACCGAGTTGGTGACTTTGGTTTGCTGTTGGGGATTTTAGGGCTATTTTGGGCCACCAATAGCTTTGAGTTCGATGTGATTGGCGATCGCCTGCAAGAACTCACTGCTTCTGGATCTTTGAGTGCAGGTCTCGCTGCCTTATTTGCGGTTTTAGTGTTCTTAGGCCCAGTTGCCAAATCGGCTCAATTCCCGCTGCATGTCTGGTTGCCCGATGCGATGGAAGGCCCAACTCCTATTTCCGCCCTAATTCACGCGGCGACAATGGTGGCAGCTGGGGTTTTCCTGATTGCACGGATGTTTCCAGTGTTCGAAGGCATTCCTCTGGTCATGGATGTGATTGCCTGGACGGGAGCCTTTACAGCTTTTCTAGGGGCGACGATCGCGATTACCCAAAACGATATTAAAAAAGGCTTAGCCTACTCCACCATGTCCCAGTTGGGTTACATGGTGATGGCAATGGGGGCAGGTGCTTACACCGCAGGTCTCTTTCACCTGATGACACACGCCTACTTTAAGGCGATGTTGTTCTTAGGTTCTGGCTCTGTGATTCATGGCATGGAAGGTGTGGTAGGCCACGATCCAGCTTATGCCCAGGACATGCGCCTGATGGGTGGTCTGCGAAAGTATATGCCAATTACAGGTTTAACTTTTCTGATCGGCACCCTAGCCATCTCTGGAATTCCACCCTTCGCGGGTTTTTGGTCTAAGGATGAAATTTTGGGAGCTGCTTTTGCGGCTAACCCTGCTTTGTGGGCTGTCGGCTGGCTAACGGCTGGGATCACTGCCTTCTACATGTTCCGCATGTACTTCTCCACCTTCGAAGGCCCATTTCGGGGTACAGATTCTGACATTCTCCAGAAAATCCGAATTGAAACGCTCCAAGCTCGTGGTTTAGCGTTTGGCCCTGGGGCGATGAACCCTCAAGAGCTGACCTTAGGAGAAGCTGAGGATCATGAAGTGGATAGCGGGCACGATCATGAGCATAGTAACTCTCCCCATGAGTCACCGTTCTCGATGACACTGCCGCTGTTGGTTTTGGCGGTGCCTTCCATGCTGATTGGCTTGGTTGGAACTCCCTTCAACAACTACTTTGAAGCGTTCATTCACCCACCCACAGAAGCGGCGCATGAGGTGATGGAGGCGGCAGAAGCTTTCAACCTGAATGAGTTTCTGGTGTTGGCGGGCGGTTCCGTCGGTGTTTCTCTGATTGGAATCACGTTGGCTTCGCTGATGTACCTGCGTCACCAGATTGACCCAGGCGCGATCGCAGCCAAAATTCCTTCTCTCTACAAACTCTCCAAAAACAAGTGGTACTTTGACGAAATCTACGATGCGGTCTTCATCCAAGGAAGTCGTCGGCTGGCTCGTCAAGTGTTAGAAGTAGACGTGCGGATTGTAGACGGAGTTGTGAACCTAGCTGGATTCGTTACCCTAATTACAGGCGAAGGTCTGAAATATTTAGAGAATGGTCGAGCGCAGTTCTACGCCTTGATTGTATTTGGGGCAGTGTTGGGCTTGGTAATTCTCTCTGGCATTACCTAAAGTGACAGGGGCGGGTCTATCCCGCCCTTTGCGGTTTAAAACTGAGTTTTGATTGATTGTGATTTGAAGCTGTTATGGATTTGACACATTTTCCTTGGCTCAGTACGAGCATTTTGTTTCCGATCGCGGCAGCTTTGCTTTTGCCCATCATTCCAGATAAGGATGGTCGCACTGTCCGCTGGTATGCCCTAATCGTGGGGCTGCTCGATTTTGCCCTATTGGTTTACGCTTTTTATACGCAATACGACTTCTCCAACCCAGGCTTACAACTGGTGGAGAGTTATTCTTGGGTACCACAGCTTGACCTGAAATGGTCTGTGGGGGCTGATGGCCTCTCCATGCCGCTAATTCTGCTGACAGGCTTTATTACCACACTGGCAACCTTAGCAGCTTGGCCTGTCACCCTGAAGCCAAAACTGTTTTACTTCCTGCTGCTGGCGATGTATGGCGGTCAGATTGCGGTGTTTGCCGTGCAAGATATGCTGCTGTTCTTCCTGGTGTGGGAGTTGGAGCTGATCCCGGTTTACTTACTCCTAGCGATTTGGGGTGGCAAAAAACGCCTCTATGCCGCGACTAAGTTTATCTTGTATACGGCTGGGGGATCGCTGTTCATTTTGGTGGCAGCGTTGGCGATGGCCTTCTATGGCGATACGGTCACCTTTGACATGCGATCGCTAATGGATAAACACTTGCCCGTCAACTTGCAATTATGGCTGTATGGCGCGTTTCTGATTGCTTACGCAGTGAAGTTGCCGATATTCCCACTGCACACTTGGCTACCCGATGCCCACGGTGAAGCGACGGCTCCAGTCCATATGTTGCTGGCGGGAATTCTGCTGAAGATGGGCGGTTATGCCTTGATTCGGATGAATGCCGAAATGCTGCCCGATGCTCACGCCTACTTCGCCCCGATTCTGGTGGTGTTAGGGGTGGTGAACATTATTTACGCGGCGCTCACCTCTTTTGCTCAGCGTAACCTAAAGCGAAAGATTGCCTATTCCTCGATTTCACACATGGGCTTCGTGCTGATCGGGATTGGTTCCTTCACAGAGCTGGGCATGAGTGGAGCCGTGCTTCAAATGGTCTCCCACGGTCTAATTGGAGCCAGCCTCTTCTTCCTGGTGGGGGCTACCTACGATCGCACCCATACGCTAATTTTGGATGAGATGGGTGGGGTAGGCCAACAAATGCCCAAAATCTTCTCGATGTTTACTGCTTGCTCCCTGGCTTCCTTGGCTTTGCCTGGGATGAGTGGATTCGTAGCTGAGTTGATGGTGTTTGTTGGGTTCTCGACCAGTGATGCTTACAGCTCTACCTTTAAGGTGATCATTGTCTTCCTGGCGGCGATCGGTGTAATCCTAACTCCGATTTACCTGCTCTCGATGCTGCGGGAGATCTTCTACGGGCCAGAAAACAAGGAACTCACGTCTCACGAAGCTTTGATTGATGCGGAACCGCGTGAAGTGTTCATCGTGGCTTGCTTGCTGATCCCCATCATCGGGATTGGCTTCTATCCGAAGCTATTGACGCAGGTTTACGACTCCAAGACCGCTCAACTCACGGCTCGCTTGCGTGATTCTGTGTTTACGGTGGCTCAAAGACCGCAATCAACGACAGCTTCGACGCTACCTTCTTTCTTGCCGTTGGGGATCAAAGCGCAATCGCTCCAAGCTCCGACGATTGGCGATCGCTAACTCTTCGCTAATCTTCTAAGTCATCAGTTCAAACTTTCGCTAAACCTCAGCTCTCCGCTGGGGTTTTTTGTTGGGCGATCGCGTGTCTTGCTAGCTCCGTTCAGCATAATGGGAGCATGACCTGAATTGCATGAGGTGAAGCAGCGATGGCGGTTCAGTTACTCCGGCGGCAGTTTACGGTGACCCAGTATCACCAAATGGTTGAGGCAGGCATTCTGGCTGAAGATGACCGAGTAGAGCTGATTGAGGGAGAGATTATTGAAATGTCACCGATTGGTCGCCGTCATGCTGCTTGTGTGAATCGTTTAGTGCGTCTGTTTTCTGAGCGGCTAGGAGATCGCGTGATTGTAGCGGCTCAAAATCCCGTGGAGTTAAGCGATCGCTCGGAACCTCAACCAGATGTAGCATTATTGCAACCTCGTCCAGACTTTTACGAAGCGGGCCATCCCCAACCACAGGATATTTTGTTGCTAGTGGAAGTGGCGGATACCACAGTTGAGTTTGACCGGGAGATCAAGATCCCGCTTTATGCCAAGAGTGGAGTGCGGGAAGTGTGGCTGGTGGATTTGAACCAGAACGCGATCGCGGTTTATCGGGAACCGAGTTTGAGTGGTTATGCTCAGGTGCAACAGTTGCAGCGAGGGCAAATGTTAACGGTGCAGGCGATCACAGATGTTAGTTTGGCTGTAGAGAAACTGTTGGGACAAGGGAATAATTTCAGTTGAGTGATAGTTATCCAAATTTCCTCCCGTGAAGGCTCTAGACAGTTAGAACTTCTGAAGTGAATCAAGGTGTCTGGACAGCGAGTAAGCTCAACATCTATAGCTTGGGATCAAGAAATCTTTAAAGGAATTAACGTGCAAGAATCACCCTTTTGGAAGTCGATCACCCAAAAAGTGTCGGAAGTTAGTGAAACTGTTAATAACAAAGCTCAGCAGGTGGGAAAAGTAGCCGCAGAAAAGGCATCAGAAATTGGAACAACTGTTAGTGATGCTGCATCCAAAACGAGCCAAAACGTTGCAGAAACGATAACTAAGGCTGGAGTCGCCACAAATAATGCTACAGCACAGAAAGTCAGTCAAACAGTAGCAGAAGCAGCCATGAAAGCTGGAGAAACAATTAGCAAAAATGCTGCACAAGCGAGTCAGGTAATTTCAGACACTACTAACAATAGCTCTCAAGATTCCATAAATAAACCGTTAGATTTGTCTCAAGTTGCCGAGAGCGATCGCATTGCCTTTTATGGAGCGTTGTTTGCGATCGCTGCTGCTGATGGCTCGTTTGATAAAGATGAGATGGATTTGATCTTCGGCATGATGGATTTAGAAGGCATGTCTGAAGTAGGAAAGCGGCAAGTTCAGTCTTACATTATTGAGCCACCGCCTCTCTGGGAAACTCTTAGCCAATTAGCTGAGGCTGATGATAATCTTCGCTTTGGTTTGATGGTGAATCTTGTAGACACAGCTTGGGCCGATGATGTTCTTGATCCTAATGAAGCAAGAGCAATTAAATTAGCTCAATCAGAACTCTGGATTACAAATGAGCAGCTTGAAGCTATCAAGACATTCATCCAGAAAATTAGAGCTATTCGTGCTCGTGGGCTAGACGACAACCAAGCATCTGATGCTGTAAAAGGTGCTGCTGCAAGTCTCTCTGCTGTTGGAATTCCAATTGCTGCTGTTTACTTCTCTGGTTCAGTAATGGGGCTTAGTGCCGCCGGAATTACATCGGGTTTAGCTGCTCTCGGTTTGGGATTAGGCATGGTACCTGGAATCGGTGTGGCCGTCTTAGTTGGTGCAGGTATTTTCATGGGAGTCTCAAGCTTGCTCGACGTAGGAGGTAACAAAGCTAAGCAAGAAGACATGGAAAAAAGAGAACGTCAGGCTCAACTTGTTATTGAGAATCTTCAAGGTGCAATTAATGGATTGGTAGAGCGAATTATGGCTCTTCAGGAGAAAGCTTCTAACCTCCAATCTAAAGCTGATAGTGCAGATGCAAGCAGAGAAGCAATTCAGGTTCTTAGTGAAAGATTGAAGTACCTACAACAGCTAGTTGCCAAACGAAAGCAGGCTTCTGGAGAAGCTTAGGATGCTTTCAGATAAACTTGTTGTTGAGCTAAGAGCTGTACTTCAAACTCAAAACCGCATCTTGCAGAATTGTGATCAAGCAGTATCAGAAATCGAGACGACACTAGCCAATGTAGAGACAAGCTTTCGCGACGTTGATAGTCTTGCAGAACAGATCCGAGAGCTTGACCAAATAATGGCTGAGCTAGAAGTATCTGTTGATTTGTTTGAAGAAGAGGACTTTAGCGATTTTCGTGCGGAGGAAATTCTTCAACTCTATAACAAACGTCGTGCCCTGATTAAGACTGAACTTACAAAAATTGAGTTTCGAGACTGGGACAGCTTTGTTAGAAATTGCCAAGTTTATTCACTTCGGAGTGGGCTTGACCCTCTAGCACCCTATGAAGCTTTCCTCACGCAAGCAGACTTAAAGAGGTTGCAAGATGAATCCTATGATGCTCAATTTAAGTGGGATAAATGGGACTACATGTTTGTTGGTGCTAGTGGAATTCTTGCGGCCCTAACTGACTACTTTCTGGTAGGCATTCCTCAGACAATTAAGACTGGCGAATATGCTGGACAAGTCGGTAATTCTTTGACAGCTTGGCTAAAGAAATACGACACAACGAGATCAGATGATTGGTTTGCTCAGTGGGCGCAGAATCTCTCAGATATCTGTAAAGTACCTTATGATAACCAGGATTTGATTGGTGGTATGAACCCAAAGTCCCATCGATTCCAGTCTTTGGGGCATGATCCAGTTCTTGGCTTTGTCTTTGGCGTGCTCGATATTTTGAGGGGAACAATTACGGGATTTTCCTATGACAAAATCACTCAAACTCATTCGTGGGTATGCCAAACAGTTCCCGCTCATCAATCTATTGGTTTAATCAAAGCAGTTTTAAAGCACATAGGCCATCTAATTTCTGATGTCGCGACACCGATGGGTTTGCCTGCCCCATTTATGACTCTTGTTCAAGGAATTAATCTAGGTAGCTTTGGAGAAAATCAACGAACTGTTGGTGAGGTTGCCAGATGGATGTACTTGAACGGGTATGACTTCCGGCATTTTCTGGTTTCTGGATTAACACCCGCAGTCGTTGAAATTGTTCTTCGTGCTTACATCATGCTCAGACATTACTCAGAGCATGGGGAAGTGAAGTTTGATCTTGCTTCTCATCCAAAATATCGGTCAATGCTGCTAGCTGCTCATAGCATTGCCACGCTAGGAAATGCTGGCAAAATTGCGCTAATGCAGGGAAATCCCTTAGCAATCAATCAGGCTGAGTGGATGGCTCTCATTCGGTATCTCATTCCCAGCATCAAGTATTGGATGTTTGACGAGCATCGGCTGCGGTTGGAACACATGCAGCGAATCAACGATGCGGGATGGGATGAGCTACTGCAAAATAGCGATAGACTTCTTGGCATTGTTGCCCAAACTGAATCTCAGATAATTACTCTAGGCAGCCTTGCTTAGGTAAAGATATTGCTCGCCTCCCAACACCAACCTCCCACCTCTAAAGCTGAATCATAAGTTACGAGCGCTCTGCTGGCCCTAAGTTATCTGGCAACTCTTCCGCTGAACATTGCAGCACCTTCAGGAGAGCCTTAAATTGGCGGATTGTTAGCTTGGGTTCTGCTCTACCGACTTCCCAATTACTAACGGTTTGTACAGTTACCCCTAGAGCATCAGCAATTTGCTTTTGAGTCAAATCGTGGCTTTTCCTTAGCCTCACCAACGTAGATTCCTGCTCTTCCGCCATTTTGACCTAGGACACTAAGCCTAAATCGATTTATATAAAATGGTTTGACAAATAACCCTAAATCGATTTAGATAGAATGAACACCTTAAGCAAGTAGGGAATCCAAAAGGCTTAGCTGCCCGTTCCTTGCTTCTTTCCAAGTGTCTCATCAATATCGCTACTTGTAGGCATTTCTCACCAGCGATCGCCAAAAACTTTGTTAATTGGCGACAGTTCAGGCTGCGTTGAGCCAATGGCCTGCTCATATCATCCTCAAGCGCGATCGCGAAACAGGCGATCGTAAGGAGTTTCTATGGCTTACAAAGACCAGTTGCAGCCTTGGTGCATCATCCGGTGTTTGCCTCAGGCGCGATCGATCACCGTAGCGCGATTTCGGCGACGGAGTGAAGCAGAAGCCCATCTGCAAATCTTGCAGCGAATTTTGCCCACAGCCGCCTACACCATTATGTTTGATGTCATCGCCTCAAATTTAAGTAGTTTAGAGCCTGAATCTAGCCCTTGTGCAGTCAAAAGTGGAGAGACGGAATGAACCAGAAAGCTTTACAGACAAGGGGTTCTGGTAGGCGATCGCTCAGATTCGTAATCTAAATCACCGACACTGCCTCAAATTGTCACATGCCGACTGATTGCACATCACCCGTGGCAACCGAGAGATCACCGATATTAAATATGTTGATGTTCCCCCCACACAGATGACAGTTGAACTTGCTACTCCCCAAGCCACCCTCGAACAAATCGTTGCCAACATCCTTGCTTCCCGCCGCATTAGCCGCCTCGACCAACGCTTGCTGATGGCTGCTTCCTATTAATCGGCTCTTACCACTCAAGAAGAGAATTTACTCAAGCAAGTTTATGAATTGCTACATCGAGGCTTGCTTAAAGTAGTGAACTAAATCACTGACAAATGAAGATTACTCTGAACTTTGCCAAATAACTTAATACAGGCAAGAATTGGATTTAGTCAGATATGATCCATATGGATTTATTCATCAACATCTAGGCTGAATCTTATGTCTTTTGATGCTTCTAAAAGACAAGCAAGTGGAAGTTCAAAAATCCTTAACCGCAGGATATTACCCCCCGTTAAGTTAATAGTTACCGAAGCCGCTAAGATTGAGGCTTTGTCACGGGATTTACTCCACACAAAGCTTGGTATCAAAGATCACTTCGATGTCCAGATTGATGAATATCCAAAGATCCATAACTTGAATAGTTTCGGCAAGCAAATCATCATTCAGATGATGAGGAGCAACCCTAGTTTCAGAGGATTCAAAATTGATTTAAAAGACCATATTTTGAATCCTCATATTCTATTTTTAGCGGGGACATTATGTGGCAATTTTGACCACATGAACACTAGCCCCCTATACGGATTCAAAGTTTTAGATATTGGCTGTGGTGCTCTTTCCTCTTATGCACCTTCTCCAGATGGTGAAGACTTGCTAGTGCATTTCTACAACGATCACCCACCGATCGCCGCCGAAATTCTGCAAATTCTAGGGGCACAAGTCACTGGAATTGAACCCAGACCACACAACAAACAGGAATACTCGCACCCGCTTTCCTACAAGCACAAAGTCATGGAATTCTCGGAGATCGGCGATTGGTTGCCATCTGCCGAAGAAAAATTTGATGTCATCGCTTGCTTGCACCTGTTTAGCCGTTCCGATTTTCTCTATACCTACAGTTCACCTAAGGAAATCACCCACTTCTTCCGTAACTTCAGAAAAGCAATTTCGCCCCAAGGATTGCTATATACCAGTGTGCCCCTATTACCTGCCTCACCCGAAAATCAAGAAATCAATCAACAGATTTTTCGAGAGGCTGGTTTTAAGGTAATTTATGAAGGCTATTACTGGATTTTGGAGCCTGTCTAAACCTAAATTAAGTTTGCGAATTTAGGGGTTGAGGCGATCGCCTGTTTCTACATCAAACCAGTGGATGGTATCCAAGGGCAGAGCCAGCGTCACAGCATCACCGTCCCACTTTTGATCTGTGGGCAATAGCGATCGCAACCTAATTTGAGATTGCTGATGCGGCACCTGAACACTAATTAAGTTCTGCATTCCCAGGTTCTCTACTAAAAATAGCTTGCCCTGTACTGTTGCTGGGAGAGTCTCAGTGTGGGCTAACGCCACATGTTCGGGTCGGATACCCAACACAACTTGTTTCGGGCTAGTCATGCCTGGTGGCAAAGGAATCTTGGCATCTCCCAACAAAGCGTGATTACCTTGACAAGGTAGTGTCAGCAAGTTCATCTGAGGGCTACCGACAAACCCCGCCACAAATTGATTAGCAGGATGGGTGTAGATGCGATGAGGAGCCGCCAGCTGTTGAACAGAACCGTTAGAAAGTACTGCCACCTTGGTCGAAAGCGTCATAGCTTCTGTTTGGTCGTGAGTTACGTAGACAACCGGAGTATTTTGAGATTCAAAGAGTTGCTTCAGTTCAGCTCGCACATGCTCTCGAAGCAAAGCATCTAAGTTACTCAACGGTTCATCCAATAAAAACACATCTGGTCGTCGGACTAAAGCTCGCGCGACTGCTACCCGTTGCCGCTGTCCTCCAGAGAGCTGCCCCGGTTTACGGCTCATCAGCTCATCCAATCCCAGCACATGAGACACCTCACTAATCCGTTGGCGAATTTCCTCACCGGAGAGCTTGCCTCGGAGTTTTAGGCCAGAGGCAATGTTGTCGTAGACCGTCAGGTGCGGATAGAGGGCGTAACTTTGGAACACCATTGCAATGTTGCGATCGCCGGGACTCATACGACTGACATCTCGACCCCCAATGGAAATATTGCCTCGTGTCGGAGCTTCTAGACCCGCAATCAACCGCAGGATCGTGGATTTCCCACAACCCGATGGCCCTAGTAGGGTCAGAAATTCACCTTCCTCCACACTCAAGCTGACATCCTTAACCGGAACAACTTTAGGGGTATAGGTTTTATTTAGGTTTTGTAATTCGAGTTTAGCCATAGCGATTTTAGATTTATCCTTTCACCGCTCCCGCAGTGAGTCCTTGGACAATTTTGCGTTGGAATAACAGCACTAGGATGACGAGCGGTAAGGTGCCGAGGACGGTAGCTGCGGCGATCGGGCCGTAGGGAATTTCAAAGATGGAGGCACCACCGAGTTGGGCTGCGGCAACAGGGATGGTTTTCATGTCCTCACGGGTGATGAAGGTGAGGGCAAAGATAAACTCATTCCAGGCGGAAATAAAGGTGAGGATGCCAGTGGTGACAAGAGCGGGCAAGGTCATGGGCAAAACAATCTGCGTCAGCATTTGCCAGGTGTTGAAGCCGTCTACTTTGGCGGCATCTTCCAGGTCACGGGGTAGCTGTTGAAAGAAGCTCCGCATCACCAGAATGGTCAGTGGCAGGTTAATGGCGGTGTAGGGAATGATCAAAGATAGGTAGTTGTTGCCCAAGCCTAGCGATCGCACAACTTCCAACAGCCCTAAAAACAACAAGATGTAGGGAAACAGCGTCACAATGAGAACTCCGGCGAGCACTGCCTTCTCACCAGGAATCCGCATTCGGGCTAAGGCGTAGGCAGCGGGTGCTCCTAAACCCAGTGCTAAAAGCGTTGAGAGGATAGAGACCAGGAAGCTGTTAAGGACATATTGCAGGAAGGGGCGGCGTGTGAACAGCTCTGTGTAGTGATTCAGGGTGAAGCGGGTGGGAAAATAAACCGTAGGCACCGCTGAAATGTCGGTGTTGACTTTGATTGAAGTAAGCAACTGCCAGAGGATGGGAGCCAAGCAGAACACCGCAATCAGGACTGCGGCGATCGGTAGTCCTAGACGTTGCCAGGAAAAACCAGGCTTCGGTGGCTGCTGAGCGACAGCTATTTCATCTGATTGAGAGCCTGGGGGCCGATCAAGGGTTGTCATCGGGTTTCTACTCCTGCCGCTCTGGCTCTGAGTTTGCTGAGTAAGAAGTTGGCGATCGCGACTGCCAACACCAACAGTAAGAAGGTGACAACGACTAGGGCTGCTCCATAGCCAAAGTCTAGATAGCGCATAACAGTGGAGTAGACATAGAGCGAAACGGTTTCTGTCGCCCCTCCAGGGCCACCTCCGGTCATCACGGCAATCAGGTCGAAGATGCCAAAGGATTGGGCAAAGCGAAACAGCCCCGCAATCAGAATTTGGGGCATCAACAGCGGCAGTGTGATTTGTCGGAAGCTTTGCCAAGCGCTAGCGCCATCCAGGGCATGAGCTTCATACAGATCACTAGAAATAGATTGCAATCCAGCTAACAACAGAATGCTGATGAAAGGAGTCGTTTTCCAAACGTCTGCAATGATGACCGCAATCATGGCGAGGGTGGGGTCGCCTAACCAGTTAATCCCAGTTTCAATCAACCCAAGCCGTTGCAAAATGTCATTCACCACGCCGTACTGGTCGTTGAAAATCCAAGTCCAAGCGAGGGCGATCAAGGCGGTGGGTAAAGCCCAAGGGAGAATCGCGATCGTGCGCACAATCCCTCGACCCCGGAAAGCCTGGTTTAAGACCAAAGCAATCCCCATCCCAATCAACAGTTCCAAGACAACCGAGGCAACCGTAAATATGGTGGTGTTGCGGAGGCTCTGCCAGAAGCGGCCATCCAACGCCATCCGGGTATAGTTTTCCACCCCAGAAAACACAGGCTGAAGTTCACTACCCAGGTTTTTAGTAAAAAAGCTTTCCCAAAAGGCCCGACCGATGGGATAAGCAAATACGAGCAGCAGCAACAGAAGCGCCGGGGTAACTAGAATCCAGCCTGTTCTCTGCTCTCTTTGACGAATTGTATCTGTGGTCATTAGAAGTTCTGCTCCTACGGCTCAAGCGGTTCCTAGCAATCGGCGGGTTTCGTTAGCAGCAGCAGTCATAGCTCGTTGTGGGGTCATTTGCCCGGTCAGAGCTGCACTTAAATAGCGCTGCAAAACATCGGATGCCTGAGCATACTGAGCGATCGGAGGCCGCAAAGCTGCGTTCTCTAGCACGTTCAACATGGCTGGAAAAAAGTCGTAGGTGCGAACAATTTCGGGGTCGTTGTAGAGCGATCGCCGAGAGGGTAAATAGCCTGTACTCAGCGTTACTTTACGTTGGGTTTCCAAGCTGGTGAGATATTGCACCGCTTCCCAGGCTTCTTTAGGATGTCGGGTGGTCTTGGCAATTCCCCAGCCCCAACCTCCTTGACAAGCAGCACTCTCTTGACCTGGAGCGTGAACCATTGGTTTAATGGCAATCTTGCCTCGGATGGGCGAATCTTCAGCATTGGCTAGAGGCCAGGCGTAAGGCCAGTTACGGACAAAGGCTGCGGCCCCACTTTGAAACAAGCGCCGAGCCTCTTCCTCTTGGTAAGTGACGACTCCGGGGGGAGAGATACCTGTTTGAATGGTGTCGAGCAAAAATTGTACCGCCTGAACTGACTCTGGGCGATCCAACCCAACTGCTTTGGTCTGAGGGTCAATCCAGAAGCCACCAGAACCTGCCAGAACTTCCACGAACATGGCAGCCGCTCCTTCATACTGACGACCCTGCCATACGTAGCCCCAGGGTACCGCTTTGCTCTTTTGCAGCGTTTGGGAGACTTGCATCAATTCCGTAAAGGTTTCAGGTGGCTTGAGACCTGCTGCGTCTAGCAAATCTTTACGGTAGTAGAGCATGCCCGCATCCGATCGCACAGGCATTCGGTACAGCCCGCCTTGATAGCGTCCTCCCGCCACATCTCCTTCTAGGAAGTCTGTCAAGTCAGCCGCAGAGACTTTATCGGACAAATCCGTCAGCCAACCAGCCGCCGCAAACTTGGGCACCCAGACAATATCCATGTACACCAAGTCATAGGGAGAGCTGCCTAGCAGAAAGGAAGAAGTGTACAAATCCTCAACGGCGTTGGTGGCGTTGGGGCCTTCCACAAAGTTAAGCCGAATCCCTGGATGCGTGGCCTCAAAGTCTCGAATGATCGGTTCCCATGTGGGTCGCTCTGGTGCCCCAATCAAAAAGTTCAGGGTAACGGGCTGCTGAGAGAGCGCAGGCACTACCACGCACAAGGTCAGAACGAAGCCAGCAATCCATAAAGCTAGGAAACGCGATCGCCGAACTTTGTGAAAAAAAACTTTCAGTTTGCTAAAGAGTTTCTGGGATGGCATGAATTATGGAGCGCTTTAATAAAAGTTGAACTTAAAAATATAGGTACTGTAATTGCGTGTCCTACATCCTAGTGATATCGCGATTTCAGAAGTGAATAAATAAAGGTTTGAATATATGAGAATAAATTAAAAATAAGTTTAAGTAAGTTAACAAAAATAACGGCAACGTATTCTTGGCGCGATCGCGAACTGAGTCATCAAGCCTTGCCCACAGAACCCTTCAAGAAAAAATTTATTAGATTTAACTGGCCTAAAACGATGAAATTAAAAACTTACAGTATCACTCATTCAGATTTTATTTTGTAATAAAGGCAAAAACAACAGCCACTCAAGAAAATAAGTTAAAAGCATCTGTCTAATGGTAGAAACTGGGCTATAAATTAACTCAGATTTATTCTAATGGTTGCCGTTGAAAGGTTCTGTTAGAGCAGATGCAACTTCAATCAGTCTTATGATGCATTTTAAGATTAGTGAACAATAAGTGGCGATCGCATGCCAGCGAATGGGTTAGTTCTTGCAGTCGGTGGTCTGTTCTCCGGGATTCTAGCCGGACTTCTGGGAATTGGAGGTGGTACCGTTTTGGTGCCGTTGCTGGTGGCTTTAGGATATAGCCCCGTGCAAGCAGTGGCGACGAGCAGCTTAGCCATTCTAATTACGTCCATTTCTGGCACTCTTCAGAATTGGCGGATGGGGTATTTCAACGCCAAGCAAGTGCTTTACCTAGGCTTTCCCGCTTTAGCAACGGCTCAGATTGGCGTGTACTTGGCGAGTCGCATTCCCCCCTATGTCTTGCTAGCTGCCTTTGGGTTCTTGTTATTGCTCAACATTTATTTGGTTGATTTGCGAAAGCGGCTGGTGGCTGCGGGCGGCAATGCAACGCATACTCAGATCAACCCCGTGATGGCCCGTTTGGGAACAGGCGGAGCCGCTGGGATTTTGGCGGGATTGTTTGGGGTAGGAGGTGGCGTAATTATGGTGCCTTTGCAAATCTTGTTGTTAGGGGAAAACATCAAAACAGCCATCCAGACTAGCCTAGGAGTGATTGTGATTACCGCAATTTCGGCTTGCATTGGGCATACCTTAGCGGGCAATGTGTTGCTAACGGAAGGCTTGCTCTTAGGGATGGGCGGGCTGCTGGGAGCGCAAATCAGTACTCGTTTTCTGCCAAAACTGTCAGATGCGATCGTTAGCTTGATTTTTCGCGGATTTCTAGGCGTGCTATCGCTCTACATTTTTTGGCAAGCTTGGCAAAGTTACAGCAGCTTCTAACCAACGGAGCCAGTCTTTAAGCAAGAAAATATTGATCTCCTCAGGGGTCAAGCTTGATTCGTAGTTTCCAGTAGAAGGTAGGGTGATTATGAGGCAACTGAACCGCCGCAAATTTATGCACTATGGCGCACTGGCGCTAGGAAGCAGTATTGTGGCTGCTTGTGCCAATAACACTCAGCCATCCTCTTCTGGGGGTTCGGCAACGACTGGGAGTGACCAGCTCGATAAAGTCAACTATGGGACTAATTGGTATGCCCAAGCTGAGCATGGGGGGTTTTATCAAGCAGTAGCGGCGGGTATTTACCAAGCGCATGGTTTGGATGTCACGATTCAGATGGGGGGACCGCAGGTTAATGGGACTCAGCTACTGATGGGAGGGGCAGTGGACTTTTTTATGGGATATGGATCAGATGCGATTAAAGCGATCGCGGAGGGCATCCCTAAAGTAACAGTGGCCTCTATCTTCCAGAAAGATCCCCAAGTTCTGCTGGCTCATCCGGGTACAGGGCGTGACTCTTTAGAGAAAATCAAAGGCTCTCCAATTCTGATTTCTGCGGCAGCCAATACAACCTTTTGGCCCTTTTTGAAATCTAAGTATGGCTTCACTGATGACCAAAAGCGTCCTTACAACTTTAATGTCGGGCCTTTCTTGGCAGATAAGACTTTGGTGCAACAAGGATATCTCAGCTCTGAACCGTTCAAAGTTAAGCAGCAAGGCGGCTTTGAGCCAGTGTTGATTTTGTTGGCAGATTACGGCTATGACCCTTACTCCACAACGATTGAGACACGCAAAGACTTGGTAGAAAAACAGCCTGACTTGGTGCAACGATTTGTGGATGCTTCGATCAAAGGCTGGTATAGCTATTTTCAAGATCCTGCACTAGGCAACGAGCTGATTAAGAAAGCCAATCCTGAAATGACGGATGATCAGCTGGCTTACAGCCTGGAGAAGATGAAGCAGTATGGCATTGTGGTCTCTGGTGATGCGGAGAAGTTGGGAATTGGGGCGATGACGGACGATCGCTGGAAGGTATTTTTTGACGGCATGGTGAAGGCTGGCGTGTTTCAACCTGACACCAACTACAAAGAGGCTTACACCTTAAAGTTCATCAATAAGGGCGTCCAAGCTTACAAAGCTTAGCGGGTCTGTATCTCCTTCTACAATGGGTTACATTTGCCAATATACCTTTAAGACTGTGGTCATATTGTAAGGAGCATGCCGGGAATGGAAACGTCTCCAGCGCAGGACTGCCCTGAATCCTGCTACCAGCACGACTCGTCTGAGCCTGGTTTGGTTCAAAATTCCTGTGCGATCGCCCTGCATCAAGTGAGCAAGGTCTACTCAAATGGCACGATCGCCTTGCAGGACATGAACTTAAAGATTGCGGAGTCTGAGTTCATTAGTTTGGTGGGGCCTTCGGGATGTGGCAAAAGTACGGCGCTGCGAATTATGGCGGGGCTGGGGGCGGCGAGTTCTGGGGAAATTGCCTGGGGTGCGGTGCGGGCTGAGGCGAAGGCAGCGAGAAAGTTTTGGCAGCGTTCATCAACTGCTAAGGTTGGGCCGAAGTTGGCTTTTGTGTTTCAGGAAGCGGCATTGATGCCTTGGGCGACGGTGCTAGAGAATGTGCGGTTACCGTTGCAGTTGGCAGGGATGTCGAGATTGGCGGCTAGGGCGGTGGTGGCTGAGGCGATCGCGTTGGTGGGGTTGGAAGGGTTTGAGCAAGCATATCCCCGTGAGTTGTCGGGGGGAATGAAGATGCGGGTTTCGATCGCGCGGGCGTTGGTGACGCAGCCTGATATTTTGCTGATGGATGAACCGTTTGGGGCGTTGGATGAGATGACGCGGAGCCAACTCAATAGTGATTTGTTGAGCTTGTGGGGTCAGAAGCGCTGGACGGTGGTGTTTGTGACGCACAACATCTATGAGGCGGTGTATCTATCGAATCGGGTGGTGGTGATGGCGGCGCGTCCGGGTCGAGTGGTGGCGGAGGTGGAGGTTGCGGCTCCTTATCCGCGTTCGGAGGGGTTTCGTTTGTCATCGCTGTTTAATGAGTATTGTCGGGAGGTTTCAGGGGCTTTATCTGGGGGGATTGGGCTTTAATCTATGTTTTTGAGATTTGTGGTTGGGAGATATGACTTTGGGGAATCCGAGCCTTGGGGGCACTCGCCCCCAAACCCCCGCTGAGGGACGGTTGCGTCCCCCAGACCCCCTCCAAAAGGTATTCTGTGAACTCAAGTTTAGCTGTGTCTAAGAATCTGTGAGTTGGTCTCCTAAGTCTTTCAGTTTAGGAAATAGATAGGTCAAGTTCCCCCAGAATTGGGGGGCTAGGGGGGCATAGTGCAGAGATTGAAAGTGCTATTGAGTGTTGATATTCTGCCTCCGCTGGCGATCGCGGTCATCGCTCTCTTCGGATGGGATATCTTTGTGCGGGTGACGGGGATACCACCTTATCTGTTGCCTGGGCCGCTGTTGGTGTTGCGGACGCTGGTTCGGGATTGGTCGGAGTTATTTCCGGCGCTGTTGGTGACGCTGCAAATTACGCTGGTGGCTTTTCTGGCGGCGGTGGTTTCTGGGGTGGCGATCGCGGTTTTGTTTGCTCAGAGTAAGTGGATTGAGCGGAGTTTGTTCCCTTATGCGGTGCTATTGCAGACGACGCCGATTGTGGCGATCGCGCCGTTGATTATTGTGTGGTTGCGGAATAACACGTTTGCGGCGTTGGTGGTTTGTGCTTGGATGGTGGCGTTGTTTCCCATCATTGCCAATACGACCCTGGGGTTAAACAGTGCGGACCATAATCTATTGAATCTGTTTCAGCTTTACCGCGCTTCTCGCTGGCAGACTTTGTGGTATCTGCGTTTGCCGAGTGCGCTGCCCTATTTTTTGGGCGGTTTGCGGATTAGTGGGGGACTGGCGTTAATTGGGGCGGTGGTGGCTGAGTTTGTGGCGGGAACAGGTGGGGCACGGGCGGGAATTGCCTATCAAATCTTGATGGCGAGCTATAACTTGCAAATTCCTCGGATGTTTGCGGCGCTGCTGATGACCACTGGTTTAGGGGTGGTGATCTTTGTGGTACTGACGCTGTTGTCTGATTTCTTACTGCGCCACTGGCATGAAAGTGCGATAAAACGTGAGAATTAACTCTTGAATGCTTGCATGTTGCCCACTTCTGATCATTACTGGCTCCTCAATGCCCATGTTCCGGTTTGTTTGCTCGCAGGCGATCGCCCTGAGATTGCGGCTCAGCAGAATGTTGATGGTTTGGCATTGGTCGATCTGGAAATTCGGGCTGGGCTGGTGCGATCGATTCAACTGGCGCGATCGCGGCACATAGACCCGGAATTATCTCCGCTACCCTCTTTAGAGCTCCGAGGAGGTCAGGTTTGGCCCTGCTTTGTGGACATTCACACCCATCTGGATAAAGGACATATTTGGGAGCGGGCGACGAATCCAGATGGTACGTTTGCCAGTGCCTTAACCACCGTTGAGAAGGATGCGGCTCAACATTGGAACCTGGAAGATGTGTATCGGCGCATGGAGTTTGGTCTCAAGTGCAGCTATGCCCACGGCACGCGAGCCATCCGGACTCATATTGATGCGATTGGGGAGTTTGCTGATCGGAGTTTTGAGGCGTTTCGGTTGCTCCAGCAGGAGTGGCGCGATCGCCTGACCCTGCAAGCCGTTTGCCTCGCTCCTTTGGAAATGTTTCTCACACCCGAAGGAGAAGCCTTGGCCGATAAAATGGCGGAACTAGGAGGCGTTCTGGGCGGGTTTGCCCCTGTACATCCAGAACTGGATGCTCAACTAGATCGCGTGTTTGTTTTGGCCCAAGAGCGAGGGCTGAATTTAGATTTCCATACAGACGAAACTGACGACCCAGCCAGCAAAACGCTGAGGCAAGTAGCGGCAGCAGCCCTACGTCACGAGTTTGCGGGGCAGATCGTCTGTGGGCACTGCTGTAGTTTGGCAGTGCAAAGCTCAGCAGAAGTGGCGGAGACGTTAAATTTGGTGCAGCAAGCGCAGATTGGCATTGTCAGTTTGCCGCTGTGCAATCTGTACCTGCAAGACCGTGTACCTCAACGGACTCCTCGCTGGCGGGGGGTAACTTTGCTGCATGAATTACGGCAACAAGGCATCCCAGTGGCGATCGCCAGTGACAACTGCCGTGACCCCTTTCATGGCTTTGGCGACCATGATTGTCTGGAAGTCTTTACACTCTCAACCAAGATTGCCCACTTGGATCGTCCCTATGGTGACTGGCCGCAGGCGATCGCCACAACTCCCGCTGATTTGATGCAATTGCCTCAGGTCGGGCGCATCGGCGTGGGTCTACCCGCTGATTTAATTTTGTTTAAAGGCCGCACTTTTAGTGAGTTGCTGTCGCGATCGCAGCACGATCGGGTTGTTTTGCGATCGGGCCGAGCTATTGACACCACCCTACCCGATTATGCTGAATTAGATCATCTGTGCGGCTTTACGGAGATTGGCTGATGACCACGACCCCTGTCAACACAATGAACCTCGATGTTCTAATTGCGGAACTGGCAGGGTTAGAAATCATCACGGACCCTACCCAGGTCGCCAAGCTGTCCCAGGATTACTACAACTTCAGTCCGGTGCTTCAGCCACAACTAGCTGGCAAGAAAGGCGATTTGGTCGTGCGGGCTGCGAGTGAAGCAGATGTGTTGCGTGTGGCCGCAGCCTGCGTCAAGTTTCGAGTTCCCCTGACGGTACGGGGAGCAGGCACGGGTAACTATGGCCAGTGTGTTCCCCTCAATGGCGGCGTGATTCTGGATTTGAGCCCCATGCAAGCCATTCGTTGGGTCAAACCGGGATTAGCCTGTGTCGAGCCAGGGGTGAAGCTCGCCAATCTCGACAAGAAAACGCGAGAAATCGGCTGGGAGATTCGTATGGCTCCTTCCACTTATCGCACCGCTACCATTGGTGGATTTATTGCGGGAGGCAGCGGCGGCATTGGCTCGATTACCTACGGGCAACTGCGCGATCGCGGCAATCTCTTGGCCGTGCGGGTGGTAACGATGGAAGATCAACCCCGTGTAATCGAGCTACGCGGTGATGAGGTGCAAAAGGTAAACCATGCCTATGGGGTGAATGGCATTATCACCGAATTGGAGATTCCCCTTGGCCCTGCCTATCCTTGGGCTGAGTGCATCGTCGGCTTTCCTGACTTTATGACTGCGGCTCACTTTGGGCAAACTTTGGCAGACTCCGATGGTATCATCAAGAAACTAATTAGCATCCACGCTTGGCCGATTCCAACCTATTTCGCCGCACTTCGCTCCTTCATCCCAGAAGGCTCTCACTGTGCATTGCTGATGGTGGCGGAATCTTGCCTAGAGCCTCTCGCAGATTTAATCAAAGAGTATGGTGGCACTGTTTGCTACCAAAAAACTGCTCAGGAAGCCAGTCATGGTATCCCCTTGGGTGAGTTTTCTTGGAATCACACCACGCTCCATGCCCGCAGTGTTGATCCTTCTCTCACCTATCTACAAACTCTTTTTCCGGACGACAAAAACCTCAAGTTGGTAGAGCACATCTATCATCACTTTGCCGATGAGTTGATCATGCACCTAGAATTCTTCCGGGTCGGAAGTGTCGCTCGTCCTGCGGCACTCCAGTTGGTGCGCTACACCACAGAAGCCCGCCTGAATGAGATCATTGCCTACCACGAAGCCCAAGGAGCCTTTATCTTCAATCCCCACACTTACATCTTGGAAGATGGCGGCATGAAGACGATTAACGTAGAGCAATTGAAGTTTAAGGAAATGGTCGATCCCTATGGCTTGCTCAATCCCGGCAAGATGCGGGCTTGGCTAGAGCGCTAAGGGCGATCGCACTAACCCCCAGCCCCCTCCCTCAAAGGGAAGGGGAGCTAGATAGGACTACTTGACCAGACCCAACAGCGGTGGTGCTTGAGATTCTGAAATAGTCGTTGAGTTCCAGAAGCCCTTGGCGTAGATCTGAGGGTTGGCTTGGGCAGCCTGACGATAGGACTCGCGCAACTGAGCATTCACCGCGACCGTTTTCACGTCATACATCTGCATCGCCATTTTGGGGTAGAACCCAATTCCGACAATCAGTGCGATGAAACAGGCTGCAATGAACACCTCACGGGGATTCGCATCCTCAAACGTGGCTTCTACAGGTAAGTCGCAGTTGGTGCCAAAGCAGGCGGGTTCATCATTGCCCTGATTCTTCAGCTCAACGTCATCCAAGTCACAAGAAGGCAAAATGTCGCACATCAGCTCTGAGCTTGGCCCGTAGAATACCTGTCTCAACATTGAGAGCAGATAAACAGGGGTGAGGATGAGTCCCACTGCCGAGAGAAACACGGTTGCTGTGCGGAAGTTAGAGCTATAAACATCGCTAGTGGTGATGCCCATGAAGACTGCGATCTCGCTAGCAAAACCACTCATTCCGGGTAGTGCCAAGGATGCCAACGCCGCGATCGTGAATAAGGCGAATACTTTAGGTAACGCCTGTCCAATCCCACCCATCTGATTCATCATCATGGTGTGAGTGCGATCGTAGGTGACTCCTGCCAGGAAGAACAGCACCGACGCGATCAGCCCGTGGGAAATCATCTGCAATAGCGCCCCACTTACGCCCAAATCAGTAAACGAGGCAATGCCTAACAAAACGAATCCCATGTGAGAAATCGACGAATAGGCAAGGCGACGCTTCATGTTGGTCTGGGCAAAGGAGTTCAACGCGCCATAGACAATGTTGATAACTCCCAGAATTGCTAGAACTGGAGCGAAATAGATGTGAGCATGGGGCAAAAGTTCGAGGTTTAGGCGAATTAAGCCATAGCCGCCCATTTTCAATAGCACTCCTGCCAGCACCATTGACACTGGAGAGGAAGCTTCGCCATGAGCATCGGGTAGCCAGGTGTGGAAAGGTACGATCGCCAGCTTGACTCCAAAGGCGACCAGCAACCCTGCATACAGCAACAGCTCAAGCGCCAGTGGAAATTCTTTCAGGTGCAGTTCGGCAATATCGAAGGTGGTGGTGTCACCATAGAATGCCATTGCCATCGCCGCCACCAAAATGAAGATGGACGCGATCGCCGTATACATCAAGAATTTGGTTGCAGCATAGCGGCGGTTCTGCCCACCCCAGATGCAAACGAGCAAGTAGACCGGGACCAGCTCGATCTCCCACATGATGAAGAACAGCAGCAGATCTTGGGCCACAAATACGCCGACTTGGGCGGCATAGAGAACCAACATTAAGCCGTAGAATAATCGCGGTCTGCGATCGACTCGCCAAGCGGCAAAAATTGAGAGCGTTGTCACTAGCCCAGCCAACAACACGAGCGGGGCGGACAAGCCATCAACCGAAACTGCCCAGTTGAGACCTAACTGCGGCATCCAGGCAAATTTTTCCACGATTTGGAAGGTCGCACTGCCCGGATCGTAATGCGTCCAAAAGGTGTAGCACATCAAAGCAAAGTCTATAAATCCGACACCCAGGGCATACCAACGCACCGACTTGCCGCCTTTGTCGGGCAGCAGCGGGATGAACATGGCGGCAACGAGTGGCAGTAGAACGATCGCGGTGAGCCAAGGAAATCGATCTAGCATCATGTGGATAAGAACAAATACTTATCTGGTAATAAAAGACATTTTACAAGGGTTGTGAAGTATTTTTTAACAAAACTTCCACCCAAAGACTTGAGTTCCTAATTCACTTTCTTTTTTTTCTTTGAGGAAAAATTTATTTCACACAAATCCGCTCAGACACAAGATGTTGAGTCAGCCGAGTTCGCGATCGCCCCTGACCCCAGTTACCCAGGTAAATCAAGGGGTAGAAACGGCAAGACAAGCGTGAGGGCGATCGCCTACTGACAATCACTAAAGCTGCATACGAGTCCAGTTAATCTAACGCTCGGTATAGGTGCTGCTATGCAGGACAGCATTAACATTAATTTTCAGTTGTATTTCAGGCAAGCAGATGTCATCTCAATTAAACCGCGATCTAGATAAATTTCAGACTCAGGAAACCACATTATTCGATCGCACTTTTCGAGATAGTGAAGGCAACATCGTAATTGCTCAAATGCCCAATCTACCGATTCTGGTTGGGTTAACAGCAGCCTTCCTTCAATTCGTTCTTCCAAGCGGCGAAATCCGAGAAGCATCCAGTTTAGTAGCGTTCGGTTCTTTATTTACCTGGGCATGGCAGGAAATCTTTGAGGGGGTTAACTACTTCCGTCGAGCGCTCGGCTTGGTTGGGTTAGTGAGCCTGTTGGCGATGGGACTAAACCTCATTAGAGTGTGAATCCCTAAAGGGCACTCACCGAGTAAAAGGTTTTGTCGCATCACGCTGCACTAACTTTGAATACTGACAGATGGCTGTCGGCAATGTCCTTACAAAGAGCTAAGCGGTATAGCGGTTCTGGTCAACGGCTGTCACAAGCCTTGAACTTAATACTAATGGCTTTCTACAGTCCGTTGTAACAGAATTGTTTTACTTCCATTACTTCCTAACTTGATTGCTTAGTATTCTAATAACTTTGGGCGTTTTCAATAAGAGCCTTAAACTGTTCCTTAGTATACGAGTTACTTAACAGGGGAACGACAAGTTCAGGAATGAAAGGTACATCGTTGAAGTTAATAACGTGAACCAGTCGATGGGTCATTACAGCATCTACCTTCTTTGACATTACCCGCTCAGATTCAGGTAGAGAAGCCATTAAGATAGGTTCATCGTCCTGCTTTTGCTGTTGTTGAGATACGAAGCCTGCTTTATAAAGAATATAAATAGCTGCTCGCAACTCTCCACGAGTCCTGTTATGCCCAAATACCTCAATTAAATACTCAAACTCTTTACTTCTTGTAAAGCCCTTCGGGAAATGTATTTTAAGCTTAGTTAAAGAATCCCATAAGAAAGATGACTCACACGAGCGCCAACCACTTTTACGTAGAAAACGTCTATAAAGGTCAGTTGTAGGTTTTGTTAGAGTGGATTCTTTCTTGTTATCTTCAAATGAAGTTTCACCTTGCCCTTTCCCCGTTTCTATTGCTTTCGCGTGCCAAGCTTGTTTAACTTGATATACCGTAACCATTTCAGGAGCACTCTGGAGGAATTTCATGAATCCAGAGAATCCTAGATTTTGCTCATCAAATGCTGAGTCAAGTTCAAACATTTCACTCTTCAAGGTCGAAAGGCTAGCGCCATCTGGAAATTTATTAAGTACACGCTCTAGTAAATCTAGTGCATCTTCACGTAGTTGAGTCGTTTTTAAGGAACCGGACTCCCTGCCAGATGTAGATTCTTCGTCAATGTAAATAAAACGATTGCAAGACTTTTTGACAGCTTCACTGAGCGCAGATCTCGGCCCAACACCCACTACAGACTTACCCAGTTCTCTTAAACGTCTAAATAAAGGCGAAAAATCAGAATCTCCTGTAGCAAGAACAACCCACTCCAAATCGGGGATACGGGCTAAATACTCCATAACATCAATAACAATTTGGATGTCAGCAGAGTTTTTACCTTTTACTGGATGATAAACATGGACAAACTCAAATCCAAGCAAGTTTAGCTCTGGTTGGCGTACACTTACCGATTGAATACTGAAATCTCCGTAAGCTCGACGCACCAGAACACGCCCTAACTCGTTAGCACGTTCTAAAAGAGTTTCTCCTCCATCTGCTTTTAGCCAGCCTGATAAGTTTTCAACATCCAGGAAGATCGCAACTTTATCTGCCATGAAGTGTTCTGCTCGATCACTACCAAACTAATTTTTCCCAAGATACATAAGTTTGACAATCACGCCTAAAGCAACTTCTAAAACCTTCACTGGCAGTGATTCAACCAATATCCCTAATTCATCTCTTTCCAGCCGTCACCATTCGCACCCCACCTTTAGGAGCGAGGGTGAAGCCACGGCGCTGTAGTTTTACAGGTTCATCCTCTGCCAAAGTCAGTTGGTATTGAGAGAGCACCGTGGCTAGAACTAGCTTCATTTCTAGCTGCGCTAAAGCATATCCCAAGCACCGCCGACTGCCGCCTCCAAAGGGGAGATATTCAGAAGGAGAATATTGCCGCTCTAGAAACCGCTCTGGCTGGAATTGCTGAGCATTCGGATATAACTCCTCTCGGTAATGAACGAGATAGATACTGGGGATAAAAGTAGTTTCAGCAGCAAACTCCTGTCCTGCTACTTTTACAGGTGATTTGGCAATGCGGGGGAAAATCACTGGGAGAACTGGATACATCCGCAAGGCTTCCTGGCAAATTGCATTCAGGTAAGGCAACTGAGCCAACTCCATTGGAGAGGAGCGATCGCCCCTGCTATCCAATTCATGCAGCAGTTTTTCTAGAACCTGTGGGTTGCGATGAACTTGATAGAAAGCCCAAGCTAGCGTAGTAGCCGTCGTTTCATGCCCTGCAAACAAGATCGTGAGGAGTTCATCTCTGATCTCCTCGTCGGTCATGGCTTGCCCCTGTTCATCCCGTACTGCCATCATCAAACTCAGGACATCTTTACGACCTGTATCTCCTTGGGTACGTCTCTCTGTAATTTCTGCTTGCAACAAATCATGCACCTGGCGTTGCCGCTGTCGCATTTGGCCCCAAGGACTCCAGCCTCCCCAATCTTTCTGTAAGAATTTCAGGAATAGAATACTAGAACGGAGGGGAGAATCCGTCATGTCTAGCCACTGAGTAAGAAGTGGTTTGAGTTGTTGGTAGCGTTCTCCTTCGCTTAAGCCAAAGACGATTTGCAGAACAATTTCTAGGCTAACTCGCTGCATAGCCCTTCGAGCAATAAATACTTGCCCAACTTGCCATTGGCTAGCAACCTGTTCTGTGATCAAACAGATCTGTTGGGCGTAGGTTTGAAGCCTTTCTCCATGAAAAGGCGGCATTAATAGCTTGCGTTCGCGGCGGTGACGATCGCCATCCATCAACATCAAAGAGTTCCGCCCGATTAGCGGTTCTGCGATCGCGTTAGCTCGACCAATATCAAACTTGGCATCCTGATTAAAGATATCCTGAATGGCTTGGGGATTTCCCACTACTATCGGAGTTCCCAAGCTGCCTAGCCGCATCGTGAACATATCACCATACTGCTGGCTGTATTTCTGCTGAAATTGGATCGGGTCGGCAATCCAATTGAGCAGTTGCCACCAAGCAGGTTTATCAATGAGATGGGGTAAGGGGCTAGGCATGATCTCTCGGCTGATCTACTTGATGGTCTAGCGTTTTATGGATTTCACGCTGTCTGATCTGGCATCTGAATCTCGCGCTTGCTGGTCTAAGGCGATCGCTCAATCGGGAATCACAATCTCATCTAGCCCAGGGGCGTCAGCAGGATATTGAGGGTTCATGGATTCTAAAGTATCTGCGATTGTGCGGGCCACCACTAGGTTGCGATACCACTTCTTATTAGCGGGAATCACATACCAAGGTGCATATTCGGTCGAGCAGGAATTGAGGGCATCTTGAAATGCCAATTGGTAATCATCCCAAAGGAGACGCTCTTTGACATCGTTCACCGAGAACTTCCAGCGCTTATTGGGTTCCGCTAAGCGAGATTCAAGGCGTTGCTTTTGCTCATCTTTGGAGATATTGAGAAAGAACTTGAGCACCATGATGTGATTTAACGCCAGCATATGCTCAAACTCATTAATCAACTGGTAGCGCTCTCGCCAAACCTGCTCTGGCACCAATTGCTTCACTCTGGTTACCAGCACATCTTCGTAGTGCGATCGGTTAAAGATGGCGATCATGCCTCGCGCCGGAGTACGTTGATGGTATCTCCAGAGGAAGTCGTGATTCAGTTCCTCGACGCTAGGCTGCTTAAATGACCAAACCTGACATCCCTGCGGGTTCACGCCCTGAAATACATTCTTGATCGTGCCATCTTTGCCTCCAGTATCAATCGCTTGCAACACGATCAAGAGGCTTTGTTTTTGCTCCGCATAGAGACGGGCTTGCAGTTCTTGGAGCCGTTGGCGTTGTTTTTCTAATTCTTGTTCTGCGTCTTTCTTAGTCGGGTAAGCGTTCGACGGATTGGGATCTAGATCGGCCAGAACAATGGGCTGACTGAGGTGAACGCGATAGCGCGGATAATCGGGAGCGGGCGATCGCTCAGCGACATTATCTTCTGGGCTCATGACATCAGCAATCGCATCAGTAGCCTGATTCGCGGCTTGCTTAGCCTGACGCATCTCAGAATTAGCGTCACCTTCTATCGCTGCCTTTTTGGCTACGTGCTTTTTCTTGCCCATGTGCTTCCCTCTGGCTGATCAACTGAACTAACCTGACTGATTGCATCATTTCAGGTTGTCTGTTTTCTAAAAGGCGATCGCTAACCTTTGCTTTGCAGCGCCGCGATCGCCTTCAGCCTTATTCTAGCGACAGCATTCAGTCGCCCTATGCTCCAGCAAGCTTTCGCAAGATCTTCAGTTGATCATCATTACCAGGAGCCGTAACCCAGTTGAGTCAGTCCTAACAAGCCTTTCTGTTGTTCATAGCGCTGTAAAATGGCTAGCGTATACTCGGCAACGCTGGGATAGCGATGTCCCCCGTAATAGCTGGCTGTCGTGTAGTTATAGCGGTAAGGCTTGCCACTGTACCAATGAGACGCCACCCGACGAACGGCGATCGCTTCATCTCCGTTGCTGTCAACCAAAGCGGCTTGCCAATATTGATTGAGTTTGAAGTCAATCACTTGTAGTTGCAGTTCAGGGCTGTTGAGAAATTCGGAGGCGCTAATGGAGTGCCCCAGGGCTTCTTTCGTCCAACTAGGGATATTAGCGGGCATGACCTGACCGTAGCCCAATGCTCCAGAATGGCGGTTCACAGCGCGGAAATTAGCCCCACTCTCTTGCCCAATAATGGCGCGGCGCAAAGCAACCACCTGAGCAGGGAGCGTTGAGGCTGGTTCTACTTGGAAATCGTAAGTACTTGCCTGAGCAGCCGGAACCACCACTGGCAAAGCTAGCCCTCCCACCAACAAACCTCTAACGATCAGAGCAGTTACGGCTGTAAGGGAGCGCGAACTTGTCCACTGTTTTAGCAAAATCTAACCTTCCTAAAAGCAACTTCACACCGAACTTGAGCAACCAAAACTCAAGCCTCCCTAAGATGCCTGGGCTGGGAAGCCAGCAAATCAGTAAATCTACGGCTATGGGGTCTCTGACCAGAGAATTTAGCGGCAATTAGCAGTGTTGCGATCGCTGAAAAGCCGATGCTCTGGTTTAGACTCAGGCCAAAATGAATCCAAGCAGCCAGCACATCTGATTGAACTTGTGATTGAACTAGCAAGGTTTGGGGCGATCGCTAGAAAGAAATCTTCGTGCTTATACTGAACCGAATGAAGTTCTAGAGCGTGAGAGGCTAGGAATTAGCTTGTAGCAATCGGTGAACTACGGTATTGAATGGATCAGGATAATTTTTTAACAAAGACTTTTATTTATGCATAGCTTTATTCCCCCGGAGCGGTTTTTTCCCTATCTCACTTGGACTGAAATTCAAGCCATGCCAGATAAGGCCAATGTAGTGCTCGTTCAGCCGCTGGGGGCGATCGAGCAACATGGGCCACATTTACCGCTGATTGTCGATGCTGCAATCGGGGTGGCTGTTTTGGGCAAAGCCTTGCATCAGCTAGAAACTGGCATTCCTGCCTATGCCTTACCGCCGTTGTACTATGGCAAGTCAAACGAGCACTGGCACTTTCCGGGGACAATTACGCTCAGTGCCCAAACGTTGCTAGCCACTCTAAGCGAAATTGCTGAGAGCGTCTACAGAGCAGGATTCCGCAAGTTGGTGCTGATGAATTCCCACGGTGGACAGCCACAAGTGCTAGAAATTGCCGCGCGGGATTTGCACGTCAAGTACGAAGATTTCAGCATTTTTCCTTTGTTTACCTGGCAAGCACCCCACATTGCCAAAGAACTCCTCAGCCCCAAAGAATTGGCTTGGGGCATTCATGCGGGAGATGCAGAAACTAGCCTGATGCTGGCTATTTTGCCAAAGCAAATCCGGATGGAACAGGCGATCGCCGAGTATCCCCCAGAGCAACCTGAAGATAGCCTCTTGAGCATGGAAGGCAAACTACCTTTTGCTTGGGCCACGCGAGATATGAGCCAAAGTGGCGTAATTGGTGATCCAACGACTGCCACCGCCGAAAAGGGCAATCGCCTCCTAGAGTCGCTAGCAGCAGGTTGGGCGCAAGTTATTCGAGATGTGCATGCGTTTCAGCCCCCTCAGCCTTATTAGCAGCCCTATTGATTAGGCGACGCCGTTTCACTTGGCTAATTCCTAAACCTGCTAAGGCTAGCAAGCCCAAAGTAGCAGTAGGTTCGGGCACAGAAGCGGGATCTTCATCACTAGAGCGAAGCGCTGTCAAGGCAAAATTGCTAATAGCCTGGTGAGCGGCTGTAGTGGGATGAACTGTATCCCAAAACAAATACTCGTTGGGATTACTACAGATGCTAAAGGGTTGTTGATTAAAGCAGGGGTCGGTGACGTTGGTAAAGCCAAACTGTGACGGTTGACTGATGACTTGTTGAAACAAAGCATTGACGTCAAGCGGAATGATATTGGCATCAAAACCAGGCGATCGCTCTAAATTTCCAATTTCCTGAAAGAGAAGATTGTTGTGAGCTTGAGATAGGTTATTCAGCCTCTGAGCATCGGAAGTGGTACGGGTTAAAGGTAAAGTACCTAAATCTGGCAAGTTCAGCACTAAAATATTTCGCGCCCCAGCCCCTTCAAGGGCAGTCACTGCCGTTGTGAGGTTGGTAACCGAAGGGTTGGGGTCGTTGAAGGGCTGGAAAGCACTTTGCGTGGGTAGGTAGTCATTGGCTCCTGCCCAGAGTACAAAAAGGGCGTTTGGATTCGCAGGAAGCGGTAAGCTCAGGAACTGAGCAATTTGTTGTTGCAGCCCTGGGAAAAGGGGAAATACGGTATTGTCTGTGCCTGAGGTGGCACCTCCAAAAGCAAAATTGGCTCCTTGCAGCGGTGGGTTTTGCGGCGAAAGCTGAGTGCTAGGGACAGGGCTAAGACCCAATTGACCTGCTAAGTATTCCGCCCAAACAGGGCCATTGCTAAATCGCTGGGCATAAGGAGGACTAGGAGGAACTAAACCTCCTGAGGCTCTATAGGCGTTACCAGGATCAGTGAGACTATCACCGAAAAAATAGAGTTGATTGAAGCTCAAGGTGGCCGCAGTGCCAGGTTGGCTACCAAGAGTGAAGCTACCGAGCGCGATCGCCACTCCAGCAATTCCTGTCAATACTGATTTCATGAAGCTGCCATAGTTCTAGGTATTATTCATACTATTTGTAGCAACCTTTACGTAAGATCACCCAATCTTTGGAATAAATTTACGGGAAGTTCACCAGCCTTGCAGGCAAGAGTGTTACAACGGGGCTAAGGAAGAGTGAAGTCTCCGGTGCGATCGCAAGACTTTATTTTCGCCTTTTACCCTAACTACAGCCTAAAATTTGTAACTTTAGATACCATTTCCGTCTTAATTTCATTACATTGGAGTTAGAGACCGTTCAACTTCCAGATTTCAGCTACGGATTCTAAGCCACAGTTTCTAAGCCACAGTATTTAGTTCTGTCAGTCGAGGTTTTGACTATGCCTGAGCTTACTTGTACGATTCCAGTTCCCCGGACTCCTCAAGAGTTAGATCAAGCCATTCAGCGCTATCGCAATACCGATTTGCACGGCTACGAACTTTTTTGCCAGTGGCAAGCCATCTGCGAAGGCTCTATGCAGCAAGACTTTTCAGAGTCTAGTGCAGACGCAGTCCCAGGTGAAGACAGCTATTAAGCCTTTTCCCACCAGAGTCTAAAATTGACACTGCACACCATTAGGGATGCCCCCTACAAACGTCATCTCTAATGGTGTGCCTTAACGTGGTTCGTCTTAACTAGGAGCGGGCAAATCCAAATGGGCAAGTAACTTGCCAAGCTCTAGATACAGTTGATGAGAAATAAGTTTTTAGGATCTCTAGGGTGGCTGGCGATCGCGAGCCTTGGCCTCACTGCTGCTACCGCTACGGTACCGAATCCCTATCAGTGGGCGCTTCTAGCCAAACTCAGTATTCAACCCAATCCCAATCTTTGCCAAAATGCCGCCGCTATGAGGCGTTATTTAAGGAGTGGTGGTAATCCTAATGCCATGACTACCTTGGGTCGGGGCAGCACCCAGCGACAAGTCTCTTTGCTTGGCTGTGTTAATCGAGAGACGGCAGAGCTATTATTGGCTCAGCCAAACTTGGATTGGTACAAAGCCTTATATGAGGCTGTATCTCTCTATAGCAGCGATCTCACAATAGAGAGACTGCTCGCAAAAGGAGCAGATGTTAATCATAAATTTGAGTCGGGTAAAATGCTCCTGCATCTAGCCAAAACGCAGGCGATCGCCCAATTGCTCATCGAGAAAGGCGCAGAAATCAACGCGAAAGATCTCAACCACAGCACACCCCTGCATGTAGCTGCCGCAAATACGACAACCAGAAACATTGCCAAGCTGCTACTGGAAAAAGGTGCAAAAGCCAATGCCCGCGATCGCGATGGCAACACGCCATTACATGCAGCCACGGCAGGGGTACAAAATACAGAAACTGTGAAGCTTCTACTTGGCTATGGTGCCGATGCTAGAGCCAAAGCGAACGACGGCAACACTCCCTTACACACAGCCGCCACAATGAGACTCGATGTGGCAAATCTACTCCTACGCCAGGGAGCTGATCCAATGGCTAAACGCAAAGATGGTAGAACGCCCTTATCTTTAGCGGTAGAGTTCTCTCCCGCAGCTATGGTAGAACTGCTGCTCAGCCAAGGAACAGATATCAATCTGCAAGATGGCTACGGCATGACGCTAGTGCATTGGGCTGCTAGATCTAGCAATGTAGAAACTCTCAAGCTACTTTTGGCAAGAGAAGCTGATGTCCAGGTCAAGCGCAAAGATGGCATGACTCCTCTGGCGATCGCGGCCCAATTCCCAGATGCAAAAGGAGCCAAGATCAAACTGCTGCTTGCCCAAGGCGCGGATGTGAATGCTAAGGATGACCAGGGTAAGACACCCCTACACCATTTAGCTGCTGCCTCCGCCATCGAAAAAAGAAAAGCTTTTGAGCTGCTATTAGCCGCAGGGGCCGAAATTAACGCTAGAGATCAAACTGGCAATACCCCTATCCAATTAGCCAAGAAATCTGGTTTTCAGGGAGAAGTTAGCTTCCTTAGGAGCCAAGGCGCAATTGAGTAAACATTTTTGCATCAATGCCTAACGACTCTTGGCTCTTGACCCCTAGCTTCTAGACTTGCTTTTAGGCTTGCCCTTTAAAGCGATCGCCCACAAGCCACAAACCTAATCAAGCACCAGAGTCTGGTCTATTCTCTTAATGGCTCGCTTGATCAGCTTGGCTCCTTTAGGATTGCCATGGGCTAAGCACAGCTCATTGGCTTGTTGTAGGTATTCTAAACCTTGGTCTAGATCGCCTTGCTTACTAAAAGCAATACCTAAGTTGTAATGAGTTTCGGCAGAGTCAGGAGCAAGATCAAGCGCTTCTTGAAACTCCTCGATCGCCTTATCTAGTTTTCCTTGTCGGCCTAGAGCCACACCGATCTGATAATGTATCTCAGCCGACAGTTCATAGTTTTGCTCCAAACTAAAGCGGTGAGAGCCATTACCTGCCTGTTGAGGTTGCAGTTGCTGCTGGCGTAAGTTCTCAGCGGCTTTCCTAGCAGCGCTGCTCAGCTCAGCTGGAGAGGCTTGAACTTTCTGTTTAGCGGTCTGAGCCGTATCGGCTAGCTTCACTTGAGAGGAATGAACCACCTGCTGGGCAGAGTCTGCAAGGCGAGTGGCAGAAGTCTTGACTTGCTCAGAAGCATCCTTAACAGTGTTCACTGCTCCTTCAATGGCCTGAGTGGTAGTCGGACTGTCATCATTGCTAATAGTCGCCCCAGCAAGGGTGCCAACTACAGCCCCAATTGTAGCTCCGACCCGACCCGCAAACAGCCGCCCGAGCGCTGCACCTGCTACGCCTGCACTCACAGCCGCAACGGTAGTTTTGACGGGATCAGTTCCCAGTTGCTCCGCTAAAGTATGGCCTTCTACTTGCTCTGAGGTGGGCTGAGTTGTAGTGAGATCAGTCGTCTCAAAGGACTGGTCGAAAGACTGGATGCTACTGCTAGTCATGGTCGTCTCCATTTGCTAAAAATCGGCTCAATCCGATGCGGTGTTTGATAAATATTTGTTATTTACCTATTAGGTTACTGAACTGAGTCAGCAAGTTCACTAAGCCAAAGAGAGACTGTTGCGACCTGCCAATCAGCCCGCAGTCGTACGCCGGAATAAGCAAAGCTAGGGCGATCGCTAAGCTTGCCTGAGCAGGCAGGTTTGGGGTAATTCTCTATTAGCCAATCTACTAGAAGGAATACACCTAAAGGTGTGGATTCATGAACCCACAGAACCAGGATGGTTTAAGATGTCTGCTGATGCGCTATGGGCTGGCTCTTAGCCTCAAGCCTAGGTTGTACTTTGTCCTAGAACAGGGAACTTTATAGGAATACTTTGTTTCAATCAGTGAATTGGTTGAAGATTTGAAAGATTTGAACTGCCGTAGGCTGCATCAAGCCAGTTTTGTCTAGTCCTGTTCTTGTGTGTGCGAAGGAGTATTTCACCTTTCCATGAGATTTTCGCGACTATTGCCCTCTGTATGTCGTCAGAGCCAAACCCCCAAACCTCCCTCTTGGAAGTCTTACTATCGCGGTTTTGTGGCTACTGCTGCCTTGACAACCAGCCTCATCAGCCAAACCGCCTGGATTCAACCTCTTCAAGCTCAAGCAGCGGCCTCCTGCCAGCTTTCAGCCGAGGCGATCGCGCAAAAAGAAGCGGCTCGTCAAGCAGCCATAAAAGGAGAAGACAAAGCTAAAGAGCGCTACAAAGCCTTAGTTCGTGAGCATGCGGCGCAAATGCAGCAGTGCCGCAGCCGTACTTGGCCCCAAACACAAGCCATTTGGTTGCGCCTTTACCCCTGCGACTTGCAGCCAGGGGCGATCGAAAACGTGATGGATCGCATCATCAATCGGGGCTACAACCAAGTCTATGTAGAAGTTTTCTACAACGGTCAAGTGTTGCTACCAATGGCGGAGAATCCTACGGCTTGGCCTTCAGTAGTTCGAGTACCCGGTTCTGAAAAAGTTGATTTATTAGCCCAAGCGATCGAGAAAGGCCGTGAGCGAGGGCTGAAAGTCTATGCCTGGATGTTCACGATGAACTTCGGCTATTCTTACTCCCAAAGACCCGATCGGCAACAAGCGATCGCTCGCAATGGCAGAGGTGAGACCACAACAACCTCCCGCAGTGTTTTTGACCCTAACGGGAACGTAGGGGAAGTGACTGCGGATGAGAGTTTTGTAGATCCCTATAGTATTCAAGCAAAACAAGACTATTACCAGATGGTGCAGGCGGTAGCACGTCGCCGTCCGGATGGCGTGTTGTTCGACTACATTCGCTATCCCAGAGGGACAGGGGCAGCGTCGGTAGCGAGCAAGGTTCATGATTTGTGGATCTATGGTGATTCGGCGCAGCAGGCTTTATATCAGCGTGCCTTAAATAACAAAGGTTTGGAGCTAATTCGACGGTTTTTAGGCCGAGGATATATTACGGCGGGAGATGTGGCGGCAGCAGATAAGCTGTATCCCCAAGAGGCAGAGCCGATGTGGCAAGGGCGAACTCCCTCTAACTTACTCAAGGCATTGCCAGCCGCTCAACGTCAACCTGTGCTGCAACAGGAGTTGTGGCTTCTAAGCGTTGCTCATGCCTTGCAAGGCATTGTGGACTTTCTGAATCTAGCCATCTCGCAAGTGCAGCAGCAGGGCATGACGGCGGGAGCGGTCTTTTTCCCAGACGGCAACCAGACGATTGGGCAAGGGTTTGATTCTCGCTTGCAGCCGTGGGAGCGTTTTCCTACCTCGATCGAGTGGCACCCAATGTCTTACGGCGTTTGTGGCAACTCTAACGCTAGCTGCATTGTCTCTTTAGTGCGGCGGGTCGTCAGTATGGCTCCGCCAGGTGCCAAAATTACTCCAGCGATCGCAGGGGCTTGGGGGCAATCCCTTGGCAACCGTCCACCTCTAGAACTCCAGATGCAAGCGATTCGCCAAGCTGCTCCCCAAATTAATGCAGTTAGCCACTTTGCCTACTCCTGGCAAGACCCCCAATCCGATCGCGATCGCAAATCTTGCAAATTGCGGTAAACCTTCTGCCCAAAGCACCATTCAAATCCCGCAGGCTAAAGCCTGCGGCTATCAAAACTAAGCCAGCCTCCGCAGGCTACAAACACTTTTTTAGACCGCGAAGGCGGTCTTTATTTTTGCAGCCGCGATCTCAGTTGTTAGGCGTTCGTGCCTTGTGATGTAACCCATTGCGCGATCGCCTGTGTCAGCCCTGGCAGAGTATATTCCTGCGCTTCGACCTCGACTCTCCCAAAACGCTCTAGACAGGTTTTGGAGGTCTGAGGGCCGATAGAAGCAATGCAAACTCGCTGGAGTTCGTCAATCAGAAAGGAATGCCCCAAGGCAGCTTCAACGAGCTGGCAGAAATGCTTCACGGTTTTGGAGCTAGCAAAGGTAATGATATCCACAGAGCCATGTTGTAAAGCATTGAGAGCAGCAGGGGCGATTGCGGCAGGGCAACCTGACTGGTAGGCTGCTACCTCTGCCACTTCTGCACCTTGAGCCGTGAACTCTTTTACCAGCACTTCTCGCCCTCCACTCTCAACTCTGGGAAATAGAATTTTTGCACCTTGCAGGCTAGCTTCGGGAAAGTGAGCGACTAAGGAATCCGCAACGAAATCGGGTGGGATAAAGTCTGCTTTAAGGCCACGCTGCCCTAAACTGCTAGCGGTTTTTTGTCCTACCACAGCAACTTTGATGCCTGCCAAAGCTCGTGCATCTTTGCTTTGAGCGGCTAAGCGTTCAAAAAAGTAATCCACAGCGTTGGTTGAGGTGAGGACTAGCCAGTCAAAGCTATGAAGTTGGTCGATCGCTTGATCCAATTCTTGCCAGCTAGACGGCGGGCCAATTTCTAAAGCGGGCATTTCTACCACTTGGGCACCAATGGCTTGCAAGCGATCGCAAAACTCACTCGACTGACCCACAGAGCGAGTCACTAGAACGGTTTTACCTGCGAGGGGTAGTGGGGTTGTTAGGGCTTGATCAGGAGTGCTAACCACGGTTCCAGTTGTAGGTAACAGAGAATGCAACAACAACCCGTTTATAGGGTTTGGCTGTGTATCATTCTGCCTGTTTGGGGGCGATCGCAGGTAGTCCCGCAGTTGCACAACTTCACCAATCGTAATCACACAGGGCGAAAGAGACACCCCAACTGTCTGCGACACAATGTTTTCCAAAGTGCCCACCCAAACTTGCTGCTGGGGTCGTCCTGCCCACTGCACGATCGCGATCGGGGTATCGGGCGATCGCCCCTGTTGCTGCAACCGCACCACAATCTCGGCTAAGTTTCTACCGCCCATTAGCAAGGTCAGCGTGTCTATCTGAGCTAAAGCGGGCCAATTGAGTGCTTCTAGGTCGTGAGCGGTGGCGACAGCAAAACAACGGCTCAAGGTTACATCAGTGAGGGGAATGCCCGCAAATAAAGGAGCGGCGATCGCAGAAGAAATTCCTGGCACCACTGCAAACGCACAATCAGCTGCCACCAAAGCCTGGATTTCTGAAGTGGAGCGACCAAAGATAAACGGATCACCACTTTTCAATCGCACCACTTGTTTACCTTGGAGGCAATGCTCCACCAACAGGCGATCGATCTCGGCTTGCGGTGTACTCGGTTGCCCACCCCGCTTGCCCACATTCAGTTTCAAACAGCTCCCTGGAACGAATTGTAGTAGCTCTCCCTCAGCCAAAGCATCGTAAATCAGCACCTCGGCTTGCGTTAGCAGTTGGTAGCTGCGCACCGTCAGGTAAGCCACCTCTCCTGGCCCAGAGCCTACTAGATAAACCTTGCCTCCCTGTTCAATCATGGTCACCCCTCCCCAACCCCTCCCCGATGCGGAGAGGGGCTTTTGATTTCCCCTTCCCTTGTAGGGAAGGGGGTTAGGGGGTTAGGTTCTACGTTTGATTGCTCTATGTCCATCTAGTTGTATCAATATCGTTCTTAGAACAAGCTCAGTTGAGCAGGAGATTGATCGAAGCTATCCCACGGTAAGGCAGGAACGGGTACGCCTTGTTTTTCGAGTAGGTGTTGGAAGGCGCGGGCATAACCGGGCGATCGCGCTTCTTGGGGGCAGTGCATAAAGAAATAAACGCGAATACCTTGACGCAGCCATTGGTCTACATGCGTAACCCACTCTGTCCAATATTCCTGATTCACTTCGCGCTCTGGATGGTTGATGAAGCGAACCAAACTAAACGGAGCGGTCACACTGGGTTGGAGAGGAAGTTTAGGTTTGCGTCGTTCGGAGTTGAGCTGCGGATCATTAGGGCCATTGTAAACAGCGCGAGTGTCAAGCAAAACTCGTCCTACCCCTAAGTTTTCTAGAAGCTCGGTGAGTTTGGTGGCATGAGTAGATTTGAACCAATCTAGGTGGCGCACTTCTAAAGCTAGAGGCGCGGTTTCGCACGGCCAAGCTTGGAGAAAAGCGGTGAGGTCATCCAGCCAAGCAGGACTGTAACTGGGTGGCAACTGCACAAACATTGGCCCCAAGCGATCGCCCAACCCTTGCATGTGTTCTAGAAAGCCAAGGGCTGCGGGAATTTGGGGTGCTAGCAAACCTTGATGGGTAATGTCGCGAGGTAACTTGAGACAAAACTCAAAGCCAGGAGGCGTTTCTGCCGCCCATCGTGCCACCGTTTCCGCATCAGGCACCGAGTAAAACGTGGTGTTGCCTTCGACGGTGGTGAAGCGGCGACTATAAAGTTGCAGGAAGTCGGTAGGACGACTCTTCAGGGGGAACAAGTTACCCACCCAATCTTTGTAAGCCCAAACGGCACAGCCTAGAAAAAAGTTCATGTTCTTGATCCTAGACTGAAACCTCCCTCCGGTTTCACTAAAACCCACTCCACATGTTCGCTTTTGAGGAGCGTTTGGAATCTCTAGAGCAAGTAGGTTAAAACGGAGAGGGTGGGATTCGAACCCACGGTCTCTTTCGAGACACTCGATTTCAAGTCGAGCGCATTCGACCACTCTGCCACCTCTCCAGGTGTTGGCTTAGGGTGTCAATCAACTCAGACAAACCCAAACCGAAGAATATTCTAACTCGTTCAGCCCCAAACTGTTAGATTTTTGTTGCAATCTGCTATTTTTCTACACCGCTTCGGCTACGGCATTGGTTTTACGGTACATCAGTTGTTCTGAAGCCACCTCAAAGTCCTGATTCACCCAGACCAAAGACGCTTGCTCTACCACTCCCGCTTGCAGAGAAACCAAAGAGAAATTGCGTAGGCGATCGCCCTCTATCTGCTTAATCCGGGGTACATTGGCCGCGTTGAGATAAACAGTCCCTTTCGCATCTTCATACACAGCAGTTCTCAAACACTCTCTGGTGTGGCGGAGGTTATGGTGCATGTGTCCAAACGTGACCAAGGGCACCGCTTTGCCGAGGAGATGGCTTTGAGCGATCGCAGCAGCAAAGTCAGGATCACCGTAATCTCCACCAATGGGCATCCAATCGCGGCCACAAGGGTCTTCTGGGCGATCGCCGAGTCCAGTGGGGCCACAATGACCCAGAAAGATCACCGTTTCGTAGGCTGAGCTTTGGACTGCTTCTAAGATTTTGGCAGTTGATTCTTGAAAACTATTTACTCCGTAGCGATCGCGATAAAACTGTTCGTTCTTCCAAGAGGAGCCGCCCCAGCTAAACGGGCGACTGCCCACCACGGTTAAGTTAAAAGCAGGAAAGTCAAGCTTGCTGTAGCCGACATGGGTTTCACCGAGCAAATCTAGCTGATCTTGTACCCAGTCTTCTTTAGTGCGATCGTAAGGACACTTTTTTCTCCCCCAGTCGGAGGCACTATACCAAGCATCGTGGTTGCCCATGACAGCCGCTTTGGGCACATCAACCGCAGCGATCGCGCGTACCACGTCCACGGATTCGTTGCCAAAGTCGCCCACAAAAAGTGCTAAATCTACGCCTAAATATTTCAGGGCTTGCCCATCTTCGGCTTCCCAAGCATCGTGGACATCACCAATGACAGCAATTTTGATGATTTGATTGCGATCGCTCTGACTGCTCATGCCTATTCCCTTTCGTCGCTAGGGGCTGACTAAACAACCCTTTTCCAGGATAGGCAAGCATTGGGCGTTTTAACAGAACTTTAGGGCAGAATTACCGCATCAACTCACTACTGCCACACCTGGCTTTTGGTGAAAAACACTATAATTGAAGTACAATTAGTTACTTCACACTTCTTTGCACTCTAGGTGGCTTGCAACTGTGTTTACCACTGCCCTTCCTCAGCAACGCTCCAACCCATCCACCGCTTTTCCTCAAGACTTATTTGTAGCCATCCAAGCGCTGAAGCAAGAACTGAACGCGATTATTCTGGCTCACTACTACCAAGACCCAGACATTCAGGATGTCGCTGACTATCTGGGGGATTCACTGGGCCTTTCGCAACAAGCCGCCCAAACTGATGCCGATGTGATTGTGTTTGCGGGTGTTCACTTTATGGCGGAAACTGCCAAAATTCTCAACCCGAATAAGTTGGTGTTGCTGCCCGACTTAGACGCAGGTTGTTCCTTGGCTGACAGTTGCCCACCCCAAGCTTTTGCCGAGTTCAAAGCAGCTCACCCAAATCATTTGGTGGTGTCTTACATCAACTGCACCGCTGAGATTAAAGCGATGAGTGACATCATTTGCACCAGCTCCAATGCAGTCAAGATTGTGCGGCAGATTCCGGAAGACCAACCGATTATTTTTGCACCCGATCGCAACTTGGGTTGCTATGTCATGGAGCAAACTGGGCGAGATTTGGTGTTGTGGCAAGGAAGCTGCATGGTGCACGAAACTTTCTCTGAGAAGAAGATTGTGCAGTTGCAGATGGAGCATCCTGATGCAGAGGTGATTGCTCATCCAGAATGTGAGCCTGCGGTGCTGCGTCATGCCCAATACATTGGCTCAACGACGGCGTTGCTGAAGTATACAGAGCAAAGCGATCGCCAAGCTTTTATTGTGGCGACGGAACCGGGGATTATTCACCAAATGGAGAAGCAAGCTCCCCACAAGCGGTTCATTCCTGCGCCGCCAATGAATAATTGTGCCTGCAATGAGTGTCCTCACATGCGGCTGAATACGCTGGAGAAGTTGTATTTGGCGATGAAGCAGCGATCGCCGGAGATTACGCTACCAGAGGATGTGCGGGTGGCGGCGTTACGTCCAATTCAGCGGATGTTGGAGATGAGTTGAAGGTCTTTAGTTAAACCTCTTTGAGAAATCCGAACCTTGGGGGCACTCGCCCCCAAACCCCCACTGAGGGACGGTTGCGTCCCCCAGACCCCCTCCAAACGAACGTCACTGTAAGTGTTTCGAGCCTTGAATTATTACTTGTTCACTCTTTCCTTCTGACTCCTTACTTCTCACTCCTCTCTCCTCACCTTTCCTCCCTCATGCTTCCTCCTTCCGATTACCCATTAATAAAGTGCTGAATCTGCACGACTAGCAGCTCGACAATACCGTCTTGGGTTTCGAGGCTGGTTTGGGCTTCGGCCTCAACTCGCTGCACGGCGTCGGGTGACAGGTTTAGTAGGCTTTTTAGGCGTTCGTAGGCTTTGGCTTCTTCTTCGTTGATTTCTGGTTCGTTGGGGGTGCGAGCGCTGGAGCGGATGACTTCATAGCCTAGGCGCAGGACTAGTTCGCGTTCTTCCTGGCGATCGAATTTCGGGATGATCTCTTCTAAGGGAATGTTTTGAAGTAGGTAGTCTCGCAATTCCTGTTGCAATCTTTGCTGCTGTTTGGGGTCGTTGGCAAACAGGCGGCTGAACTGGTCGAGCATGAGGTCAATTTCTTCTGTAGCCAGGTGGCCGTCGGACCAAGCCATTGATGCCACGGCTCGCAACAGGTTCATCTGGCGAGGGGTAATGGATGGGGGCGGTTGAGTCGGCATAGTTTCCCTCCCATTGGGAAGCGTCAAGAAGTGGACAAACATCAAATGCTTGCCCTCACGCTAACATACAACTCTAAAAGCGCTTCAAGAGTTGATGCGGTTCTTAATGACTTCTGAGATTGAGTTAGGCGATCGCTTTGAGGGGAACTCCCAACCAACTCGCAAAGTTTTGTTCTTGAGCTGAGGAAGGGTCGTCAACGACCACAAGTTGGTAACGGGTGGGACGCGGTTTTGCTAAGGTGACAGCGCTGTTGCGTAACTCGTCTTGATGGAAGTGGATAATCTCGACGGTTTGCCCAGGTTGAAAGTCTTTGAGGCGATCGCTCAGTTGGTCGGCACTAATCCGGAAGCCGTTGATCGCAAGTAGTTCGTCGCCAGGGTCAATTCCTGCTTGGTGGGCGGGTGAACCTGTTTCCACAAATTTGATCAGCTCACGGCTGTTTTCAGTTTTGATAGTTAGTCCTAAAAATGGGGGTTGGTCATCGCCTTCGTTCTCGGTTTGCAAGCGCAGACCAAAAGGTTCGAGGAAGGTGTCAAAGGGTAGTTCTTCGGTGCCGTCGATGTAGCGGGCAAAGAAGTCAGACAAGTCGGTGTTGGCGACGGTTTCTAGGGTGGCTTTCAGTTGCTCTGGGGTGAAACCGATTTCGTCTTTGCCAAACTGTTGCCACATCTGCCGTAGTACGTCGTCGAGCGATCGCTGGTTGCTATGTCGTTGCCGAATCAGCAGATCCAACAAGAACGACACCATCTCGCCTTTGAGGTAGTAGGAGATTTGGGAGTTGGCGCTGTTGGCATCAGGGCGATACAGCTTGATCCAAGCATCAAAGCTGGATTCGCTGGCAGGCTGCACTTGCCGACCGGGTGTAGTTTGCAGGCGGGTAATCTCTTTGCTTAAGTTGCTGAGCAGGGTCTTGGCATCATAAATCCCAGCGCGGAAGGGGATGTTGAGGTCGTAGTAACTGGTGGTGCCCTCACTAAACCAGAGGGAGGTGGTGTAGTTCTCCTGCTCGTAGTCAAACACTTCTAGCGCTTTGGGGCGAATCCGCTTGACGTTCCACAGATGGAAGAATTCGTGCGCCACCAACTGCATGAACCGCTGGTACTTCTCTTTGGCACGGAAGCCAAAGCGGGGATAGTTGAGGGAGCAAGCGTTTTTGTGTTCTAAGCCGCCGTTGCCTTGGGGAGATAGGTGCAGCAAAAATAGGTAGGAGTCGTAGGGCAGCCCGCCAAATAGCTCGGCTTCTACGTCGATAATCTTTTGTGTGTCTTGAATGATCCGCTCAGGGTCTGTGTTGCCTTGGCCCCAAATGGCGAGTTGATGGGGTTTGCCCTGGGCTTCAAACTCGTACAGGGCATGGGTGCCGATTTCGAACGGGCTATCGACTAAGGTGTCAAAGTCAACCGCGTAGAAGGTATTGGCTTGGCCTGGAACGCTTGGCAGGGGAGTGGCGACTTGCCAGTTGGGGGAGGGAGTGGCGATCGCGACTTGAATCGGTTGATGCTCAAATCCGGGCGGGTAGAAGAACAGCGCCGCTCCGTTAAAGTAGCCGTGGGTGCCATCTAAATGGTTGGTGCGGACAGACAGCTCGTTGGCAAAGACGCGATAACGAACGGTGATTTCAGATTGGCCCAGCGTGTCTACTTGCCAATGGTTTTTGCTGACTTTGCGCCAAGGCAAAGCGCTTTGACCTATGGCGTTAAAGTTTTGCAGATGTTTAGCATATTCACGCACCAAGTAGGAACCAGGAGTCCAGACAGGCAATTTCAGGTCTAGTACGGGTGCGGCCCATCCTTGTACTTGCAAGGTGACTTCAAACAAGTGAGTTTGGGGGTTGGGCATTGCCACCTGGTAGCGGATTTCCAGGTTGGTGCGGGATGATTTGCTAGGGCGCGTCTGCGTCGCTTCAGTCATAGTTGATAGTTAAGCAGCAAGAAGTGTCGGCAAAGGGTTGGAGTGACTGGCGATCGCTGATTCCACCCCATCACTCCGCCCATCACTTCAGGGTAGGTCATTCTGCAAAATTTGGCAGCTTAGGCTTTACCCGCGAGATGTGCCAGCTGTTTCTGATGTACTAGATGAATTGCCTGGTGAGCTGGGTCGATTTTGATCCAGCCTTTATCGTTGAGCTTTTCCATAATTTTGGCGGTTTCTTCTACTCCAATGTCGGCTACGTCTGCCAAGTCTTGAAAGGGAATATTGAAGATTTCGGTGCCTTTATTGGAGGCTTGGCCGTAGTTTTCACCTAAGGAAACGAGAGTATTGGCGAGCTTAACGGCGGGGGGTTGATGACGCATTTGAAACCGGATGTTGGTTTGCCGCAGCCGCCGCACCATCAGTTGCAACATGCGGTGATGGAGTTGAGAGTCTTTGAATAAGGTTTGGATAAATCGCTGAGCCGAAATGCTGAGCAATTGCACGGCTGAAAGGGCAATGACATCGGTAGAGCGGGGAGATTCATCCAAAATGGCCATTTCACCAAAGAAGTCTCCTTGGCCCAGAATTGCCAAGGTCAACACATCTTCTCCAGCGTGCCGACGCACTTTCACCCAACCGGAAACTACAAAGTAAACGGCATTACCCCAAGCGTCTTCCATCAAAACCGCTCGGCCCGCTGGGTAGTCGTGTTCTGTGGCAATGGACATCAGCCATTCCAAGGTTTCGGGGTTGGCGGCGTTAAAGAGAGGAAAAAGCTCGTTAAAAGCTTCAGTCTGCATGAAGGATCTTTAGGATAGGACGTAGGATTAGCAGCAATTCAAAACTAGAAAACCGAGGCTCTAGAGGGAGCAGTGAAGGTGCTGTTCCTCTCTACGATGATAGGGCGGGTGGATGTAGCTAAAGCGGGAATTTACGGATTCTTAGAAGTGAGTTTCGGTAATTATGAGCGATCGCTGGGCAGCGGATTTAGGGGACAAAGTCCTAGTTTTGCGCTGTCTAACCTGTTCCTTCTATGTTACAGCTTGCGGTTGGGGTCTTGAAGAATGGTCTATTACTAATGTTCATGAAGCACCCTGAGAAATATTTTTGTGTCAGAAAATATTTGATGCTTTGGTGGACGATGGAGAAGGGGTGAGGGGTTCCTGATTTGAATTAGTTTGTTGGGTAGCGATATGGCGACTAAATCCGAACCCTTGGGGGCACTCGCCCCCAAACCCCCGCTGAGGGACGGTTGCGTCCCCCAGACCCCCTCCAAAAGTGGTTTTTCTCATTATTTTCAAAGCTTGTCTAGCTCCCCTCGCCCAGTATTGGGAGAGGGGCTGGGGGAGAGGGCCAATATAGGTTTAGAGAGTATTGTGGTTGATGGACTGGCGATCGCTCTCACCTTGCCACTAACCGTAGTAAGCAGGTTCGTTACCTGGTTTCCATTTGATGTTGCAGCCAATACTAGGCATTTGGTCGGGGTTGATGGGTTGGTTGGCGAGGGCTGCGTCGATCGCGGCTCTTAGGTCTTGGCCTGTGACAGGTTTGTCGTTTCCAGGGCGGCTGTCGTCGAGTTGACCGCGATAGATTAGTTGGCGGTTAGCGTCAAACAAAAAGAAATCGGGGGTGCAGGCGGCGGTGTAGGCTTTGGCGATCGCTTGGGTTTCGTCGTAGCACAAGGGGAAGGTGAACCCAAGGGTTTGGGCCATTGTTTTAAGGGAGGCGGGGCCATCGTCGGGGTATTTCTCGGCGTCGTTGGCGCTGATGGCGACAATGCCAAGGTTTTGCGTGGCGTAGTCTTGGCCGAGTTGGGCGAGTTGGTCTTGAATGTGCTTGACGAAGGGGCAATGCTGACAAATGAACATGACGAGTAGCGCTTGTTTGTCAGCAAAGATGGACAAGGAAATGGTTTGACCGGACACCACATCGGGTAACTGAAAATCTGGGGCTTGGGTTCCCAAAGCCAGCATGGTTGAGGCAGTGCGTGCCATGTGATCAACTCCTTAAATTCATCTCAAACACCCTTGGCATCTTAGCGCTTTGGTTCGGAATTGAGCCGATTGCTTGTAATGTGCTCTAGAGAAACGGTAAAAATTAGAAGCCACGTCGTCTTTGTTTTATAGCGCGATTGATATGAAGCTATTTGTTTATCACACGCCTGAGTTGGTTCCGTCTGACGCAATTCCCGATTGCGCGATCGCAATTGATGTCTTGCGAGCCACGAGCACAATGGCGACGGCCTTGGCAGAGGGGGCAGAAGCGGTGCAAGTGTTTAGTGATTTGTCGGAGTTGCTCCAGGTGAGTGAGCAATGGCCTGCTGAGCAGCGGATTCGGGCTGGAGAGCGCGGAGGTGCCAAGGTAGAAGGATTTGATATGGGCAATTCTCCTCTAGATTGCACGGCAGCTAGAGTTCAGGGGCGACGGCTCTTTATTAGTACGACCAATGGCACACGCTGTCTACAAAAGGTGCAAAATGCAAAGACGGTGTTAGCGGCAGCGCTGATCAATCGTCGAGCGGTGGCAAATTATTTGTTGGCACAACAACCAGAGGTGGTTTGGCTGGCAGGCTCTGGCTGGGAAGGTAGTTTCTCGCTGGAAGACACGGTTTGTGCGGGGGCGATCGCGCATACAGTCTTGACAGAAAGTGGGGCCAAACTAGATGAGTTGGCGGGCAATGATGAAGTCATCGGGGCGATCGCGCTTTACACGCAATGGCAAGAGCGTTTACTAGACCTATTGCACCACGCCAGCCACGGTCAACGTTTGCTCCGCCTCAATGGGCACGAAGATTTGAAGTATTGCGCCACAGTGGACATGCTAGATGTGCTGCCGATTCAGCGAGAACCTGGAGTTTTGGTCAGCAAGTAACTCAAATCGATCGCCAGCTCTAGGGCCAGCTTGATAGCGTCTTGGTGAGCCAGGAATGGGGGTTGAGAGCTGAACTACCAATCCCCAGCCTAAATACATCATTCAGCGGAGGAAAGTCAGTTGCTTTGCGGATGGGTTGTGTCATTAAGTGAGCGGATGATCACAGTACAGACACAATGAGGCATAGGTCTTCGATGGACAACATTTCTAGTTTAATTATGTCTAGAGGATGCCTGCTAAAAACAGAAAGCGTTGAGGGTGAAGAGTTCTATTGGCTAGAAAGCCCGCATTTCACAAGCAGACTTTATAGTAACTTGGAAGAACTAGTGGCTCTAGTACAGACGCTACCTATTACTTTCAGTGCTGCTCAACAATATTGGGATGATAGCTTCCACCACAAATTTCATTCCAAGCGCTAGTGATATTTATTGGTGTTGAAGAAACTTTTGTAAGCGATCAACGATCGCTTGCTTCGATTGTCTCCCAGAGCTGTAGTACGAAGCTAGAGGGAGGCGATCGCCTGTAGTAAACACCAAGCTGACTCGATAGGTACTGCCATCATTACTACGTGATTCCTCAATCCGTACATCGTCAATCTCGTGCAGGTGTCGCTCAATAACTTTGGTGCCAAGCACGCTATGGTGTTTGACGGTTAGGTTACCTGAGCCTTTGTTAAATTCACAGACGATAATTTCGCCCACCACAACGGCAACAGCAAGACCCACGACAACAAAGACACCGCCAATCATCAACATGAACCAGCGATCGTCTTGTTGCAGGGTTAAAGAGGATGCTTGAGAATTACCCAGAAATGTACTAATTTGAGTGGCAATTTCTTGTTTGCCATTCTCTCCAGCGCTGTAGTAGTCGGTGAAGGGAACTTCGCCTTGGTTGGTCAGCAGCACGACTCGAAAGGCAGCCCCATCGCTACTGTTACTCCGCTCTACTTTTGCACCCTCTAAGGCTTCTAGTTTCCTCTCTTGAGGGGTAAGGCTGAATACTCCCGCAGCTTTAAGCTGACAATTACTCTCTGTTGGTGCAGTGCGATCGCAGTTGAGCGTGACGACCTTGCCAAAACCTGTGATCACGGCTAGACCAATGCCTGCGAATATAAGGCCAAATAGCCACAGCCAGATTGGCAGGCTCAACAGATTTAATTGCGTTGGGGTCTCTTTAACAATTTTCATGAGGACTTGGGAGCCTGGATTGTATCAGCTTGTCCAGGTTGCTTCCCAGTGATTCAACGTCAGGCATTCAGTTTCCCGAACTGCTGGACGAGCTGAATCGCAATGCGTCGGGCAGCACCAGGGGCACCCATACGACGCTGACCGTTATCGGCAATAATTTGCAAACGATCGGGGTTGCTGAGCAAAGCTTCGATCGCTTTGGGTACTTGAGCGGGTTGCTTGACTAATGTCACCGAAGCGCCCAACAGACGAGTTTGAGCTTCGGCAAAGGCAGGGGTAAACTGCGGCCCTTGACCAGGCAGGGTAATTGCGGGTTTACCTAAGCCGACAAATTGCTCGGTGGCTGTGCCCGCCATCGCGATCGCTAAATCTGCTAAGTGTAAGCAGTCATTAAAGGCTTGTTGGGTGAGTACCAGGGTAGCTTTGCGTTGGGTAAAGCGCAGAGCAGTTGGATCGGAGCTAAAAATATGATTAGCGGTACTGAGTCGCCAACCTTGAGCTTCTAACGGTTCGCGCAGCTGGTCTAAATCTAAGCCAGGGGCGATCGCGGCGAGAAACAGTAGGGGGCGATTGGAGAAGGTTTCGAGGATTCTGGCGATCGCTTGGATGATTTGGTGCCAGTTGGCGTAGGCTTCGGGGGGGCGAGAACCAGGCAATAAAGCAATAGTGAGGGGTGGGTTTTCCTGGCTTTTGGTAGCGATCGCAGCGGCACTAGGCTCCAGGCTGTCCATCATCGGGTTGCCGAGGTCAAATGCAGGAATCGACCATTGCTTCAGCCCAGCAGTGGTTAAGCTATCTCTGGGAAAAACGGCTTGGCACTTAGGGCGGCTCATCAGCCAACGCTCCCAAGGTAAGTAAACGGAGCCTGACCAAGCTTCCATTTTCTCAAACCAGGAGTGACGGGGTAGCGGGCCAACTTCATCGCGCAGGTAATATTCTGACTTGGCGGTGCCGACGAAAGCATAGGGAGCGCCACTGAAACAAGCGAATAACAGCGGTACAATATCGCCCACCGCTAAAATGGCTCCCCCTTCTTTCGCCCAAGCTTTGACGGTTTTGATCTGCGCTAGCGTCAGTTGCAGCAAGCCGCCTTTAATGTCCCGCGCTAGTTGCCGACCATCCATATAGACAAAGCCACCAGAAGGCATGGTTTTGATAGGGCCGACGATCGCAATATTGTGGTTGATGTAGGCTTGACCTTTGCCAACGAGGGGCAGAGCAGCAATTTCTGAAGCTTGCGGCTGTTGCTGCAACTCTTGCAAAATCCGCACCGCGATCGCATCCTCTCCATGACCGTTACTCAGGCAAAGTATCTTCATCTTGTTTCATTAGCAGGCGTAGCAGATTTTAGCAGGTAGGCGATTCTCTAGAAGAGACAGGCCCAGACCCACAACTTTTCTAAACTAGCGTAGACAAGAACTACACTAATTAGCTGTCAGACGACTACCGAGATTTTGGTAAGCTAAGGAGTCTCTGGAGCCGCACCAACCACTATGGCAAGTCTACGCCCTCGCGTCCTCACTTGCATTCGTCATGGGTGCCAGGTGGCGAGGCAATGGATAGCCAAGATCGAATCAATGTCAGTAGATATCCTATCCACACCGACTCAATTCTCCTCGCTGGAACAAGCGCTGAAGCATTTCTTTGGCTATGAAGCGTTTCGTCCGGGACAACGTGAGATTGTTGAGGCTGCCTTAGAAAACCGGGATGCGTTGATTGTCATGCCCACGGGCGGCGGCAAATCTCTCTGTTTTCAGTTGCCCGCTCTGCTGAAGCCAGGTTTAACGGTGGTGGTATCGCCGCTAATTGCCCTGATGCAAGACCAGGTACAAGCCCTACAGGACAATGGCATTGGGGCCACATTTCTCAATAGTAGCTTGCATCCCATGGAGGCGCGATCGCGGGAAGCGGCAATTTTAGCGGGGGAGATCAAGCTGCTCTATTTGGCTCCAGAGCGGCTGTTAAATGAGCGCTGCTTGCCGTTTTTGGATTATGTGCGATCGCGCATGGGTTTGGCTGGATTTGCCATTGACGAAGCGCACTGCGTCTCCGATTGGGGCCACGACTTTCGGCCTGAATATCGGCAGTTACAGCAGTTGCGCCAACGTTACCCCGATGTGCCCATCATGGCTTTAACGGCCACAGCCACAGAGCGGGTCAGACAAGACATCATCGAACAGCTGTGGCTGCAAGACCCTTACATTCACACCGCTAGCTTCAATCGGCCCAATCTTTATTATGAAGTGCGGCCCAAACCCAGCCCCAAGCAAGCTTATAAGGAGTTGCTGCACCAGGTTCAACAAACCGATGGTTCAGGAATTATCTACTGTCTCAGCCGTCGCAAAGTTGAAGAGTTGGCTAGCAAGCTACAGCAAGATGGCGTGGAAGCGTTACCCTACCATGCGGGGTTGAGCGACGAAGCCCGCAGCACCAATCAAACTCGGTTCATTCGAGATGATGTGCGGGTGATGGTAGCCACAGTCGCCTTTGGCATGGGCATTAACAAGCCAGATGTCCGCTTTGTGATTCACTACGACTTACCACGCAGCATCGAAAGCTATTACCAAGAGTCGGGGCGAGCGGGACGAGATGGAGAACCTGCTCACTGTACGTTGTTTTTTGGCTTGGGCGACATCAAAACTGTGGAGTATTTGATCGAGCAAAAAAATGATCCACAAGACCAGTTGATTGCACAGCAACAGTTGCGGCAGGTAATCGGTTATGCCGAGGGCACTGTCTGTCGTCGGACGATTCAACTCAGTTATTTTGGCGAAGGCTTTCCGGGGGACTGTGGCAACTGCGACCATTGCCTCTACCCCCAACCGATTGAAGATTGGACAATTGAAGCCCAAAAGTTTCTTTCTTGCATTGCCCGTTGCCAAGAGCGTTTCGGCATGAACCACATTATTGATGTGTTGCGAGGCTCGAAGAATCAAAAGGTTTTACAAAATAATCACGACAAACTCTCCACCTACGGCATTGGCAAAGACAAAACCGCTGACGCATGGCGAATTTTGGGACGGGCTTTGCTCCACCAAGGTTTAGTCGAAGAAACCAGTGATGGCTACTCAGTCCTCAAACTCAATGCTCAGAGTTGGGAGATCTTGAAGAAGCAGCGATCGCTTCTCATTGCCGTTCCGCCTGCAACTAATCACCTAGAAGAAAGCGAGTCGGAAGGCTTAAGGGCTGATGTAGAAGTTTTGTTTCAACGGTTGCGATCGCTGCGGAAACGCTTGGCCGACCAGCAAGCTGTGCCTCCCTACGTGGTGTTTAGCGACTCCAGCTTGAAACTAATGGCCCAACAGCAACCTCAAACCTTAACCGAGTTCGCCCGCATCTCTGGCGTGGGGAGCCGCAAGCTAGAACAGTATGGCGAAAAATTTACCGCTGAGATTCGGGCCTATCGACAGGATCAGGTCTAAGTTTGAGGATGATCTCTCCTGGTGCTGATTAATCAACAAATTTTCTGGGGCTAGTCTAAGTGACGACGTTTCGCTTCCTATCTACCCATGAGAGCCAATCCGACTCAAACTCCCCTCGCTAACCAAAACCAGAGTGAAGATCGTAAATCTGTTGTTGCCGCTGGGATTTTGTTTGGCTTGGGGTTTAGTGGATTTTTTGATGGCGTGGTTCTGCACCAAATTTTGCAGTGGCATCACATGCTCACCAGTGCAGGTTATGCAGATACAACCGTGGCAGGATTAAAACTCAATACCCTAGCAGATGGCCTCTTTCATGTCGTGGCCTATGCCTTTACCTTTAGCGGGCTGGTGGTGTTGTGGCGGGCCTTGGAGCGGGGCAATTTAGCTTGGTCTTCCAAAGGGTTTGGCGGAGCTTTGCTGCTGGGGGCAGGGATCTTTGATGTGGTAGAGGGCATCATCGATCACCAAATTCTAGGCATTCATCACGTCAAGTCAGGCCCCAATGAATTCGCTTGGGATATGGGGTTTTTAGCGCTGGGTGCGGGTTTAGCGATCGCGGGTTGGCTATTGCTACGGTCTGCTCAACAACCAACCTCAAAATAATCAAGCGACCCCTTGCTTTACTGCTGGGTGGCAGAGCGACCTTGCTTGGACAGCTTCACCAAGACGAAATAGCTCAGACAAGCTACATAAACGAGTAGACCTACCACTCCGAGGAAGCCGAGAAAGCGGACGCTGGTGTTGGCATGAAAGTACTGCTTGAACAGTAGGGGTGGATCAAACCAAACCCGACAAAATCTTGTATTCAGAGATGCTTGAGAAATCGCGCATTGTAGAAAAGGCAAGCTAAGCAAGGCTCCTAAAGCGCTGTAGACCGTCATGGCCCAACGCCAAGCATTAAAGGCTAGCTTCAAGGGACTACGGGATTGATCATCAATTTCTTCGTTAAGGTCAACCCAAAACCACAGCGCAATGGGAATAAGAACCCGTGCCATCAGCCCTGAAACAAAACTGAGGGGCACTGCTGCAATCATCAAGTAGACCGTGACGGCTAGCAAGCTCGAAACCCGCCAATAAATAGCTAACAGGTGCTGAATGGTTTCATTTTTTTGCACAAAAGCCCAAATCAGCAGAATTAAAGGAAAAAGGACAGCAAATAGGAGGGCCAGTCGGTAATCTGTCCAAACTAGCGGTTCAAACCAGAGTTGATCTTGCATAACTCATCTACGGCGGAATTCATACGGAAAACAATGACCTCCGTAAAGGCCACGATTTGCCCCTCTTATCTTAAGACCCTCTGGCGGTCTCTAACAGGCGCATGAACCGAATGCAACAAACTAGAGAGTAAAGTCAGAAAAAGTTGTGGTCTTAGACACCAAGACCTCAGGGGCGATCGCTGCTCTATTAGGGCTGTTGTAGCTGGGGGTCTGAGACGAATCAAATACTTGCACGACTTTCAACAACAGGGCAACACCAAGCCCAGCGATGAGTACCCAAGAAATATCATTGCCACGCTCTGCTTCAGAAAGGTCGCGACTAAAGTTGCAAGACAGGCATTGGAACAGGTCATTGCCGCGTTGGACGAGTCCTTTCTTGCCGCAATTGGGACATTCTGTAATTTGTGCCATAAGTGCCTCCCTGAAACCAGGGTGGTTCTCCTAAAACAGGTTAAAAACGGTTGGGTCTGTAGCTAGGTCTGTAAAATTAGCAGTCTGTAAAGTCAGGGTTTATTAAAATTGCACCTATCTCCATTGCAGCAAAATTACAGGCAACCCCCCTGAGCCTTGCGAGAGAATTCCTGTCGTCCCAGCGGCGTACCCCGAAACGCAATGGCAGAGGTTGTTACTTCCGCTGACTCGGAGAGCGAGAGATCACCCAAAGGAGACTGGCACTGAGGAGAGTAAAGGCGATCGCGGCTCCTTGCCACTGGGCAGGATTGGGTGGTTCTGCCTGAGCGAATGGCAAGTTAAAGAAGGCGATCGCGGCTCCCACGACACCCAGCAAAGCGGCTCCCGCAATCAGTCCTGATGCGTACAAAACCCCTGCTTCCCGTCGTCGTTCTAGGCTGCGAGGCGGAGACCAAGCTTCTACGGCCAGTCGAATTAAACCGCCTACCATAATCGGGATCGAGAGATGAATCGGCAGATACAGCCCCACCGAAAAAGCCAGCGTGGGTAAGCCCATCATTTCCACACAAGCCGCTAAAGCGGCTCCGGCCAACACCAAGCCCCAAGGCAAGTTGCCTCCTAAAACACCATCGATCACCAGTCGAATCAAGTTGGCTTGTGGCGCTTTAAAGGCTCCAGAGACAATATCGGCCCGAAACAGCTCTAGCACAGCACTCATCACCAACCCAGTGGTGACAACTCCGACAATTTCACCAATTTGTTGATTGCGGGGAGTGGCTCCAATCAAAAAACCAGTTTTCAAATCTTGAGACGTATCCCCGGCGTTGGCGGCGGCAATACAAACCAAAGCGCCGATGGTCAGCACCGCGACTTTCGCTTCTTGAAGACTATAGGCAGAGCCAAACAACAGTGCACAAATCAGCACCGTCACAATTGTCATCCCAGAAATCGGGTTAGAAGAGTTGCCGATAATGCCGACAATCCGCGAGGAGACGGTGACAAAAAAGAAGGAAAACACCACCACCGCTAAACCTGCCAGCAACCCGACTGGCCCCGCTCCCCCGGTTCGTAGCGGCAAAAACGCCACGAGTAACCCAATCACAATTAAGCTGACGGCTACCAATGTCAGAGACAAATCGCGATCCGTCCGTTCTGCCTGCTGGCTGCTGCGTTGCTTCAGGGCGATCGCGGTTAATCGCACCGATTCCCATAGCGTCGGAGCAGACTTGAGCAAGCTAAACAAGCCACCGAAAGCCACGGCCCCCGCGCCAATATAGCGGATGTAGCGACTCCAAATGCTGAAGCTGTCCATATCAGCAATCAGAGCTACCGTTTCTGGTGGAATCGGCGTGGGTACCCCACTGCCAAACAAATAGATCAAAGGCATGATCACCAGCCACCCGATCGCTCCTCCTGCCAGAATCACCGCTGCGATCGCGGGGCCAATGATGTAACCCACCCCCAGTAGCTCTGGCGTCACACTCGCCCCAATCGAAGTCCGAAATCCCGCTTGGGCGATCGCCACATCGGGTTCCGCAGGCCAAAGACGACCAAAGCGCTCCAAAGCAGAGTACAAGGCCCCGACACCCAGACCGCTAAACAGAAGCTTGGCTTGTGGCCCTCCCGCCTGGGATGCCACCAAAATTTCCGCGCAAGCAGTCCCTTCCGGGTAGGTTAGCCGTCCGTGCTCCTGCACAATCAGAAATCGGCGCAGCGGAATCATAAACAACACACCCAGCAACCCACCGAGAAGCGACAGCGGAAAAATCGGCCAAAAACCTGGTGTTTCGCCCCACAGGTACAGCACTGGCAGAGTAAAAATTACCCCAGCCGCCAAAGATTCTCCCGTCGAGCCAATGGTTTGGACAATATTGGTTTCTAGCAAAGTGCCTTGTCGCAACGCCCGAAACACAGCCACCCCAATCACCGCCGCCGGAATTGAAGCCGAGACGGTTAGGCCCACCTTTAACCCCAGATAAGCATTCGCCGCCCCAAATAGAATCCCCACCGCCACCCCAACCAGTAAAGATTTGGGCGTTAACTCAGGCATTTCAGACTCATCGGGCACCACAGGTTCGTAACGTTCCCCTGGAGGCAACGCCTGGTAAGCGTCCCGTGGCAACACCATCTTCGGCTGCGACTTGCTTGGCATAGAAACTGATTTTTGTGTTTAGTGAATCGTCAAATCCCTGTTTGCGGAATAGATTATTCAAAATTCTTGATGAACCGCAGTGTCAGGAGTGACGAACTGAGCCGAGTTGGCAGAAAAGCGATCGCACAGGCCATCCAATTCAAACTGATTGCATCAAGTCAGCCCGCTAAGACGTTAAACTTTGGAGCGTTGGATCAGTGCTACATCCTCGACATTGTCTATGACCGTTTTGCTTGCTGCCGTCACACCGCAGGTTGCCCAAAACCTGATCGATTTGGCTTTTGACATCGTACCGAGAGTCTTTGGGGCTATTGGTATCTTGGTCCTGACTCGCTTAGCGATCGGGGTTGTAGGGCGCGTGATGCGGCGAACCCTCAATCGCACCGAACCCACCATCCGCAAATTCCTGGTACAAGCCTCCGAAATCGTCACTCTAGTCGTCGGCATTAGCGCTGCCCTGACCGCACTAGCCATTCCTACCGCCACCTTAGTCACCGTCGTAGGTGCCGCAGGTCTCGCGATCGGCTTAGCGCTGCAAAACACCCTGTCTCACTTTGCAGCAGGCATCATGCTCATCACCTTCCGACCCTTTGAAGTTGGCGACTATGTCGAAGGCGCTGGCGTATTCGGCGTCGTCGATAGCATTGGCCTGTTCTACACCACCCTGGTCACCCGCGATAACGTCAAAATCACCGTCCCCAACAGCAACCTATTCAGCGGCACCCTCAAGAACATGACCACCCTGGGCACCCGTCGCGTCGATCTAGAAATAGACATTGGCGATCGCCCCATCGACTCCACCATCACCATGCTGCTGTCCCTGGTCCTGCCCCATCCCCTAGTCCTCAACGATCCCAAACCCACCTGCCACGTCCACTCCGTCTCCCCTACCACCACAGTCCTGTACCTGCGACCCTGGTGCGCCGCCGAAGCCTACGAACAAGTGCGGGCGGAAATTCAGCAAATGGTGAAAGAAACCCTACAACAAGCCGATCCTGATACAGATCCAGATATAGACCCAGAATCCGAGCTCACCGACTACTAAACCTAAGAACTAAGGAGATTTCCAAGAATGAGTTTACCCACTAGCGGGTCGAATCAGGATATCCCATTTCGGTAAATCAGGATTGCGTTCCAGTCTATTTTCGATTCTTTGCATCTCCATTTTGCTAAGGGAGATTCCCCTCAGGGGGTAACAAGAAGGCTAGAACAATGCTTGGAGGCGGGAAGCAGCGTCTAGTCCTCGCTGAAGATAGGATTGCTTATTGCCACTAAGCTGCATCCAAGACTCTACCCAATCGGTGGCTAAGTCCATCCCTTCCAACCAAGCTTGAGCATACAAACCTATCCAAAAATCGCTATGTCTGCGACGCATTCTTCGTCCTTCTTTGGCTCGACAAATATAGCTAGCTAAGCCTTGAGTGCGAACTTCATGGCCTTGAATGACTGCACTGGTATAAGCAAGGGCTAAGAGAACAAATAAACCTGATAAGCGCTGAGGATTGAGACGAGTGGATTCGACTTGATACCCTCCACTTTTGTAGTCACGAAAGAAAGCTTCGATGCCCATGCGATGTTGATAAGCCGTCACAGCAGCACCTAAAGAGGGCAGATTGGTTAAGAGAAACCAAGCACTTTTCTCGCAATGGCCTCGATATGCTCGTTTCCAATAGCAAGCCACATTAAACAATCCCAGACCCCCTTGTTTCGTCACCCTCACCTGCTCGAAAAAGCGCGATTGACCGGGTTTTAATCCCAGGTGTTGGAGTTGCTCAACCAAACCCGTTTCATCTTGAACGTACTCGTTACAGCGTAAGCGTAAACAGAAGCTGAGCTGTTCTTGGCCCAACCATTGCGCTAGATGCACCGAGCAGAATTCCCGGTCCCCTAAGACCACGACTTGATAAGGCTTGAGTAGCGCTAAAAGTGGGCGCAAAACCGCTTGTTGTTGCGCTAAGCCCGAACTTCCAGAATGCGACAAGAACTGCCAGTACAAGGGCAGAGCCCGCCCTCGATAAATCACACTCGCCATCAGCACATTCACCCCTTGCCACTGCGTGCGGTCGAGGACCAAGTAAAGAGTTTGTCCGACTCGGAATTGGCAAGATAGCAAGTAGCCGACTAAGGGCAACCAGAGGGTATCAATGTGCAACTGAGGGCTCGAAAACAAGCGTGGCAAACAGCGGCGACGACCCTCGAATTGAATCGGTAGAGGCAAGGTGGTCGCAAGTCTTTCGAGGCGCACTTGTTTATGCCATTGCAATAGCAACACCAGTAGATTCACAAGTAAGTAATGGCGAGGACTGAGGCCCTGTTGGAGGTGAGCTTGGTAGAATAGAGGCAGCATTTTTAGGGGTAGGCTTGTGGTCAAGTAGCAAGCCTATCTTTTTTTGTGTTTAGCGGCTCTATCCCCTGCTACACATCTGCTTCAAGCTTTCTGTTACCCCCTGAGGACTGAGCTTTCAAACGTTGGGTCTTGTTGAGCCTGCGCTTCTGCCAGTGCTCGTAACGCTGCTGCCACTTCAGAGTGCTTCTCCTCCCATCGTTTGCTCCCGCTATAGCCCGCTTGAGCGCCGACACAAATGATGCCACTGCGCTGTTCTGCTAATCCCACTTCGATATTGTTTCGGCCCCACCCAAACACACGCTCAGCCATGCGAGCATTCCCGTCACAATACTTCAACGTCATCTGCGCTTGATAGCTCCGACGAGCCGCCCCGCTCATTTTGGAGGCTGCCAAACATAGATCGTCAATTTGAGAAGCAGTGAGTGAGGTTTCAGAACAATTGAGGCTTTCCAAACGCTTGCTCCTTGTTTTTAGGAGGATGACATCGATCTTAAGACTTGGGTAAATTCTTTGCCAGAAACCTCCTAAACAATTCAACCAAAAACTCCCGACAATCCGAGAAGACACCTCCACAATGCGCTCTGGAGGGGGTTTGGGGGACGCAGCCGTCCCTCAAGCGGGGGTTTGGGGGATTCTCCCCCAAGGCTGTTTCTCCCAGAGATAGACACTCACCATTCTCCTTAACCACCACAGCCGCCACAACCACCGCCACAACCACTACTACCGCAACCACTGCTACCGCCACAACCACTACCGCAGCCACCCCCACCATCAAAACCGCTGCTACTAGAACTGATTGAATGCCCCAGAGCAAAGCGTAAATCCGCAAAAGATTTGCCTGACAAAGATGCAGTTCCAAAAAGAGCAAATGCTAACCCGACTGAGCTATGCTCCACCCCACCATTTAAAGCTACTTGCTTCAAACTGGCCTTCTCCTGCAATAAGTTCTGCAAAACCTTCTGACCATAGCGACTCAACCTCACCGGAATTAGGCAGCGAATTGCTGCAAAGCCTGTGAATAGGCAAAGAATCATCAAAAATCCTACTGGCTTGTGACGCTCAAGACCAACACTAATTTTGCTAATCCCTAATAGGAGCAAAGCAATAACCAACAAAGCTGGAACCCATTGGCCTAAAAATGCTCGCCAATAAGGTAATAACAATCCTTTTTCTCGCAGGCGATCGCCAATTTCCTCAGCAACATCAGTGACGGCTCCTCTAACGTGGTGTACGCTCCCCTTGGCTCTAGCTGCTGTCGCAACTGCCTCTTCCAGGGGATGACTCCCTTGAGGCAAAGGTTTGGTAACGGATAGTGCTTGAATTTTAGACTTAGGTTGCAAGTATCGCTGTTGCACTAAGTGGACAATTGCTGCCTCCACCGCTCGCTTTCGACCTGCTGCTAAAAACGCAACTTCGTACAAGTCAAGATCACTGGATGTAACGGCACCTTGGTTGGGATAGCGCAGCAGCCAGCGTAATAAACTGGCAAGCCCTACTACTGGCACCGACAACGCACATAGAATTCTAAAAACTCTAACCCTCTGAAATTAAGCGGATTCTCCAATTCCAATCCCATTAGTGGCGTGCAACCAACTACTGCCAGAGCTAGTACCAACGCCAGAAATGCGATCGCGGGCTTGGGCAATCGTAGTTTAGGCAAAACCCAATATTGCTGCGGATCAACCCTAATAAACTCTGCATCTTGAGCAAAGCGAAGATGGGCTGGAGGCCAAATATCCACAGGTGGCTGTTCATTAAACCACTCTGCATAACTCTTCAGCGTTTGGTTGTACCAATCATCAAGCTTTGCTTGCTCTGCCTTGCCACCCCTTGTAGGTTCATGGTGCAGTGGGGTTCCTAGAACCTTGGGACAAAACTCTTCCCAATAAGAGCGAGTGTACGTCAAGTGGAGATGCCAAGCTTGGTCTACCTGTTTGGAAGGACTGACCGGATGCCCTGTCACCATTGCCAGAAATGCTAACTTCTTGTATTCCTGAATGACTCGGTGCGTATACTCTAGACTCCAGTCATTCTCACGAGCTAAGCGTTTGCTAAAAGAGAGTGAGTCATGGGGGTTATCAAGTGAAAAAGCTTGAATCCGCTGATACAGCTCTACTTGTTGCAAATTCATCACTATTAGCTAAAGGTAGATAAATTTAGGTTGATGCAAACCAAAACCAGCCTAGCAGCCCGTTAAGTTAGGTGTCCTCAGTAGCAATTTGGCAAGCGGCTCACGGGGAAGAAAAATAAAAAACCTGACAACTGCACCAGAGCACAGCCATCAGGTTAACTGAGTTATTACCTCAAGAACTAGTCAGGAACGGGCGAGCTAAGCGCCTACCTTTTGCAACTCCTTTTGCAACTCCTTCTCAGCAGCAGGTTGGCTCATCAACTTCTGATACAACTCACTCAACTGCGAAGCAACCCCTTCCCAGCTAAAGTAAGTTTCTACCCGATGTCTCGCCGCCACACCTAACTGGTTGCGCCAAGTCGCATCACTCAAAATCCGATCGATCGCCTCAGCAAACGCCGCATCATCTTGGGCAGGTGCCAATAAGCCCGTTTCCTCAGGGACTACCGTAAACTGCAAACCACCCACATCGCTTGCGATCACAGGCGTGCCACTCGCCATCGCTTCAATCGCTACTAAACCAAACGGTTCATAATGGCTAGGCACCACACAGACATCCGCAGCAGCGTAGTAGGCAGGTAACGTGTCGTCACCCAAACGACCGGGGAAAGTGGTCATGTCGCCCAAACCTAGCTCATTCACAATTCCCTCAATGCGATCGCGCTCCATGCCATCGCTTTGACCAGGACGACTGCCGCCACCAATTACCAACTTCAGATCCGCTTGACCACGCAACTTCGAGCGACCCACCGCCCGCACCACAGTTTCAATACCTTTACGGGGATCAAAGCGTCCCACGTAGAACACCACCTTAGCGTCGGGATCAATCCCTAGCTTTTGCCGTGCCTCCAACTGCGAGAACGAGCCAAAGCGCTGAATATCCGTACCGCAAGGAATGATGTCAATCTTGCCGCGAGTGGAGACCAGCGATCGCATGTGCTCCCTCTCTTGAGGGCTAGTTGCCACAACGCGCTCAGCCGTTTCCAGGCAAGCTTTTTCCGTTGCTAGACGAGTACTAGCAATTAAAGGAATCGTGGAGATTGACTTGTACTTCACCGCTCCCAAAGAGTGGTAAGTATGCACTTGCTGAATCTTTTTGTTTCGTTTTTTCAGCTCCATCCCCACCCAGGAAGAGAGCCAGTAGTTGGTGTGAACAACCGGATATTCAACACCAGATTCTTGCTGAAAATCCAGAAACCCTTGCACAAACTCTGGGAGAAACTCGAAGATCTCATCGCGAGGTACAAAATCCTCAGGGCCTGCAACTAAACGAATGGTGCGGCAGTTAGGAGCATGCTCCACAATCTTGGGTTGATTGGGGCTACTTTGGCGGGTAAACATATCAACCTGCCACCCCTGACGGGCTAGCGCTTCACCCACCTGCCGTACGTAAACGTTTTGTCCCCCAGCCTCTTCTTTACCAATCTCAATTGCAGGGTCGCCGTGGACGGAAATCAGGGCGACATGCTGATTTTTCAGAGGAAACATGGCTTTAAGCTTGTACCTAAAGTTAATAAAAAACTGAGCGAAATGGCTATCAAAATTGCTTTTGCTCTTAATGATTCAAATCCTAGGATTTGCGACTGCTGAAGGCATCAGTCAGAGGATATATTTCGCCAAAACTGGGCTTTTGATAGCAAATGGAATCAAAAGACTAATCGAGTGTATTTTTAAATAACCAGCTCCGGAGAACCACGTTTTGTCTTGTGCATGGAACGTCTCCCGATCGCTAAACTTCAATGAACTTGTTGCTTGAAAACCTGATATAGCCTATAAAAACTACAAATTGATCACGTAGCTATTTCAGATCTCGAAATCACTGAAATTCAGTGATTCAGCACTGTTGCACCAGAAGGTTTGTTGAGCTTGCTGGATAGTATACTACGTTAATTCATTATTTTCAAAAAAACAGTGAAATCCCTGATTGGAATAGCAGTTCATTCAGTTTGAATCAGGATTTAATTGCTGTTATCTAAAAAAGCGATCGCCATCATAATTACATATAAACTCAGGCAAAATATTGGCAAACTACACTTATCAATCACACTTAGTAATCACGCTTACTTAGATCAGCGGGGATCACGCTAGACTAATGCCCTCAGTAGAGGAACAGAGTAACAAGTTATTCCTAAGAGAAACTTCCTGGTATCCTGCACGACACCCTGGATTAACCAAGGGATGTTTTCGGTAGATAATTCAGCAAAGGCTAGGTAGATAAAGAAAATATTAATTTTTGAGCAGCAAAATTTACTTGCCATCGGCTGAGGAAGGGTACCAGAAGATGCAATGAACAAGCACTCTACCCCTGGAATTTAACGAATTGTCGTCAGAATCTACGAATGAGTTGGGAGATATAGCAGTCCTTTCGGATGCTTGAGCGGGATGCAGGGATTCACAAATTGTTTGAGCGATACAACCCGCGATCGCTTGCGCTTAGCAGCATAGCCACCCCAGCCAATCCAGACTGTATCCGTCCGAACCATAAGCTGCACCTATTCGATCTGGTAAGGGGTACGGGCAGGTTGGAAACCCTCCGCTTTGTCAGCAAACCCAGAAAGACGACCAAAACCAACCTTTCATACGCTCTCTAAAAAAAAATAGCCAAATAACCGCAACTGTGGGGTAGAATGATTAAGCTTCATGGCCGTGACTGACTGCAGAGCCAGCAAACTGTTTACCAAAAGTTATAGATTGCTGTGTTCGTTTTGAGAAAAGTCTGCTATGATAGTTTACCGTCACCCTGGAGAGGTGGCTGAGTGGTCGAAAGCGGCAGATTGCTAATCTGTTGTACGAATCGTAAGACCGTACCGAGGGTTCGAATCCCTCCCTCTCCGTTCCAAAAGAACATTTACGACTGAGGCTCAGAAACATCTGGGCCTTTTTTGTTTTTAGCAGTCTGCCCCTCACAAACTTGAGTTTCCCCAGCAATTCAGTCATGATTCATTTGCACCATAGAAGAGTACTGGGTTCAAATGAAAAATTTTGCTTCAGCAAGTGGTCTGAGGCCGCGCCTAGCAATCACTTTAGCCATCACAACTTTAATTAGTTTACTAGCGACTGCCTGCCAAGATGCGGCTAACACCAATCAAGGCAGCCAAGGCCAAAATAACTCGACTGACTCTACTACCAATGCTAAGGGATTAAAAATTGGTTCCCTGCTGCCAGCCACAGGTGACTTAGCACCCATTGGGCAGGCCATGCTAGCTTCTGTGCCCTTGGCTGTAGAACAAGCCAACCAATGTGGCGGCGTGAATGGTGAACCTGTGACGCTGGTAGCCGAGGATGACCAAACTGATCCCACCGCAGGTGCCGAAGGGATGACGAAGCTGGCTGAAGCGGATAGAGTCGCTGGCGTGGTCGGTTCTTTTGCCAGTAGCGTTTCTAGCGCCGCTGTGGATGTGGCTGCTCGCAACAAAGTGATGCTGATTTCACCCGGAAGCACCAGTCCTGTGTTTACAGAGCGGGCGAAGAAGGGTGACTTTCAAGGATACTGGGCACGGACTGCACCCCCCGATACTTACCAAGCCAGAGCCTTAGCTAAGTTGGCGAGCGATCGCGGCTTCAAACGAGTCTCGACCATCGTGATCAACAACGACTACGGCGTTGGCTTCGAAAAAGAATTCGTGGAAGCCTTTAAGAAACAAGGCGGCACAGTGGTCAATGAAGCCAGACCCACCCGCTACGATCCCAAAGCCACCACCTTTGAAACTGAAGCTGCTGCTGCCTTTGGGGGCAAACCGGACGCAGTTGTAGCAGTTCTCTACGCCGAGACAGGTAGCTTATTACTGAAGTCTGCTTATGAGCAAGGCCTGACGGAAGGGGTGCAGATTATGCTAACCGATGGCGTCAAGAGTGATGAGTTTCCCAAACAGGTCGGCAAAACGAGTGACGGTAAATTCATCATTACCAACGCGATCGGCACCGTGCCTGGAGCCGATGGTAAGTCTTTAGATGCCTTAGCCCAACTCTGGCAAGAAAAGAAAGGGCAAGCCGTGAGTGCTTACGTCCCTCATTCTTGGGATGCTACAGCCCTGTTAATGCTATCGGCGGAAGCAGCTAAAGCTAACACAGGGGCAGGCATTCAAAGCAAGTTGCGAGATGTGGCTAATGCGCCCGGAACCGAAGTCTCAGATGTCTGTGAAGGGTTGAAACTCTTGCGGGCAGGCCAAGACATTAACTACCAAGGTGCTAGCGGCAACGTTGACATTGACGAAAATGGAGATGTGGTCGGTAGCTACGATGTTTGGAGCGTCAAAGACGATGGCACCTTAGCCAATGTTGGTAAAGTGCAGCCTGAATAAAGAGTAGGCGAGGGATCTAGACCCGTTTAAAGGCTGGCGATCGCCCTCATTGGTAAGCTCATTGGCAATCTGCCTTAAATTAAACCCCCTGAAGCTGTTACGAGCTAGCAGGGGGTTTTAAATGCCCTAAGGATGACTAGAACTTACCGAGAAGTAAAGTTATAGCCAACTCCTAGCAGAAGGCCAACGTCCGTATCGTCAAACACAGCGGCATTCACAGCAGCCGTAGCAGTAAATTGTGGAGTCAGAGGCACGTCTACACCACCAGTCAGCAGCAGCCTAACTACATCACTATCTCCAGTCGTGATGGCAACCCCTGCACCCACATAAGGAGCGGCAGAAATGCCCACACCATCAGCCGTGTAGCTGGGGAAGTCTAAAGTGACTGGAATCAAGATATCAGCATCGTCGCCAATCATCACTGAAGGTCTAACCGAGATGGTAGGGGTTAAGCCAATCTTGCTGAGGACTGTGAAGTTCGTATCACCCAGCGCTGTATCTCCAGTAATGCCCACATTCAGACCCACGCCGACATAGCTAGAACCAGAGCGGGTAGCGCGACCAGGCTCAATCGATTGAGCGACTTTAGGTGCTTCCGTTTCAGTGGTAGGAGCGATCGCTTCGACTGGGCTAGAAGGAGTAGCCGTTGGCTCAGTCAACACTTGAGCAGATGTAGCAGTCGTTCCTGGGACTGGTGCTACTTTTGCTGTTTCCACAGACAAATCTGTAGATACGTCTGCGACCGTTGCAGGTGCCATTTCTGTGGGAGCAGTTTCTGCCTGAATCGTACCCATAGGGCTAGCAGGCTCAGTCTGGTTGGCAAACAACACGGGAGATGCGGTGCTAAAGGAGTAAGTGTCTGCCGAGTTAGAATCTGAGGTTGCAGTCACATCCACAGTTTCCGCTTGGGCCGACAAGGTACCACAAACCATTAATAGAGCGCTGAGGCTGAGTAAGGAAGAAACACGTCCGAAAAAAGTAATATTCACAGGCACTCCTCAATGTGTGTTGAACTAAAACTAGGTCAACCTATAGTTTTAGCTAGCTCACGTTTATCTTTTGCTATAGGTAAATGTATCGGCAAATTGGTCACCGTTCCTCCAATTTAGGGAATTTTGAACAATTTCGACACATTCTTAAGACAGAGATTCTATTTGACCCTGTTTGGCAGGATTATCAGCTTGTAGCGACTTTTACCGGAGCTTTAATAGTTCCTCCGTAGTTGGCTCTAATTTTTAAAAGGGCTAAGGTCATCCATCACAGCCGCGATTTGCTGCGACACGAATGGCAAGATCGCTTCGTTTTGGCTGTGGGCTTTGCCCTCTGTAAACACAACTAATAAGTAAGGCTGTTTCCCATCTGACTCGATATAGACGGCATCGTGACGCACTTGGCTGGTAAGCCCTGCCTTCGACCAAACTTGGGCTGCTTGAGGAACACCTGCGCCTAAAAAACCAGTCACTTGATTTTCGGGATCTGCTGCCAAATCAGTCGGGTTGAGACTGCGCTTCATCAAGGCCATCATGGCTTGCGATCGCTCGGACGAGACAGCCACCCCTCCCACAATGCCATGAACCAAACGCGCCGTCGCTTCTGTCGTCAGCATATTGCGGTTTTCCATCAGTTCTCCGAGGAACGCCCGCTCGCGACCGTAAGCACCATCGCACCAAGTTTTCTGATTGAGATTAACGGTTTCCAGTTCTGGCCAGCCCAAGGATTGAAAATAGCGGTTAACCAGATTGCGCTGCTGCTTCCAAGTTTCAAAGGGGCCAGGAGGTAGTTCTGGGCCGCTAGTAGTGCCAGTCAAAACATCAACGACTAAACTGGTAGCATCGTTACTGGAGTCTACAATCATGTCGCGGGCTGCTCGTTCCAACTCCGCTGACGACTGAATCATGCCTTTCTCTAGCCATTCGTGCATCGCGACTAGGTAAAACAACTTCACGATACTTGCCGGATAGATCCGCTCTAGACCTCTATAGCTAAAGCCTCTAACTTCGTGGTTCCAGAAAGCTTCCGGGCTTAAGGCTCCTCCGGTATTCACGGGGACTGGGGCATCGTAGACAATCCAGGTTAGGGCAATTTGATTACGAGCTAAGCCAGGAAATTCGGCCCAGGTAGCCTCTAGGACGCGATCGCCTAAAGTTTGCAGTTGTTCGTCTTTGCGGAAAAATGTCATTTTGACTTGATGGATGAACTCAGTAAATAGATGACTAGATTGCAGCAGAATAGCTTGTGATTACACAATTAATTTTGAATAGTGCCAATAAATCAGGCCTTTTCCACCGTACCTGGTTTCAGAACCCGCGTGCATAATAGCTAAGGGTCTATCCCCCTGTCCCCACCGAATTTTTTGATCAATGGTTTCTTTGAGCGATTTACAAGCGGCTTTCAATCCTGATCTTGCTCAAAAGCTAGAGTATCAGTGCCAAGCCAACTTAGACCTTTATGACGGGCCAGAAAGCGATCGCTTAGCCACTCAAGCTGCGGTTGGCAGACATCTCCAAATTATCTCCTTACCAGCCACAACCCCCAAGTCTTCTGATAGCGCCGCTATCCAGGTACGTTTGTGTGAAGATGACTATCCAGGGTGGCTACGGACGACAGATGTTAGCGAACTTGTTGTGGCTACTATGCCCTACCAAGCGATCGCGCTGGATGCTACAGAAATTCAAGCTCGATTACCAGAGGCGATCGCTTTTGTCTACAAAGCAATGGAGCAACCCAATTATTACCTCTGGGGCGGCACTGTAGGGCCAAATTATGATTGTTCTGGGTTGATGCAGGCCGCTTTTGCCTCTGTCGGGATTCAATTACCGCGAGATGCCTATCAACAAGAAGCATTTACTCAAGCGATCGAAGTGACAGACCTAGAACCAGGAGATCTAGTTTTCTTTGGGTCTCCAGAAAAAGCAACGCATGTGGGGTTATATGTAGGGGATCAATCTTATCTCCATAGTTCCGGCAAAGAGCAGGGTCGAAATGGAATTGGCAGCGATCGCCTGTCTGAGCAAGGAGATATTGTGAGCCAAACTTATTATCGGCAATTGCGGGGTGCAGGACGTGTGATCGCGAGTTACCAACCACAAAGATGAGCTGTGGTTGAACAAGGTGAAATGAGCTAGCGCAAATAATCAATCAGCCAACGCAAAGATATTGATAGGATGTACCCTAGGTCACCCTTGAGTATCTTGAGAGTCGCGAGGAGCAGCAATTACCACAATGAGTACTTCATTTACCACTAAGGCTCAGATCCCCAATCCAGCTTTCTCTGATCCAGCTCTTCAAGTCTCTGTCATCGTACCCATCTATAACGAAGTGGAAAGCCTTCCGCACCTGATTGAGGCGATCGCAACGTCTGTGACTGAAAACCAAATTAGCTACGAAATTGTCTGTGTTGATGATGGCTCCAGTGATGGCTCAACCGAATTACTCAAGCAGCTAGCCCAGACTCGGACGGATCTGCGGGCTGTGATCCTGCGACGCAACTATGGACAAACCGCAGCGATGTCGGCTGGCTTTAAGCATGCCCGTGGCAAGGTATTGATTACTCTCGATGGCGACTTGCAAAATGATCCAGCAGACATCCCTCACCTGCTGGCTTGTTTAGATGAAGGATATGACTTGGTCAGTGGTTGGCGTAAAGCTAGGCAAGATGCGGCTTTGACACGACTCTTACCTTCCAAAATTGCCAACTGGCTGATTGGCAATGTCACAGGAGTGAAACTGCACGATTACGGTTGCTCCCTCAAGGCTTATCGAGCGGAACTCGTTGCAGATATGAATCTCTACGGAGAACTACACCGATTCTTGCCCGCCCTGGCTTTTATTGAAGGAGCCCGGATCACCGAAATTCCGGTACGTCATCATGCTCGTCGTTTTGGGCAGAGTAAATACGGCTTGGGTCGGACGCTACGAGTTTTGATGGACCTGTTCACGATCTTCTTTATGAAGAAGTTTTTGACCCGTCCAATGCATGTGTTTGGCAGCTTTGGCTTAGCTTCAATGGTGGCTGGAGTGCTGCTAGGGAGCTATTTAACTTTCCTCAAGTTAGGCTTGGGTCAAAGTATTGGCGATCGCCCCTTGTTGATCCTGGCAGTAGTTTTATTCCTGGCAGGGATACAGTTATTTAGTTTTGGTTTGCTGGCAGAACTGCTGATGCGAACTTATCACGAGTCTCAAAATAGACCCATCTATCGGGTGCGAGAAGTGGTGGAGGCCGAAACAGAAACCGTTTAGCGATGTTTAGCGATCGCTAGGCAAAGGAACTATCACGTTCTAGATCCACGCCAGCGGAGTTGTGGGCATCGAGAGCCTGAGCAATAAACCATTGCAGCCGATCCACAAAGACAGATTCGGCAAACTCTTCCGCCCGCTCTATACAGGCAACCGAGGAAAAGCGGAGTCCTTCAAATTGCTTGAGAGCGTCAATTAAACTCTCGACTGTGGGTTGGGGAAAGAGTAATCCAGTTCTGTAATCTAACACCGCTTCCCGCAATCCACTTTGTTGGGAAGCAATGACAGGAATACCATGTCCCATCGCTTCTACCGCTTCTCTACCAAAGTCAGCACTACTACAAGGAAAAACTAGAGCTTTGGCTTCTGCGTAGAGGCTAGGCAGAGCCTCTTCTGGCGCTTCCCCTAAAAATTTCACCTCCGGGCCAGCAAGACTACGCAGCAAGTCCAGATATTCCGCGTCTTTGCCTGTGCCGACAATCCACAGTGGGCGATCGAGTTGGGTGCAAGCCTTGACCACCAGATCAACTTGCATTTGACGGCTCAGCTTGCCCACATACAGATAGTAGCGATCGCCTGCCTGACCTTCGCCACGGACTTTGATTGGGGGCGGAATCACCTCTGCTGGGCGGCTGTAAAACTTATGGATACGACGGGCGGTGGTGTGGGAGCTGGTGATGTAGCGATCAACTCTTTGGGAGGCATAAAAGTCATATTGCCTCAAGCGAGTATCCAACCAGGTATCGTACCAACGGGGATATTGGGGGCGCGATCGCAACCGTTCCCATAGATGGCGCGGTGGTGTGTGGCAATAGCTGATATGCAATGTTTCAGCTCTGGTCAAGACTGATTTACTCACGAAATCACCAGACGAAGAAATCACTAAATCAAATTCAGATAGGTTTATGTTCTCCCAGAGGTAGGGAAGTAGGCCTCTCCAGCGATGAGGATGAGCGATGCCAGGTAGCTTTTGAGCAAATGTGGTCCGAATATCCCAGCCTGCAAAGCGTTTAGCCTCAGCACCTAGTTGCTGATAGTCCACAAAAGCCGTGTAAAGTGGTGCGTCTGGATAAAGACGATGGATCACCTGGAGCACCCGCTCTGCGTCTCCGTACTCACTCAGGTAGTCATGCACCAAAGCCACGTTGATGTTGGCTGCCATCCTCTTGCCATCCTCTCGCCTTAATTGCTAGCAAACATCTCCGATCGCAGATGCTTCCTGGTTACTTAGTTACTTATAGCAAGAGCTGAAGTAAAGTGAGTAGGTTAAACTATGCCCTTACTGGGGCGATCGCTTCATCAGCTAGCCATAATCTCGTTACCAAATTTATCCATTTAGAGCAGCCTGTCGGGTGGAACGTGCAAGCGCGAAACGGATTCTTAATCAGTAGCGATCGCTTTAGTGAAGGAACTGTGATGCGACCATCAATATTTTTAAGTCTGAGTTTGTTGCTAACCTTAAGCAGCAATGCTCTAGCTATAACTGCTGTATCTCCGCCTTTAAAGGCTGACAAAACTACTTTGCTGTCTCAGGTGGTTTTGCAACCTCGTCGTGCAGTCCGACAGTCTGTGATCACCTTAGAACGCACAGCTTGTTTTGGGTTCTGCCCGATGTACAAGTTGACCGTTTACGCTGATGGCAGAGTTATTTACGAAGGAAACCAGTTCGTCAAGGTTAAAGGGACTAGAACTACCCGAATTAGCCCAATGAAAGCGAGACAACTGATGCTGGAGTTTCAACGGATTCAATACTTCAACTTGCAAGATCGATATGAAGGCGGGCCTACCGATGCTCCTTCTGCGATTACTTCCTTCCAGATGGGCCGTAAATCCAAAACAGTGTATCATTACCTAGCTTCACCCGATGCTCCCCAAAAGCTGACAGATTTAGAGGCCAAAATAGATGCTGCGGTCAATGTGCAGCAATGGATTGGGGCTGAGAGCGAGCGTATCCCGGCTAATAGAACTCGATAACTCTAACCTTTGATGCCTAAAGGCGATCGCCCTCTATGCGTTAGCCATAATTCGCGATCGCCAAAGAATAAAATCAACATCACGGTATCGCTAGCGACGTCAGCAATTAGGGAATTTTAGGAACAGCATCCGCAATCAGCCACTAATAGACGGTAGCTATTGCTCAAAGTGGTGCTAAATGGCACTCAAAACTCAGCGATCGCGTCGCGTCGCCAACCTCTGATGAGACTATTACCCTCCCTTGCGCTAACTGCTATTACTTTTGTGATCGGCATGGTGGTTGCTCCGCCGACTCAGGCTTGGTGGCCTGAAGGTGCAACTTTATCGGAGATGATTCCGCTGGGGACTTATGTACGAAACGATGGCAAAGAAACCATTACTCTGACCAACACCACCACGAAAACCTGTAATGCCCGTGGTTGCCTGACTCGTAAAATCACTACCAAAGAGCTAGGCCCGTATTGGATGGCATTTGATGATGATGCTTCCGAAGCCAACGGCTACTTTCGCTATGAGCCGCGTCAAGGCTACTTAGAGTATCTCACCAAGACTCGGCAGTACAAATATTATCAGTCTCGCTAGGGCATGGACATCCAGATCCGTCTAGCTCGACCAGAAGACCTCGATCGCGTGATTGAGTTACAAACCCAAGCTTTGGAAATCCTCAGTTCTACTAACTACAATGCCCAGCAAATTCAGGCATTAGTTACAGGACAAGCAGCTTGGCGGGGACGCGATGAGGTTATCTTTTTAGCAGAATCCGCAGGTGAGCTAGTCGGTTTCTCCGGTTTGTCAACGCAGAGACAGCAAATCACCGCAGTTTATACCCATCCTCAGTTTGCTCGACAAGGGATTGGGACTCAGGTTTTACAAGCACTAGAAGCAGCCGCGATCGAAAAAGGATATCGCTCTTTGTGGGTGACCTCGTCGCTCACGGCTGTTGATTTCTATCAGGCGAGAGGCTATAAGCTGCTTCGCAAAACTAGCTTTCGGGCTGAGACGGGTGAGTGGATTGATTGCTTTATGTTAGAAAAGTGGCTTCTCTCAACTGCTCGTACAGAAAAACATTCTACTTATGTGCCTTTAGTCTTGCTAATGGGACTGTTAGCCGTTGGTTTGATTTTGGCATTGCTTCGGTAGCACAGCGATCGCAAAGTTGGCACTGCATGTGTTCAGAGCAGGAGAAAGACGATCAAAAATAAGAGAGGATAGATGGCTACCCTCTCCTATGGTACAAATTTAGTTTTGCTGCGGGTTTAGCTCACCCGCTCATAACAAGAAAGAAACTTGCGTTTGGCTAACTTGCCAGAGCTTGTGGAGTAGAAACTCTAAGCGATCGCTCATGACTGCGATGAAGGTGCCTTCATGAGCATCTACTTCTGGAGCAATCCACATACCGCGTAGGCTGACTTCAACGTAGTCCTCGCAGACGGGGCAGAGGGCGATCGCATCTCCTTTTTCTTGTCGTACTGTCGCTACCAGCATCGGTAATTCTGGCAGGTCGGCAGGGAGCAAGAAGGCAGCTCGGCTAGGCTCAAGATGCAGATTTTGGTTCATGCGGAGCGCTAAGATGGCGCGTCGGGCTACTAGCTCCTCAGGAGATTGGGCCAACCGCTCTAAGTGCAAACCCATGTCGGTGTAGGTAAGTTTCAGCATGGAGGTTCCTCTTTACGAACTTGCCAGAACTGTTCAGCGAAAGCGATGGTGGGATGAATGGGCGCTTTAGGTTTGCTTCGGAGGGTCATGCCTGCTTCATGAGGGGTGCGGTCGCCTTTGTGCTGATTACACCGTTCGCAGGCAATAACTACGTTGTCCCAAGTGTGTTTTCCGCCTTTCGAGCGGGGAACGATGTGGTCAATCGTCAAACGCTTGGTGCTGCCGCAGTACTGACAGGTGTGATGGTCACGCCGCAGAATTTCTCGCCGACTGACGGCTGGGATTTTCCAGAGTCGCTCTGTACTGGCAACCGTGAGGCGAATGTGATTGGGCACATGAAAGATCAAGTTAGGAGAACGAACTTGCCAACCTGCCACACCTTCTTGATCTTCTAGGGACATCGGTTCGGCTTTACCAATTACCAATAGGGCGATCGCCCGCTTGATGTTGATGCGGCTCAGGGGGAGGTAGTTCTTGGAGAACACCACCACCGATTGCTCTAAAACATTCGTTGTCATCCTCACGGTTTGACTCCTCATACTAAAAACCCCCACTTCTGTTGAGTAGAAGCGGGGGCTGGAAAACACTGCTGGTGAGTTTTCTAGTCTTTTGTGGGTACAGCATTTCTGCACCTGTACCGCCCGCTTCGTCGCCCTGCCTCTTGTCTGAGGCCAAGCTGCTGATTAATGCCATCAAATGGTCGCTGCGATCCTGCCAATCTTTTGCCTGCACTCGTTGCTGCTAGCGATAGGCCGTAGCCTGCCGCCAACAAAAATTCCACGGGCATGTCTATCGAATTCCAACTGCCGGGGCAATTGGCCGTATGCCGTGGATTGTGGGTGGTGGGTAAAAGACTCACTGAAGACTCGCTCAACCGATAAATTTGCATTTGACTGTTTACATACTACACTTGTATTACAAGCATGTCCAGATCTTTAGAGGAAAAAATCATGCATACGATTACTCGCACCCCCACCACCGAAATGGAAGTTACTAGTATTCGCTTGGAACGCGAGCTAAAAGAGCACTTGAAGGAATTGTCAGGCAATCAAGGCTATCAGGCATTGGTTCGCGACATTTTGTGGGACTTCGTGCGGCAGAAATCTGGCAACGCTCAACCCCAAATTTCACTCTCCGATATCCGAGCCAGCGTCGATGCCACGGCTCAACAGGAAGAACGCTGCGCTCTGACAGGCAAGTTAATTCGACCGCAAGAATCCATGTTATTGGGCTTTACTACCAAAGGAGAGATGGTGCCTTTGAGTATAGGCAGTTTGCCCAGATAAATTTTTTTGGGGAGGCTGCTACTGCACATTCAAAATAGAATTCAAGCAGTCTCCCAATCACTAAATCGATCGCAAAGATTCAGGCACTTGTTTCCCCAGCATCAAAGCTCTTGTGGTCATAAATAGAGTCAGCGCGAACCACAAAAGATGGGTATTTTGCCAGTACCAAGCCGCGATCGCCATAGGTGCGAAACCCACCACAGCCGCTACCACCACCGACTTTCGCAAAATTTTTCCTGCTGTTAAGCCAATAAAATAACCATCCAGCATATAAGCGATCGAACCAAAACTGAGAACAGGCAATAGCCACGCCACATACTGATTGATTCCGTGCAAAACATCGGTGTGGTTGGTGAGCAGTCCGAAGAAGAAGCTAGGACTGAGGATAAAGGCGATCGCGAATCCCAACCCCAAGACAAAACTGGTACCACCCGAAATCCACAGCAGTAATCGTAATTGCTCATTTGTGCCTTGACCCCGAAAGATACCCGCCAAACTTTCAGTGGCAAAGGCGAGGCCATCAATAAAGTAAGCCGCTAACGTCACGACTTGCAGCAAAACCGTGTTGGTGGCTAAGACAGTGGTGCCAAAGGTAGAACTGAGGTTGGTAAAGATGGCAAAGGTAGAAATTAGCGCAAAGGTACGGATGAGAATCTGACGATTGAGCGTGAATGCAGCTTTGAGGGTGACAGGTTCCCAAATTTTAGGAGCGATCGCCTGTACCTGCGACCACCGAATTTCTCGCCATACAAGCCACATACCAGTGAATAACATGAGATATTGGCTCAATGTAGTAGAAGCTCCCGCCCCTGCACTTTCCCAACCCCAACGCACCACAAAGAAGTAATCCATAAAAGAATTCGTGAGGCTGCTAATGGCAGAGAGCAACAAGACTTTACCGCTCTGCTCTCGCCCCAAAAACCAACCCATCAATACATAGTTAATCAGTGTGGCTGGAGCACCCCAAATCAAGGCGTTGTAATAAGCTTGGCCCGCTAGCTTTACGTCCGTTGTGGCGCTGAGCAGGGTAAACCCGATCGCCCGCAATGGCACTTGCAGCAACAAAATTACCAAGCCTATCCCTAACGCTACTAACCCATGCCGCAGACCGACAAGCAATACTCCATCGCGATCGCCCTTCCCTACGGCTTGAGCAGTCATCCCCGTAGTGCCCATGCGGAGAAAGCCAAAAGTCCAATAGAGATAGTTGAACAAGACAGTCGCTAATGCCACCCCTGCCAAGTGCCGAATTTCAGACAAGTGTCCCAAAAAAGCGACATCTATCAACCCTGCCAACGGCACCATCAAGTTAGAAAGGATATTGACGATCGCTAACCGATAGAAGCGACGCAGAAAATTAGGAGAGGGTGAATTGGTAGACATCAATGGAAGCTACTCAGTAAAATTCGGTTCTCCAATGGTAGATCAGAGAGAAGATCGATCGCCCAACCCAAGAACTTGAAATAGCTCTATCAAGTTAGAAGGGATATTGGCGATCGCTAACTAATAGAAACGATGCAGAAACGAGGAGATAGCGAGTTAAAAAATATATGGCCTAAAGCTTTCCTTCAAATCGCTGATACCAGATGATATTCGCCACTATGTTGATAGCCAGAGCAATGCCTCCGCCAATCTCAGCCCACATAGGGTCGTAACCACCACGGCTGAGGTTCGTCATCCAGAGATGGGTGCGATCAGAGGACACCAATAGATCTGCAAGCAGAGGAGAGAGATATATCAGTGCCGCCCCAACGATGAGCCAAACTACCATAGAGGCGAGCAGAAAAATAGTTTTGGCTGTAGATTGGCTACCCATAAGCGATCGCACTAGACAACTAAAGTCGAGATTAGCATGGAAGATGTGCTGTGTCGGCTCTATTGTAAATTGTGATTATATAGGAATATAAACTCTGCAAAAGTTTCTAACCCTCAAGAATGAACGATATTGAGATTCTCAAAAAGTTTCTAGAAATTCCACTAGAAGATTCAGAACCTATTTTTCAATACTTTTTAAGCATCCCTAATAGAGAGATCGTTTTCCGAGGAGAACGGCCAGAGCGGTTTCTTTACATCAAAGGGCAGCGCAAGGATAAAGTTTTGCTGGTGGCTCATGCTGATACAGTTTGGGATAATTCTATTGAGATACCTGAAGATGCAAAACATGAACTAATTTTCTCTAACGGTGTTTTTCAATCTTCAAGCTCAGTCTATGGAATTGGAGCTGATGACAGAGCAGGATGTGCAATATTGTATTTACTCAAGGATTTAGGTCATTCACTACTAATAACTGATGGCGAGGAATCAGGAGGTTTAGGAAGTAACTGGTTAATGAGTGATCCAAAAAATTCTGATATTGCAGACGAGATCAATACTCAACACCAATTTATGATCCAACTAGATCGTCGGCATGGCTCAGACTTTAAGTGTTACTCGGTTGGCACAGATGAATTCCGAAACTATGTGCAGCGTACAACCGGATATACAGAACCCGATCGCTTTGCCTATACTGATATTGTCACGTTGTGCCGAGAAATTACTGGCGTTAATCTCAGTGTGGGATATCGTAACGAACATTCGCAGAAAGAAAGCCTAGTTATAGACGAATGGTTAAACACACTAAATATATGCCGAAGATGGCTTTCTGAAGAAGACTTGCCACGCTTTCTTCTTGAAAAAACTTCTGTTTAAGATAAATAAAAGTGACTGCGGATTAGAATCAAAACATTACTTTTTGGTTTAGGTCACAAAGGTTAATTGCCGTTGTTAAGTTTCACTGTTAGGCGTCATCTATGAACGAGAAGGATGTGCTCGGAAAATTCGTTAATGTAGGTGGCTCCGTTGGGATTGTCGTGGGGCTTCCAGATGATGAAAACATTCCGGAAGACCATTATGCTATTTGGTATGGGCAAATTTCTGATACGGTTCTTGGCAAACCACGAGTGAGAACTGTTCCCATCGAATACTGTGAATTCATTAACGAAATTGAATATTACCACTAACGGATTTATCACAGCAGCAAATGTCGTATATTATTTGCCGCCTAACTTAGGCATACACCAGAACACTCGATGTAGGACTTACTCGCCAACCAACTCTTCCACTCGCACCTGGTGATACTGGGCGTTACCAGAAAATACCATTGTCCTGGTTGCTGAGATAAATTTCAAGGCGATCGCATCATCAATAAATCCTAAAGAACAAGGCACAGGAGCAGTTTTATACTATTAGGTATAACCTTGCCCGATCGCACCTATCTACTCTCTATCGTAGATATCAAGAGGAAGTATTTGCGGTAGAAGGCGATCGCAAAAGCTATTCGTAGGGAGAATTCAAAGGGAGATATGCAATACGTTCTTATTATTCACGAAGTCGAAGATTACTCAGCATGGAAAACAATTTTTGATGACGCAGCCCAAATCCGAAAGCAAGCCGGAGAAATCAGTTATCAGTTGCTCAGGTTTGAAAATGACGCTAACAATATCGTGCATTTCTCACAATGGAGTTCATTGCAAAACGCCAAGAATTTCTTCGAGTCGGAACAATTAGTCGAAATTCGTAAACAAGCTGGTGTCAAAGCGCCCAGATTCATCTATCTAGATGAAATTGAAAATGGCATTTTATAGTGAAGGCTAGTCTTGGGAAGACAGTAATGAAGTCAAAGTAGGAGGGAGCAGTGGAATCAACGTTCTTGCTTCACAAGCCAGTCAGTTACGGCAGCTCCTTGGCAAACTCCATTTTCTTGATGATACTTCTGCTCCACATTATTGCTGGGGCGATCGCACCGATCTCAGCTCTTATTGCTTTCAGAACGCGAAAAGGCAGCAAATTTCACGTGCGTTCCGGGGATCTCTTTGCTGGGTCGATGGTCATTGTGGTACTTACGGGTATTGTGCTCGACGTGGTTCGACTCTGCTTTTTTGTGCAAGAAAACCACACGAAATACGCAGGTTACAGCATGCCTCCCACTTATCCAGCCCGTCTGGGTTTTATGTTTGTGGGTCTTTGCATCCTTTACATTTTACGAGAGGTCACACCACCACGGATCTTCCATCGGCAACCTAGTAGGGCAAGCATCGCGATCGTGCCTGGTCTACTCGTCGCGACTGGGCTAATCCTCACAGCCATCATTGCTTTGCGCCTAAATCCGTGGACTGGGGCGCTGTGGATGATCTGGACATTCATTCTGATTGTGATCATTATGGCGCGATCGCCCACATCTTCAAATCATCTGCGTGCGGCGGATGTGGCAAAACATCGCCTTGGCATGAGTTGCTTGGCAGCTTTCAGTTGGTGGGGAGCGCTTCAAGGGTTTGGACCCGCGATCGCCATAGCAATCAAGGGTGATGATCTATCTACCAACGCATATCTAGGCAACCAACCTGGCTCATTTTCGCCAGCGTTTTTTCTCTTTCTCATTGGCTGGGCACCGTTCTTTGTCCTCGCAGCATACCTGATCCGCCATTTCACCAAACTGCGTCACACCTAGCTAGGGCACTGGGACGGACGATCTGAGTGCGTTGAGACTGAGTTACGCTTTATTTATCGCCTTCAAAAGACCTAATCTCAAAAGGTTTGCAAGCAAACTACGCGGCCGTTTTGAAACAGCACCATAGGAGATTTTATGTACGGTTTAGTCAACAAAGCAATTCACGACATGGTCTGTACTCGTTTCGGTGAAGAAACCTGGAATGAGATTCGGCATAAGGCTGAAGTCGAGGTTGATACGTTTATCAGCATGGAATCTTACCCGGATGATTTGACCCACCGACTTGTGAAGGCTACGAGTCTGGTTTTGGATCTACCTGCTTCAGCTATCATGCAAGCCTTTGGTGAGTTCTGGGTGCAATACACCTCCGGGGAAGGCTATGGTGAACTGATGGCCATGAGCGGTGATACGCTTCCCGAATTTTTGCAGAACTTGGATGATCTGCATACCCGCGTGGGAGTCAGTTTCCCACAACTCCAGCCGCCATCTTTTGCTTGTGAGGAAGTTGAGGAACAAACGCTGCACCTCCACTATCATTCACATCGAGAGGGATTAGCTCCAATGGTAGTGGGATTGGTAAAAGGCTTAGGTACACACTTAAATACGGATGTTGAAGTTACCCAGACTCAAAGCAAGTCTGACGGTGCAGATCATGATGAGTTCACTATCCAGTACAAACCCCACTGAAGCTTGCATGCAGCCTCACTTCAATTTGTCACCCCAGTTGCTGGCGAAAGCATTTCCTTTTCACTTTGTGTTCAAGGGCGATCGCACAATTGTTCAGGCTGGAGAGGTTTTGCAGCGGCTTATTCCTAACATCATCGGGTCACAACTTGACCAGTGCTTCCAGATTAAGCGCCCCATTCTGCAAACTGCTGATTTTGCTGCCCTGAGTAAGCAATCTCACAGCACATTCATGCTGCAATCGCTCCATAGTGAAATGGTTCTCAAAGGGCAAATGATGCCTGTTGAAAACTGCGAGGTGATTTTCTTTCTGGGGTCTCCTGTGGTTACGGAGATTAGCCAGCTCAACGAAATCGGCATCAAACTAAAAGACTTTGCGATTCATGATTCTGCTGCTGATTTTCTCTTTCTTTTGCAAGCAAAGAGTCGGTTGATGGATGAGCTAGCAGAACGAGAACTGAAACTAAAAGACACTTTGAGAGCTAAGGAGGAAATTGCAATACTGGCAGAGGCGAGGGCCAGAGATGTAGAACAGGCTCTCGACAACTTACAGAGAACTCAAGCACAGTTAATTCAGGCTGAAAAGATGTCTGGGTTAGGGCAAATGGTGGCAGGGATTGCCCATGAGATCAATAATCCGGTTAACTTTATCAACGGCAATCTCACCTACACGGATAAGTATGTTCAAGATCTCATCACTCTAATTGAACTCTATCAACAGCGTTTTCCTCAAGGCTCTCCGGAAATCGCTGATTTCATGGAGGAGATGGATCTGGAATTTGTGTTGAGTGATTTACCGCGTCTAGTCGTATCAATGCAAATGGGAAGCTGTCGGATTAGAGATATTGTGCTGTCATTACGCAACTTTTCTAGATTGGATGAGGCAGACCAAAAAGACGTGGATCTACATGAAGGCATCGACAGCACACTGCTAATTCTCAACCACAAGCTGAAGCAGGGGATTGAGGTTATTCGAGAATATGGCGCTTTACCCAAAATTCTGTGCTATCCAGCTCAGCTAAATCAACTATTTATGAATATCATTTCTAATGCTGCTGATGCCTTATTTGAGGGAGATATAAAATCCAAGCAGATTGTGATCCAAACGAGTGCAGATGGCTTGAACCACGTCTGTATCCGTATTCAAGATAACGGGCCTGGAATCCCTCCTGAAATTAAAGAGAAGATTTTTAATCCGTTCTTTACGACAAAGCCTACTGGCAAAGGAACAGGATTAGGGCTATCAATCAGTCAGCAAATTGTCGCAAAGCATCATGGCACGATCGAAGTAGTTTCTGAATTGGGAAAGGGAACTGAGTTCGCTATTAAAATTCCAATTTCTTAATCTGAGTGATTTTTTCTAAATCAGAGATAAAGTTACTAAGCCGTTGCAAGGATATTCTTGCTCATTTATTTTGGCAATTCTGCGATCGCATCCAGAAGGGGTATTACAGATGCAGAATAAAATCGCTCTCGATGAACACCGCCTGCTTCAATAACTCGAAAATAGCCCGTGATGCAGTTTCTTTGCACAATATGCCCATCGGGATGATGTAGATCATCCCAGTCTTCTGTATTACCAATTGCAATCGGTTGCCAAGGTTTATTCGCTTTTTCACGGCTTTTAATCCCTTGAGCATGAGCAAGAAGGCCAACGATACCAGGGGCTAACCGTGCATATCCGGTGTATCCACCATGAGTGCAATTCACCGTCAAATTATCAAAAACGCCAGGATTCAAAAGTCCATTCGTTCCAACTGCGGTACATCCCTTTGCATTGAAATAGACTTGATTCAATACTAAATCCCATCTAGGAGAGTGATAATTTAATGCGTAATACCGAGGCGCTATATTCTGAAGCTGAGAGAGCGTATTTTTTTGAGGATAAGCTGCACCTAATAAAATCACGCTATGAAGATTGGAAAAATTAGGATAAAGTTCCAATGCTTCTAGTAAGATCGCACCGCCAAGACTATGACCCGATAGAATAACTTCTTCTTTTTCGGCTGCAATTGCCTCCACCAGTCGAGCCGCAACTTCTTTGACGCGATGCCCAGACTCATGAAAATTGGCAACTAACTTGGTTGGATTACCTTCTAAGGTGTTCCACTTAAACTCTTGGATCTCCAAATTCCAGTGCAGTTGCTTGGCAAACTTCCGGTATTGCTGGGCGATAAGTGGTTCTGGCTCAAGTTCTGCAAACCCATGAACATGAATTAGCTTCATAGAGGTTCTCCCGTTTGTCAAACTAGCTCATCTAGAGTGCCCGCATGGGTTATAGAAAACTCTTTGTTTCAGGTGTGTCCATACGCCGCCAAACAGGAGAGTTAGGCATCAAAACAGTCAGTCGGTTTTAAGGCGATCGCCCAACTCTTTTTCAGTGGATATAATTAGGCAGAAAAACGACACATAACTGTACAATTGAACAGGCTTCTAACAAAGTAATTTTGTCGCTAAGCCATGTTCGCCTACTTACATAAGAATGCGTGCCAGAAAAAAAGTCGATTACTACCTAATCGCGTTCATCTTGTTGGTTTTAGCGGCTGATTTGGTTGTTTTTCTATTCAGTCCCACTATATTAATCCCTATTGTTTGGGCGATCGCCAGTCTCAGTATCAAAGGATGGATCTGTAGCTGGAACCATCACCATCAACACTGCAAATTCTTTACTGTCTCTTGGGCCAACCGTCTGATCGAACTCATTATGGGGTTGCATACAGGAATTGTCGGAGAAACCTGGGTTCTGCACCATACGCTCGGCCACCATCTCAATTATTTAGACCAAACCAAAGATGAATCTGCTTGGAAAGATGCCAATGGGAAGTTAATGTCCCATCTGGAATACACCTTTAGAGTGGGAATTCTGGCCTATCCAATCGCATTGAACGTAGGGAAACGCTACCCAAAATCCCGAAACAGGCTGATTCAGAACATTCTTCTAACAGCATTCGTGCTAGGGTTACTGGCTTGGGTTAATTGGGCTAATACCCTAATCATTTTCATCATTCCGATGATCGCGCTGTTATTTCTGACCGCCCACGTTACCTATCACCATCATGCTGGATTGGATCAAGCAGATCCTTATCAAGCAACCTATAACATCACGGATCGTTGGTACAACTTTTTTACCTGCAATTTGGGATACCATACCGCTCACCACCTACAATGTGGGCGACATTGGAGCGAATTACCCCAGTTTCATGAGGAAATCAAAGAAAAAATCCCCTCACATTTGTATCAAGATCCCGGTTTTCCCTTCTCACTTATGACGAAAATTGAAAAGTCATTTTCACGACCATCCCGCAAGATCCCTAATTTTTGATGGAGTTTTTGCTGTATCTAAAAGCTGGGCAACCATTTCTGCGCGAGATGAAACCTCAAGCTTCCGAAACATGCGCTTTAAGGCTTGTTTTACAGAATTTTCCGTAATCCAAAGTTGATGACCAATTTCTGCGTTAGTTCGCCCTAAAGCGACTAATTCGGCAATTTCTAATTCACGAGGGGTCAGGCGATCGCAGCTAAGGGGTTGACACTGGGACTCCAACGCTAGGTTTTGTGCGCATCGTACAGTGGCAGTCCATACGGATAAGTGTAAGCAAATGACACTTAAATCAGCTAAATTTTGGTGATCAAAGGCAGGCATTGATTTATCACGGGTACAGCCTACTGAGCCGACTAATTGCCCCTGATCAATGAGTGGCCCTGCCATAACATGCCAATGATCAGGGCGAGGACAAATAATTGCCCATGCCTTGGGGGATGTCACTACTCCTTCATGGACAGGTGTATGGCGCTCTGCCACGTAGCGCGCCACAGGATTATGTTCGATAGATAAAGCAGTGTTCAGGACTTTTTGAAGATTGCGATTCCTCAGAGAGGCTGCACCAACGGCTAAAAGTTGATCGAAGAAGAATATCCCTGATCGCTTGGCTGAAAAATACTCACCGATTTTTGGTGCCAGGTGCGATCGCAGGGCTTCTTTATCCTTGATTTGGTGAATTTCTTCAAATAAAAGCTGCAAGGAAATCATCGTTGTACCTCAAAGAGTACTCGATCGAGGACTGGGCACAGTGGGTTGCCATTCCTAGTATAGGAATAGGTTTTATTGCAAGCGCCATTTTGACATGACCATAAATTCAGAAATTGATTGCGATTCCCTCGGATCTACGCCCAGTGGCGATCGCACTTCTACCCATTGGATACAGATTTGCTTATATACGATTGCGATTATCTTTAATCTCTGCTTGATTGCTCAATTACTAACGGTTGGTGTCGCCTACTTCCACAATCCTGCTTGGTGGAATGTTCATATTTGGCTAGTGAGGGGATACAGTGGGCTGTCGTTAATATTGCTAGGAGGGGCGTTGCTTGTTCCTTTCTCAGATAGGATTCGATCGCTCATAGCCAGCCTACCTATGCTGCTTGGGCTACAGTTTTGCAGCATCCATCTCCACACTCCGCTTCACCTGGAGGTACTCCATCCTCTAATTGGCTTCACGTTACTCTATGTTTCTTCCAGCCTCGTCCATCGTTTATCGCGTGAGCTGTTTAACAAGTCAGACCAAGCAGGTGCGGTTACTGAATCTTAGAGAACCTTTGGAGGCGTATCAATGCTCGCTTTGACAGGGGAATTGGTTTATCCTAATGGGCGAGTTTGTGACGAATAAAGCGCAGTATGACATTTAGCAGCATTGTTGCATTATTCAGTGCAATGGTTGTCTTGGCTTCTATTCCCAGCGTCAGCGTGTTGGCTGTCTCTACTCGATCAGCTACATCTGGCTTCATTCATGGTGTGTTCACCACTATAGGGATAGTGGTTGGTGACATTATTTTCATCATCATGGCCATTTGGGGTTTGTCATTTCTGGCAGAAAAGATGGGGAGCCTATTTGTCCTGATTAAATACCTGGGTGGTGCTTATCTGATCTGGTTAGGGATAGGGTTATACCGCGCAAAAACCCAGGATGTACAGACAGCGGCGGTTGTGGAATCCTCCTTGCTCTCCAGCTTTCTAACTGGGCTGTCTATTACATTAGCCGACCAAAAAGCGACCTTGTTTTATCTTGGTTTCTTCCCAGCTTTTCTGGATCTCTCTCAAATATCTTATGTGGATACCCTCATCATCATGGCAATCACTGTAGTAGCCGTAGGGGGTGTAAAACTGGGTTACGCATTCATTGCAGATAGAGCCAGAGTACTGATCAGTTCTAAAGTGAGAAAAGGGATAAACACTGTCGCTGGCTGTGTCATGATTGCTGTCGGAGTATTCTTGTTAATCAGAGCTTAATTAGCCGACCAAATTGAGGCGCTGAAAATGGCGATCGCGGCTCTATCGATTCTAGTAAAAGCCTCAGAGCTGGCAACACTAAAGCGATTCTGATCGCAACCGAGAGGGAACTTCCTGCCAGAACAGGGGAATTGCGACCAACCCAACCACTAACTGAATACCGCCAAATAGGGCGAGAGAAACTGCAAAGCCAAAGTGTAGCAACTCTCCAAATATCCAGCTACCAATGCCAAAGCCAGTGAACAGGGCAAACACTTTGAGTCCCATCGTTTGGCCTAAGCTATTGCTATCGCCCAAATCGGTCACGATACCCACAAACAAAGGCTGTGTCAAATCGTATCCTAGGGACAAGATCAAAACAGCTACAGTTGTCGCGTAGGAGGGAATCTCAAAAATCATTGCCATTCCACCTAACGCTGCCATCACCAACCCTAATGGAACCAGCCAGCGGCGACCCCAACGATCTACAGCGCGACCAATGAGCGAACTCAGTAGCAATCCGGGAATGCCATAGCCAAGAATGGTGAGACCAATGTTGAAAGCATCCATGTTATAACGCTGCGACAAGTACAGCCCTAACCAGGTATAAACTCCGGAGTGATAGATGCCATTCCATAAAACATAGGCATAGGTTCGCTGTCCTCGAAAGCTAGATAAGATCTGGCTGTATCCTCTAAAGATCTCGCGCAGGGGGGGGAGTTTATCGATACTCGGTGTGTCAAATAGTGCCCCGTAACGATGGAGCCGCCAAAGCACCAAAGCCGCAAGAACAGCCGTACCGAGAAACAGCGATCGCCAGCCCCAAAATGGTTCAAGAATAGCTCCTCCTGCGGAACCTGCTGCCATTCCTCCTTCCATCGCTGCAAATACCAATCCCAGCTTGCTGCCTCGCTGATCAAATGGAAATAAATCACCTATCAAAGCAAAAGTGAGTGGAATCACGCCACTGGCTCCTATTCCAGTGAGCAGACGCCAAGTTGCCATCTGTGAAGCTGTTTGGGCTGTTGCGGTCAGCGCCGTAAAGATCACAAACATAGCCAGCGAGATGCGAATAACAGACCATCGCCCAAACCGATCTGACAACACACCATAGAACAATGCTGTCAAGGCATAGGACAACATATAAGCTGGAACAATAAATCCAATTTCTTGAACTGGAACATTAAACACCTCAGCCAAACGCGGTATCAGGGGAGCAATCATATATCCCTGAAGAAAAATCAGACCAGCAGCAATTGAAAGCAAAATAAATAGGTGTTGATGTTGCTGAAGGCGAATTTTGAGATCGGCTGCTTCAGTGTGCGGTAAATGCTCAAGATGTCTTTCGTGTTTTTGCATGGTGTTTGAGGAATTCCAACTCGCTGACTCTAGCTGGCTCTATAGGTCTAGGCGCTGAAAGTTAAGCTCATGAGGTTTCAATGAGCAGCACCAAACACTAGTAGAGTCATTACTCCAAAAGTCAAAGTTTCATGACAATCATGTTAACATCTATGACTTCTGCATCGACGTTATTAGCAACACCAAAACTTTTTGGGCCGTGAAGTGGCGAAAGCTATATCCGCTGGGACATGAAAGTGGTTTACATTAATGACAAATTATTCGCGGTACTGTTTAATCTTTCACCAAGGTTCTAGCAAATCATGACTCAGATCACCCTTTATGGCACTCCTATCAGTACTTATGTCCGGACGGTGCGACTGCTCCTTGAACAAGTAGGTGCAGATTATGATCTCAAGAGTGTTGGGATTTTTAATGGTGAAAATCAATCAGCAGAGTATCTCGCTAAGCATCCTTTTGGAAAAGTACCGACCTTAGAGGTAGATGGAGACGTGATCTACGAAACCTCTGCCATTACTGGTTATCTTGACGCGACGGTTGCCAATAATAAATTTACTCCTGGTAAGCCGCTGGATCGGGCTCGGATGCAACAGATTATGGCTATCATTGATAGCTATCTCTATCCCTCTGTGATTGGTGCGATCGTCATCCAACGCCTCATTGTGCCTAGCCAAGGCGATCAACCAGACGAGAGCAAAATTCAAGCCGCGATCGCCCCTGCCAAAACAGCCTTAGAAGCAATCGAGTCGCTAACCGCTGGCAGTCCCTATCTCTTAGGCAGAGAGATTAGCATTGCTGATTTCTTTTTGATCCCAATCTTTATCTATTTTTCGCAAACTCCAGAGTTTGATGCGATTACGGCTCAAGCTCCCAAGCTCCAGACCTGGTGGAAAACAGTGAGCGAACTACCTGTGGTCAAAAAAGTATGTGCCTAAGCGATCGCCATAGCCTTCCAGCTCCTAACCAACTATGAAAGTTGGGGTTCCAGCGGCAATGCCAACCACAACCAGAAATATAATGGTAAGGCCAATATGGGTATGATGACTGCTAAGGCGACTGTAGCAATCCTGACTCCTAGAAGCGGTAAATTCCATCGTTGGGCGATCGCTGTACAGACTCCTGCAATCACCTTATGGCGGTGGTTACGATAAAAAGCAGCAGTTGAGCTTGGGGATGTTTGTCTTCCTTGACTAGAGCTAACCACTCTGAGCACTAAAGAGATCGCAAGTCCTATGACACCCAATACACTGGATGGAATTGTGATCATTAATCCCCAGGGGGCAAAAGTCAGGGCTGTAATCAAATCACTTAGTTGGGGCTTTTCGGCGCACTTGTAAATCGTGATGTCTACATCGCAGCTAAAGCGCTCAGCCAGAGCCAATCCTCCCCAGCCCATGAGGAGTGGTACAGCCCCATAAAAGATGCAAATCCCCAATAGAAGCAAATGCCAACGCACTGACAGGGAGCGGCGAACGGCGATCGCTCCTAAAGCAGGCCCCATGAAAAGGAGTAATGCAACCAAAGAAGAGGATAGAGTAGAGCCAACAAAAAACAGGAGTTGAGTGAAAACAGTATTAAACGCTTCAACCACGGCAGTACTGGGAATTGCTGATGTTTATTGAGTCCAGAGTGAGCTACAGGTTAGTAACATCCTCGCCCCTAGTCAATCAGCTTATGTTTTTTCCAATCCATCGGAATCGCCCAGTCAGGTCATCTGCATGAGCGATCGCATTCTGTGACTCAACGCACTTCTTTGCTTGGCAATGAATCTGACAATCAACAGTATTTATCTTTATTGTTCAATTTTCTCGCTGAACTGTTGGTGACGTGCCTCAAAGCCAGCGATCGCGGTGTGTATCGTGAGATAAATTTGTTCTGAACCCATCTTGTCAAGAAGGCCCGATCGCTGTAGTTGATGATAGAGGTCTCGCTTAACGCGAGTCATCGCAAAGATGATGCCTCGATTGGCAAGCTCGTTTCGTAATTCTTCCAGCATGTCTACAGCAGTAATGTCCAATTCCACGATCGCCTCTGTATTAAGGACAAACCATTCCACGGGAGTTGTTTCAGCTTCTATGGCTTCAAGGGCACGACGCTTAAAATCTTCTACATTGGCAAAGCACAGAGGCGCGTCATAGCGGTAGAGGACTAAACCTGGAATTGTCGCAGCTCCTTCCCAATCTTCAATGTCGTGCAGCCCTGGCAACCCTGGCACTTCTCCTAAAACAGCATCATGAGGACGAGCAACTCTGGCAAACAAATCAATCATAGATAAGCCAACGGCAACCCCTACCCCCACCAAAATATCTGTAGCTAAGACCCCCACGGTCGTAATCAGAGCCAGGACAAACTCGCTGCGGCGGAAGCGATAGAGTCTAATGAATTCTGGGATTTCAATGAGTTTAGTTGCCGCGTAGATGACGATCGCCCCTAGAGCGGCTTTGGGAAACAGCGCCAGCACTGGACGCAGAAATAACAATACGAGGATGACGACAACAAAAGCGACCAGCGAAAATAACTGGGTTTTGCTACCCAAGGAATCGCCAATCACAGTGCGGCTACCACTACTACTGACTGGAAAACCTTGGATGAATCCATTGCCTAGATTAGAAGCGCCTAGGGCCAAGAGCTCTTGGTTAGCATCAATCTTATAACGATTCCGTGTGGCAAAGGCTCGTGCCGTTAGCACATTGTCAGAATAGCCCACGATCGCAATGCCGATGGCAGAAGCCACAAGGGGCAGCAATTCCTGGAGGGGCAGTCGAGGTAGCGCCAAAGGAGGCAACTTTGCTGGAATTTCTCCGACTACAGCCACGCCTTGCTGATCGAGATGCAGAAGTGCTACAGCAGCCGTGGTTGCCAATACTGCTAACAGTGGCCCTGGCAAGGTAGGAAAGCGACGTTGGACGATGAATAGGAAACCTAAAACCAGAACTGCAAGAATCAAAGTAGGAGAATGGACTTGATCCAATTTGCTGAAGAATTCTCCAACCTGACCATACACAGTGTTGGCATCAAGCGAGAAACCGCCAATCTTGCCAAGTTGACCTGCGATCATAATCACGGCCACGCCAGCCATATAGCCCACCAAAATCGGCTTGGAGAGTAGGTCGGCCAAAAAGCCTAGCTGAGCCACGGAGCCAACGATACAAATTAGCCCTACCAGGAGGGCGAGTAAGGAAGCAAGGCTAGCATAGTTGCTCCCATCCGCTGCTACCAAGGGCGCGATCGCGGCGGCAGTCATGACGGCTGTCGTTGATTCTGGCCCGACTGAAAGTTGAGGGGATGATCCTAAAACTGCATAGATTAGCATGGGTGGCAGAATGGCCCACAATCCCACAACGGGTTCTACCCCTGCTAGTTCTCCGTAGGCCATGCATTGAGGAATCAAGTAGGCGGCAACTGTCACCCCCGCCAACAAATCTCCTCGCAACCAGTTCCGCTGATAAGACAGCAGCAATTTCAGCCCCGTCATTTGCAGCGGAGCAACCTTAAACCTCTTCAGCTTCGTAACCACAGCCAACCTCAGCGCCTATTCAATTAAATAAATTTAAGTAGCCATTAAGCAGTTTAAGGAGAATTTAATCTATTACCCTCTGTCATGACGCATAAATTGGTTAAAGCGCTTTAAGAGAAACGCTTTGGTAAAGGCGATCGCTTACCTAAATCCGAACCCTTGGGGGCACTCGCCCCCAAACCCCCGCTGAAGGACGGTTGCGTCCTCCAGACCTCCTCCAAACGAAGCTGACTGTAGGTATTTCGAGTCTGGGTTAGGAGCTTAGCTATTGGCTGTTCTGTACCCTATGTACCCCTCACTCCTCACCCCTCTCCCCTCACCTTTCCTCATCCCTCCCTCTCCGCTCCCACCAGTGCTACCGACTGGCTTTGCTGCCGAATTGGGATCTGAATGGTAAATTCAGTTTTCTCTCCTAGGATTGAGAAACAATCTAGTTGACCGTTATGTTTTTCAGTAATAATTTGGTAGCTGATTGACATGCCCATGCCTGTTCCTTTACCAATTGCTTTTGTAGTGAAGAAGGGATCGAAAAGGCGTTGCTGAATTGCTGGTGGAACACCAGGGCCATTGTCTGCGATCGCAATTTGCACCCACTGATCATCACTCACAGCGGTGCGGATTGTAATCTGGCTAGGCTTGACCTGCATCCCTTGAGAAATTCTGTTGGCATTGTTCTCTTCCATTGCGTCGATCGCATTGGTGAGAATGTTCATGAACACTTGATTCAGTTGGCCAGCGTAGCATTCCACTAGGGGGAAATCGCTATACTCTTTGACCACCTCAATTTCTGCTCTGTCTGGACGAGCTTTGAGGCGATGCTGCAAAATCATCAGCGTGCTATCAAGACCATCATGAATATTCACAGGCTTGATCTCTGATTCATCCATGCGGGAGAAGTTTCGCAGGGACAACACAATCTGACGAATGCGATCGGTGCCTACTCTCATAGAAGACAACATCTTGGGTAAGTCTGCTTGTAAAAACTCCAAGTCGATCTCTTCAGCCATAGTCTGAATCTCAGAAATAGGCTTGGAATAGTGCTGTTGATACAGCTGCATTAGCGCTAGCAAATTTTCAGTGTATTCCTGTACATAAGTGAGATTGCCATGAATAAAATTAACTGGATTATTAATTTCATGGGCAACTCCAGCAACTAGCTGGCCCAAGCTAGACATTTTCTCGCTCTGAAGCACTTGGGCCTGAGTCCGTTGCAACTCCCCTAAAACATTTTTGAGTTCAACCGTGCGTCGTTCTACTCGATCTTCCAGTTCTTCGTTGCTTTGTTCCAGAGCTGCAAACGACTCGCGTAGCTGCCCTGCCATGTGGTTAAAGGAAGTAGCAAGGATGTTGAATTCTCCAATGCCGCTATCTTCTACTTGCTGATCTAAGTCTCCAGATGCCATTGCTTCACTGGCTCGATTGAGTCGCAAAATCGGGCGAATGATCCAGCGAGAGGTAAAAACACCTAATACAGAAGCAACGCCCAAGGCTCCTAAACAGAGCCAAATGGTGCTGCGAGTATTGGCATCAATTTGGCCCATGAAAGCGCTATCTGGCACGCTCATCACCACTAGCCAATCCAAGCCATACTCATCGCGCCAGGGAGTAATGTGGACATGATGCGACTCTCCCTGTAGATCAAGCTCTAATTCTTGAGTAGTCGTAATTTTGGAGGAATTGTTAAAGCGTTTTTGGATTTGTTGAGACACTTTTTGTACGACTGGATCGGGGCTATCGATCGCCTTGAGCCGCTGAATCTCTCCTTTAACCAACGTGAAAGGTTGTGCTTCTCCAGAATTAGCAATTAAGGTTCCGTCTTGCTCCAAAATAAAAACTTGGCCCGTTCGACTGACTTCTAAACTCCGCAAGAAATTACTGAGCTTGAGGAGAGAAACATCAATGCTGACCATGCCCAGCAATTGATTATTCGCATTGTAGATGGGACGACCCGCTGAGGTGGCAATATAAACCTCATTGGGGTAGTTAATCACATAGATCGGAGACCAGACTGGTTTACCCGCTTTGACTGGGCCTGTATACCACGGTTGTTGAAAGTTGCTCCAATCCAAAGTCTCTAGCACACGAGTGCGATCGCCTTGGGCATTTAAGGCGTAGCTAGTCCAGTTATTGGGAGGTTTAGCACTCCAATCATCCATCGTGACCGTTTTGCCATCATAACGAGCGGCTCCCACCCCCTCACCTGTGGTCAGCCCAACGCCGATGTAGCTGACATCATAGGCTTGCATTTGGTGCCAGAAATACTTGCCAACTGTTTCGCGATCGCGGACATCCAGCAATCCCATACGAATCGCGTCTGCATTAATCTGGGCCACCTTATGGGGAACCGAGAGATAAGAATCTAAGTGCTGATCAACGGTGTTGCTTGTGCGTTCCATCAACTGCTCCGCCAACTCATTGACCGCTTTCTGTCCGTTTCTAAAGGAGAGATAGCCAACAAGTCCCACTGCTCCAAAAATTTGTAAAACAAATGGAACAATCAGCACAAGCTGCAATGGTAGCGCTTTAGTTTTGCTGGAGCGAAGCATTTTTATGACCAGAATTTACGACTCGTGCCGATGTAATCTAGGCTTAGAGTTCCCAGCTCGTTTGGTGATGTATCGTCCAATCTGTTAGAAATACTCTTCTTTACAGGGAAAATCAATAACTGAATTGCACCTAAAAATAGCCTACACAAATATTAAAATCACCATCAAAATTATTCGCGTCAAAGACATCATAGAAAGCTAGAGCGATCGTCAGATCATTCATAGAAGAAGGAACAGAGAGTTTTAAACCTGGATAAAACCTAATACAACTTACCGTAATTTTTTTTAATTTTTTAGTTGAATAGAATACACTGTGAGTCTAAAGCGACATTACCAAATCCGATTTTTTTATGACTGGGGTTGTGATTCACCATTTTGGTGTGGCAATGATGCAGCCCGCGATCGCTTTGGTGTAGGTTCTATTGAGCCTGAGGAGTTAGGGCTAAATCCTGAAATCTCAGAACAAGTGCGATCGCTCGCTGAATGGCATGATACAGCTCTGGATTGGGATGATCCGCTGGGTTCTAGCCCGTGGCAACCAGAAGAATGCGATCGCTTCAATGCTGCGGTGAGCCAAATCTTAGAGCTGATCCGTGCTGAACTGGGTGAAGAATACGAAATTATTCGAGATAGAGATTTATGATCAAGGCGATCGCTGCTTTGGTGGCAGAGAGAATTGGGGTGCTACGGTGCCTTACATCTCTTTTTTGATTCTTACAAATGAGGTGATATGCCTAAAGTTGATATCAATGGTCTAGAGATTAATTACAAGATTTATGGTGAAGGAGATCCACTTTTAATGATGATGGGTCTCAGCTTTAGCTTGTTAGATTGGGGGACTAAACTGCCGAAGTTACTAGCTCAGCATTACAAAGTCATTTTGTTTGATAACCGAGATGCCGGGGAAACGAGCCAGGTGACAGGAACATACACCACCGCTCAAATGGCAGAGGATGCCGTAGGTTTATTAGAAGCGTTGGGTGAGACTAAAGCCCATGTGTTTGGTATCAGTATGGGAGGAATGGTGGCTCAACAGTTTGCACTCCATCATGCTGACCAACTTAACAAACTAATTTTAGGCTGCACGATGGCAGGCGGCACCTGTAGTCAGTTTAATCCTCCTGCGGGGCTTGGGAATGACCATATTTTAGAGCAGCTTTTTCCACTAGAATTTCTGCGAACGAGTCAAAGCCGTCTAATTGAATTTTTTCAAACTACCGTACCTTACCACAGCCAAGGAGAAGCGCTGTCCCGCCAATATCAAGCGATGAGCACTCACGACACCTGTGATTTGTTAGGTGAGATAACGGCTCCTACGTTAGTGATTACAGGAGATAGCGATCGCATTATCCCGCAGCAAAATAGCGAGTTTTTAGTTAAAAACATCCCTGGTGCCAAGTTAGAGGTACTTGTAGACGCAGGTCATGCCTTCTGCTTCAGTCATCCAGAACCTACAGCAGCAGCAATCATTAATTTCTTGCAGACCTAGTGATTGATTTAGTCTGTATGCTTCATCCTGTCTACCTTTTATTCATAAACCGCGTATGATTAACGATTCAAGCAACATACTCGATACATTCCAGCAATACGCCAAAACTTTTGAGAGCCTCAACCGGGTGTAATTAAAAGTAGCAGGTTAGGTCAAGCTGGATTTTGAGCAAGACTCGCCCAGTAAGAGTGCCAATCCTGGTTCGTCCGCAGCACTCGCAAGGCTAACATTGCCTCCGCATGTTTGACACTCCACCAACTGCCCGAGCGTTTCAGTCGTTGCTGAATCACATAGCGATGAGCACTCTCAATTTCACCCGAACCAATCGGTAAGTCTGCGGCAATTGCTCCTTTGTAGTCGAGTTGCTCTAAGCGATTAGAGATGTAGCGGGAAGCACAACGGACGGGTGCTGTTTTGTCAGGCACCGGGTCTGCTTCCACAAAAGGACGCAATGCTTTGAGGACTGCTGCGACGTGGTTGTGTTTGAGCCGCCGCTTTTGCTGCGCTAGCCACGTCTTGGGGCTCTCTGGAGCACAAACGCTGCTGGCATCGACGAGATACTCACACAGATGATAGAAATCGAGTAAATAGCGACCGGGTTGACCGAATCGTTGGGAAATTTGGTCGGCAATCCAGGGAGCACCATCCCCGATACCATGCACAAAGGTTTGTTGTCCTACCCCGGCTCGAATGGCACTGGCAACCAGTTGCTCACCTGCCTCATCAGTAGTTCCCAAGGTCGCCCCAAATACTGGATGAGTTTGCTCTGGAGTCCGAGCGAAGGCTAAGCGAGCTTCCTGCCAACCGACTTGGCGAGTGGTGCGACGGTCTACCTCCTTCTTCTCAAGGGTCGTTGTTTGGGTGGTGACAATCGGAATCATGCTCCCATCCATCTCCACAATCAGACAATCTACCCCATCGTGTTCTGGTATCTCGGTGTTGAGTTGATGACGTTGCAAGTGTAAAACCTGCTCGGCGTGCCGTTGGGTCACCGCTTGGGCAGAACTCACGGGCACGCTAATGCCATGATGTTCTTGCAACTTCCGAGGAATTTGTCCAAACGGTACATCGGCTCCAAAATCAGTCATCACTCGTTGTAACGGCAGTGAATATCCCCGACAACTAACTCCTGCGGCTTCCCGAAAGGGTCGGGTAATCCCTTTGCCTTTGCCTTGGCTAAACAGTTGCTCTCTCACTTCGATGGTTCCGAAGCGGGTGTACCAATAGAGTCTTTTTTTCGGCTGCGTTGAGCGCGGGGATTGGTGTTCACAAACTCATCGTGTTGGGCTTGATTTTGCCGGGTTGCCCATCCTTGCAAGGCTGAGTGTCCCAGTTGCTGAATTTCTTCAATCACTCGTTGTTCGGCTTCATTGGCTTTGACCAGATTTCCCTCGGCATTCTCCACGACTGACAACAAAGTCTCTATCTTGGCTTTCAGGTCAGGATGACGGTTTAACCGCTCTTCCAAGCTCTCGGACTCGGCCCCAGCACACGCTGGACTGTCAGTTGATTCTTGGCTCATGGGATGATGCACCTGGCTCGTAAGGAATTTACTAAATCATAGCTATTCCAGTCCTTCAATTCCTGCTGCCACTTTTAATTGCACCCGCCTCAACCCTTTAGCCGTTCTATCTTTTTATCACTACCCAGCTATTTTGATTACGCCAGAAAAAGTGGTGACAGTGAAAAACTGGATTGAAGGCTTTGTCGTGTTCACTGCTGTCATGGCGGAACTCAAATTTCGAGGATATGCCTACAGTAGAACTGAGTCTCTCAGGGTTGAACAGTTGAGCGATCGCCTTGCTACCGTGAGTGGCATTGTCACTCGCTTCAAGGAAGATGGAACAAAGCTAGAGTGTTTCGGCTTATCTTACACAATGCGGCAGGAAAGCGATGGCTGGAAGATTGTTGTAGGAGCACTGTATGAACTGGAGCCCTCCCAATAGGCAACTATCAACGATTCGTCGTCTCGCCTGTCAGATGCTAGTGATAGGGCTAGTTGTGGGATGTAGCAGCGCACCCAAGCCAAAACCAAAACCAACCTCATCTATTCTATTCATTGGGAACAGCTACACCTATCAAAATAACTTGCCGCAGATGTTATCGGAATTAGCGAAATCAGGTGGGCAGGCGATCGCTATAGATATGGTGGCAGAGGGAGGTTGGAAGCTGATGCAACATGCGACCTCTGCTTCTACCTTGTACAAGATTGGGCAACAACAGTGGACCTTTGTAGTTTTACAAGAACAAAGTGTTGTGTCTTCCGTAGAACCCAATCGCACTCAAGAGATGTATCCTGCTGTTCGGATTCTAGACGATCAGATTCAACAAGCAGGTGCTCGGACTCTGTTATTCCTGACTTGGGGTCGCCGAGATGGATTTGCGGAAGTGGGGCACCCAGACTTTGCTACCATGCAGGCGCAGTTGCAAGCAGGCTACCTGGCGATCGCCCAAGAACGCAATCTTTTAGTAGCCCCTGTTGGTATGGCTTGGCAAACTGCCTTAGCACAGCGACCAGATTTGCAACTTTGGGAGAGTGACGGGAGCCATCCCAGCTTGGCAGGCTCTTATCTGGCTGCTTGTGTGTTTTATGCTGTGCTCTATGGCAAAAGTCCTGAGGGATTGAAGTACACGGCAGGTTTATCATCGGATGCCGCCCAGTTCCTCCAATCCGCTGCGGCCACAACGGTTTTAAGCGATCCAAAGTAGTAGCATCTTGATTGAGGCTGTAGTATATTTGTAGTATGTATTTTAGCCCGCTCCAAATTTATAAGTTTGGTCACTCAAAATGTTGCTCTATCGTCCCGTGGGACTCAAAGAACTGGAACTAATTGCTCAGTCAGGCTTCAAGGCATTTCCGCCTCGACTGCCAGAACAACCCATTTTTTATCCAGTGCTCAACTTTGAGTATGCAGAGAAGATTGCACGCGATTGGAATACCAAGAGCAATAGCTTTGCGGGCTTTGTAACTCAATTTGAAGTTGGGGATGCCTACGTGCAGCAGCTTGAAGTGCAGGTCGTGGGTAGCGCAATCTGCCAGGAGTTGTGGGTGCCAGCGGAGGAACTCGCAGAGTTCAACCGTCACATCATCGAGCAAATTCAAATCTCTGCCGCTTTTTATGGCGAGAAGTTTCAGGGTGAGTTAGATGCTGCAACTAATATGCCGAAAGGAATTCCCCTCAGCGCGATCGCCCCTCGATGAGGAGCATCCGGAATCGGCTATCGTAGAGTTGTAGTTCGAGATCGATCAACCAGATCTAATTTTTTTCGTAGATAGATTGGAGGACAGAGCCATGAAGAATCTCACTTGGAATATTCGCGATCGCTTTATCCAAGTTGAGGTTTTGGAATGGAATCTAGAGTTCTCTTGCGCGCAGAAAGCCTTAGTTACGACCTAACGGCAGACAGGACGTTATTTCAGGGAATTGACGTTACCATTCAAGCGGGCAATCGCATTGCGCTCATTGGCCCCAATGGTGTTGGAAAGTCTACGTTATTACAGCTTTTAGCAGGACTGCTGCAACCTAGTTCTGGCTCTGTTTACCAAAAAGACAGCATCTACTATTTACCGCAAATCAGCACGTTACCTGTAGAGCAAAAACAGCAGACAGTACTGGAATGGCTCAGCTCGATCTGTGATGACTGGTGGGCGATCGCTGACATTCTCGAAGCCAAATTAGCAACAGTCATAGATCTCTCCCTTCCAGTTACTAATTTGAGTGGAGGTGAGCTGACAAAGCTATTTTTAGCAGTTGGTTTGGCGCAAGAGCCACGTATCTTATTGCTGGATGAGCCAACCAATCACATGGATCTAGCAGCCCTGGAGACGCTCAAACAGTTTCTCTGCCAGCTTTCTGGTGCTTTTGTGATTGTCTCTCATAAACCTTTCTTCTTAGATCAAGTTGCTAATACGACTTGGGAGTTGACCCCAACAGGTCTTCACGTGTTTGGAGGTAACTTCTCGTTTTACAAAAAACAAAAAGCGATCGCTTTGGAGAATGCGGAGCGTTCCCATGAGGTGGCTAAAAAAGAACTGAAACGGGCCAAGGAAGCAGCGCTCAAAGAACAACAACGAGCGGCGCGATCGCAACGAGAGGGTCGATTACAAGCCTTTGACAACAGCATGGGCAAAGCGGCTAAACGCTACTTCGCCAACCGAGCCTCGGCGACCGCCGGAACAGCAGCCAAAAAGCATGATACAGCGCTAGCTCAAGCTCAGCAAAAGCTGGCAGAAACTAAAATCAGAACTACGAAAGCTACATTAATTCATTTGGAGGAGAAGCAACGCAAAGTTAGAAATTTGATTGATATCCAGGGCGCTGATCTGAGAGTGGGCGATCGCACGTTGATCCAAAACATTCAACTGCATGTCAAAACAGGCGATCGGATCACTATTTTGGGAGTCAATGGTTCTGGTAAATCGAGTTTAGTGAAAGCGACTTTGGGGTTTCCAGGAACAGGAGTTGTTCTAGAAGCAGGAGAAGTGCGGCTAGCTCCAGACCTGCAAGTGGTTTATCTGGATCAAACTTACAGTGTGGTCAATCGCCAGAAGACCATTCTAGAGAATATGCAAGCAGCTAATCCCCAATTGAGTTACCAATTGCTCCGCCAACAACTAGGACATTTTCTCTTTTTTAACGAGACAGCGTATCAATCTGCGGCTGGGTTGAGTGGCGGAGAATTGGCGCGACTGGCGATCGCGATGATTAGTATCTCAGAAGTAGATTTATTGATTTTAGATGAACCCACCAACAATCTAGATACTGTCACTATGGAGCCAATGATTGCAGCGCTCAATCAATATCAGGGTGCTCTGTGGGTAATCTCTCACGACCTCGATTTTCTTAGGCAAATCGGGATTACTCAAGCTCTGCGAGTAAGTAACCAGACCTTACAACCTACTGTCTCTCTCCCTAGCGATCTAGATAATTTCTATCAGGAATTACTGGCTTAGAAGCGATCGCAATTTAGATCCTGTCCTTCCGCAAAAGACAGGTAGATTTGATTCATGAGTTCGTGCACAAGTTCGTCTAATAATCAACGTCTAATGAACAGCGATCGCCTAGTCAAAGTCAGCAAATATCTGAGTAAACATCTCCGTCATCAACCAGAACGCCTAAGTCTGACGCTGGGTGCGGGTGGTTGGGTTGTAGTTGAAGAGCTACTTGCAGCCTGCGCTCAGCATCAGTTCCCGATCAATCGTGAGGAACTGGAGGCAGTTGTAGCGACGAGTGATAAAAAGCGCTTTTCTTTTGATTCCACAGGTGAGTTGATCCGAGCGAATCAAGGTCATAGCGTAGAAGTCGATTTACAACTAGAACCGCAGGTGCCACCAGATGTTCTGTATCACGGAACAGGCGATCGCGCTGTGGAAATGATTTTGCAATCGGGTTTGAATAAGATGTCGCGACATCACGTTCACCTTTCTCAAGAGATGGAGACAGCGCGCAAAGTTGGTAAGAGACACGGTCGTCCGGTGGTATTTGCGATCGATGCTAAGGCAATGCACCAAGCAGGTTATCTCTTTTTCTGTTCGGAAAATGGCGTTTGGCTCGTGGATCATATTCCATCGGAATATTTAACAGTTTTGTAGCCAGTACCATCAGGGAGTCGGTCATGCAACTCCAACGGTTTCAGGATGCCAAGCAATTTTATCAGCGGAGCCAAGACTATTTGCTCAGCCATGAAGCGCATAACAGCTTGTTATTTGCCATTGCTAGCATGTTGCTGCATCATCCTGATCGCTATCCGTTTCCGCCCTACTTGGCAATAGTAGAAGATGAGGATCAGGTGGTAGCTGTAGCGATGCGGACACCTCCACGCAAATTGGTGTTGTCTAAAATGGCTGATTTGCAAGCTGCTGAGCTGATTGCTCAAGACGTTTTGCAGCACCAAAAGTCTTTACCCGGAGTGTTGAGCTTAGTGGCAGAGGCGCAAGCTTTTGTCTCTGCCTGGGAGGCTTTGACGCAGCAACCTCACAAAGTCGCTCTCGATCTCCGTGTGCATCAACTCCAATCAGTGCAACCTGTCACTAAAGCAGCAGGCTATCTACGGCAAGCCACAGAGAGAGATCGCGATCTCTTGGTGCAATGGAACCATGATTTCATGTTGGAAGCGTTTGGAGCCTTGGAGGAAGACCCCGAGAAAATGGCAGAACGCCAAATTCACCGAGGCGTAGCTTATCTCTGGCAAGATCAAGTCCCTGTCTCTATGGCCTGTGCTCGTCCTTCAACTCCAAAGGGCGCGACGATTGGCCCTGTTTACACCCCGTCTGAATATCGTGGAAAAGGATATGCAACTGCTTGTGTCGCTGCCTTAAGCCAGCAATTGCTTGACCAAGGATGTCACTCTTGTTTCTTGTTCACAGACTTAGCCAATCCCACCTCTAATCATATTTATCAGAAGATCGGCTATCGACCTGTGACAGACTGGCGAGACTACTCCTTTGAGAACCTTGCTTAGTTAATCACCTATTAAGACTCAACCACACCACTCCAATCATCATTCTCAACTGCTGCTTTTAATTTCTGCCGACGCTCAGCTTCTGACTCATTCGGTATCTCCTGCGCCTCTAATTCATAGCTGAGAGTATTATCCGCCATCGCCTTGCGTAACTTTAGCTTTTTCTCTTCGTAAGCCTGACGCTCTGCCGCTGACATGCTGGCTTGAGCCACTTCGCCAATTGTTTTCGCCCAAGTTCCCCCTTCCGCTTGATTCCCAGGCGGAGCTTGCTCCAGTGCGGCAATCCACTCATCTTGCAGCGCTTCCATTGCCTGCCGCGTCGGAAACTTAAACGTCTGAACTCGGATAAAAGCACAGGTTTCCACCCCATGCTGGGCAATGTGCCCTTCTAGTGACTGCTGCACATCACGAGAGTAGCCGATGTACTGGGTCTGGCGATCAGCATCTAAAATGGCGTAGACTCCTGCCACCTTAACCCTGTGGGTCAGCAATCGCCAATTTTCAGCTGGAACTACTTCAGCCTCTTCACTCACCATTGGCAGAGATGAAGAGTTTGAGCCATGCTCATCATCAGAACTATAGAGAAAACCATGTAGTCCTTGGTGAGCGACTGGAACATTCTGGTCTTCAAGGGGGACGTTTTTTTCGGATTCCACAGGGTCAGTCTCGGTTAAGTCACTTAAGCTTGATGAGAACGATCTTACTTCTATTCAGACTTCTATTCAGACGTAATGGGTGAGGGCACGTTAATCTGTCGGTGGAACCTCTTTTAGTTGTGGTTGAGACAGTGTTTTCGGTCAATCGGTGAGACAATCTCAGCTCAGCAAGCTCTAAAAGCAGCCCTAGTTCTGCGGATGGAGCGGGTTTCCCAGCCTGAGAGGACAAAATGAGTACGACTAGGATATTTCCCAGTTCTCAATTTCTTCAGCCGACAGAGGACGAACCTATTCGCTCGGTCGTCACGGAATCTAAGGATGCTGTTGTCGTTGCTTGGTACATCAAACCAGGACAGACCATCCTCCCCCATATCCATCCCAACGGACAGGATACCTGGACTGTTTTGAGCGGTAAGGGAGAATATTATCTAGATCAAGTAGGCTCTACAAAACCTATTGTTGCGGGAGATGTAGTAGTCGCTCATTTAGGATGTGTGCACGGAGTATTCAACAACGGTGAGGAGCCATTAGTTTTTGTTTCAGTCGTGTCGCCAGCCGATGCGGGATATCACCTTGTCTCCTTAGAAGATGTTTAGGGGCGATCGCAAGCTGCAGCGCAGTTGTCACCTTTTTTACCAACAAAAGTAGCAAAGCTTCACATTAACATTAAGATATCTTGTGATTTGACTCCCTATATTGTGAAAGCAATTGCTTTCTTTAGGTGGTTATGTTAAACAACAAAGTAGGCTTCAGGCCAGCGTGTGTTCTAATTCGGTAAGTTCCTGTTTATACTCGCGTTTTAGAGGGTGCTACCAGCTACCAAAATGAACTAGCAAGATAAATAGGTTGATAGATGCAACTCAAAGTTGAGTGGGAATACTAAGCTCATCATCACAGGAGCCTTATGGCTCAGAGGCTCGGCATTTAGTCGGGCTTTTTTTATGCTTAGCGAATCTCAAAATTGATCGCACGATCAGAACGCAAAATGGTCAGACAGTAAGCTGTATGACTTTCTAGTAGGTTCACGGTGAGGTATGTTCTTTAATAACCCAGCATCCAGGCAGCAATTTTTGGGGGAGATTGGGTAAAAATGCACCTGGAATGGGGACTCTAAAAAAGAACTTTAAGGCTTAGGCAATGCTGAGATTCTTCTGTCTAACTGCTGTATTGGCTGCTGCTCTGTCGCCGTTGTTACCCCGTTTCTCAACTGCTGCGATCGCTCAGGAGTTAGATGGTTGTTACATGCTTAACCCTGCTGGCCGAGCGATCGATCTGTCCAAGCTTTGTGGAAATGCTTCTGGCAGCGCTCCATCTCCTAACGGCACTCTAGCCACCTTTACCAAAACGAACCCTTTACCTCCAGGGCAAGTTTTTCAGACCAGAATTTTGCGGCGCGAGGCTGGCACCCCCATCATTGGCGTTACCTTTAATGGCAACCAAACCTTTGAAATGATTGTAGACACGGGCGCTAGCGGTACAGTCGTTACCCAGCGCATGGCTGCGATGTTGCGATTGGTTCCAGTTGCCAAATTAAAGTTCGATACTGCCAGTGCTAAAGGCATTGAGTTACCGTTGGGTAAGATTCACACGATGGAAGTCAACGGTGCGACTGCTCAAGGGCTGCTAGTGGCGATCGCTGGCCCTCAGCTAGAAACAGGTTTGCTCGGTCACGACTTCTTCGGCAAGTACGACATCACCATCAAGCAAGACGTAGTTGAGTTTCGAGTCCGCTAGCGCTTTGCAGATCTCCTGTATTCCTAATCCATACCATCAGAACCATCGTCCGTTTAGGTACAAGAAATCGCTAAGCCACAGAAAAAAGCATTCAGTCAGGGGCTGAGACGTAAGCCCAAATGACTGAATGCTACCAAAGTTAGGAGATTGAACGCTGACAAACACCAGCGACAAGATTTTAGAAAGTAAAGCTCAGGGGGTAACAAGAAGGCTAGAACAAGGACTGGAGGCGGGAAGCAGCGTCTAGTCCTCGCTGAAGATAGGGTTGCTTATTGCCACTAAGCTGCATCCAAGACTCTACCCAATCGGTGGCTAAGTCCATCCCTTCCAACCAAGCTTGAGCATACAAACCTATCCAAAAATCGCTATGTCTGCGACGCATTCTTCGTCCTTCTTTGGCTCGACAAATATAGCTAGCTAAGCCTTGAGTGCGAACTTCATGGCCTTGAATGACTGCACTGGTATAAGCAAGGGCTAAGAGAACAAATAAACCTGATAAGCGCTGAGGATTGAGACGAGTGGATTCGACTTGATACCCTCCACTTTTGTAGTCACGAAAGAAAGCTTCGATGCCCATGCGATGTTGATAAGCCGTCACAGCAGCACCTAAAGAGGGCAGATTGGTTAAGAGAAACCAAGCACTTTTCTCGCAATGGCCTCGATATGCTCGTTTCCAATAGCAAGCCACATTAAACAATCCCAGACCCCCTTGTTTCGTCACCCTCACCTGCTCGAAAAAGCGCGATTGACCGGGTTTTAATCCCAGGTGTTGGAGTTGCTCAACCAAACCCGTTTCATCTTGAACGTACTCGTTACAGCGTAAGCGTAAACAGAAGCTGAGCTGTTCTTGGCCCAACCATTGCGCTAGATGCACCGAGCAGAATTCCCGGTCCCCTAAGACCACGACTTGATAAGGCTTGAGTAGCGCTGAAAGTGGGCGCAAAACCGCTTGTTGTTGCGCTAAGCCCGAACTTCCAGAATGCGACAAGAACTGCCAGTACAAGGGCAGAGCCCGCCCTCGATAAATCACACTCGCCATCAGCACATTCACCCCTTGCCACTGCGTGCGGTCGAGGACCAAGTAAAGAGTTTGTCCGACTCGGAATTGGCAAGATAGCAAGTAGCCGACTAAGGGCAACCAGGGGGTATCAATGTGCAACTGAGGGCTCGAAAACAAGCGTTGCAAACAGCGGCGACGACCCTCGAATTGAATCGGTAGAGGCAAGGTGGTCGCAAGTCTTTCGAGGCGCACTTGTTTATGCCATTGCAATAGCAACACCAGCAGATTCACAAGTAAGTAATGGCGAGGACTGAGGCACTGTTGGAGGTGAGCTTGGTAGAATAGAGGCAGCATTTTTAGGGGTAGGCTTGTGGTCAAGTAGCAAGCCTATCTTTTTTTGTGTTTAGCGGCTCTATCCCCTGCTACACATCTGCTTCAAGCTTTCTGTTACCCCCTGAGGAAAGTAAAGGTAGTTCGAACTGTGCCAATCACTACATCAGAGTTATTGTTGTTCTGATTTGGAGCCGTTAACCAAATAACACCAGGGGTTACAGAGATATTGTCCGTGAGTTGGTATTTATAGAAGCCCTCAACGTGTAATGGCACATCTTCATTCACTTCTGATGTCCCCGGCACATCAATATCAGTCAGATAAGGCTCTGCACCCACAATAATGCCTGCTAAGTTACCCTTCTTGCCTAAGTCGGGAAGTGCCAGGGTGACAGCATAGTTCAAAATTTTGCTATCCCCTAGACCAATCAGACGAGCATTCGTGAGGCCAAACCAGCCGCCAACTGCTAATTTGGGGCTAACTTGAAAAGAAGCCTCAACCCCATAAGAGTTGCTAGAAACTGGGGTAAAGCCAAAGCCACCCGCCGTCCAAGGGAGATTCGCCAAGTTTGTGCCTGTGCCGCCAAAGTTGAAACGTGTATCTTCACCGTTATAGGCATGAATATAGGTCAAACCTAGCTTCAGTTTGTCAAAAGGTTGGAGCACCAACTGGGCCAAGGCAGAATAATTCCCGTTAAACAGACCATCTCCAGCAGTCGGATTACTAGCTTCATTTGCTAAGTAACCGAGATCCAATTTGAGGGCTTGGCCAAATGTGTGATTGATGCCAATCCCCGCAGCGTTGCCACCAATTCGGTAGATGGCATTGCGCTCACCAAACCGCGATAAGGCACCATTTCCGCCTCCAAAGCCCTCAAAGTAAGGGTTAACGGTATCGGCATAGTGGTGATGGAGAGCGCCATTAGCGAAAAGATTCACGTAAGTCTTATCGCCCAAGGGAAAGCGATAGTCAAGAATATCTATGGCAAAGTCGTTACCAATGGTGCCGTCATAGGTAAAACGGCCTTCGTTAGTGCGGATTTCACTTGCAAAAGAGTTATCAGGATTTCCCGCTTGAAGGCGAGTTCTTAGTCGATCTCTACCTGTAAAGCTGGTTAATAAATTGAGCCGCACGCGATCGGTGAGGATGGTTTCGGCTTCTACGTTATCGCCAAAGACATCGGAGACTGCAAAAATAGCTTCTCCGGTTAGTTTGGTTGTGGTGGAGAACTGGTTAGCTTCTAATTCAGCCGTTCTTGCTTCTAAGGCATCGACTCGCCCTCTGAGCGTGGCTAGTTCGGCAGAAAACTCTTCTTGGAGCCGTTGTAGGGTATTGAGGTCTTCTTTGGTGACTAAATCTCTAGTGCCTGCTTCAATTAATTCGTTAATACGGTCTAAGCAAGCATTAACCCCAGCGGCAAATTCATATCGAGTCAAGGCCCGATTGCCCCGATAGGTGCCATCAGGATAGCCCGCAATACAACCGTAACGCTCTACCAAAGATTGCAATGCTTGAAAAGCCCAGTCTGTAGGCTGGACATCTGATAACTGCGAGACAGAAGTGACCTGACTCATCGACTCGGCTGAGTTCGGATTAGCTGAGATTAGATCAGCAGAGGCAGAGGTAGAGGTAGAGGCGATCGCTGGATCAACCAGATTGAGATTACTTAATTCCGGAGGGTGAGAATTCTCTGGTTGAATTGCTAGCTCTGCCGCATTAGCAGCCCTGACAGAACCTAGAAATATTGCAGCCAAAACCACTGGACTTGCTAGGTAAGAAATCCAAGAAGAATGAGTCATTTTTATTACAATCCTCACACCAAGAAGTCAACCTTACAGGTGCTAACAGAGGGCGTCATGTATCCCTGAAACTGTTTGCCTGAGGTCGTTACAATGGGCTTAATAAAGCCTTAACTTTAAGATAAATCTCACTTTTATACTGATTTTTTTGTATTCAGTGATGCAAAAGAAATGAACCCTATGCAAGGGTTGAATTCAGTTGATGTAAAAGTGACAATTTTTACATGCCTTGGTGTTGAATGCGGTAGATTCTACCATTGGCTTCTTCGGTGACTAGCAAGCTGCCATCCGATAGCACCAACAGACCGACAGGCCGCCCCCAAGTGGTAGGCCCATTTGGATCTAGAAGGAATCCGGTTAAAAAGTCTTCGTAATACCCTTCAGCACGGCCCTCGGCATTGAAGGGAACAAACACAACTTTGTAGCCTGTGCCTTGATTACGGTTCCAAGAACCCCGAAACGCTACAAAAGCCCCATTGCGATATTTCTGAGGAAACGTGTTGCCGTCGTAAAACTGCAAACCCAAAGCAGCAGAGTGAGCTTGAAATAGCACATCCGGCGTACGAGTTTGAGAGGCTAATTCTGGGCGATCGCTTTTCCCATTTTTGGCATGACGGGGATCAAGCAAATTTGGAGCAAGGTAAGTATAGGGCCAACCATAAAATTCTCCTGATTGCACTTGCGCGAGATAGTCGGGCACTAAATCGTCCCCTAGCCCATCTCGCTCGTTTACCGTGGCATGCAACGCCTTTGTCCCTGGGTGAAAATCCAGTCCTACAGGATTTCTAAGGCCATAAGCAAAAGTTTGTTGATTCGAGCCGTCTAAATTCATCACCTGCACAGAAGCACGAGGAAGCGGCTCCGTGTCCGCATTGCTCTCCGAACCTACAGAGACATAAAGCTTTTGTTGATCGGGAGATACGACGACATTGCGCGTCCAATGTTGGTTGTAGCCTTCTCCGGGTAGTTGGGCAATTTGTTGACCTCGACCTGTGAGTTGATCTTGACCCGGTTGATAAGGAAACCGCAGAACCGCATTGGTGTTACCCACAAAGAAAGCGTCTTGAGTAAAGGCCATACCCAGTGGCAAAAACAAGCCATTGCTGGGTATGGCAAAAGTTTTTTTGACATCAGCCACCCCATCCCCATTACTGTCACGGAGCAAGCGAATGCGGTTTTGCCGAGTCTCAGTCACCAGCACCTCTCCATTGGGGGTCAGCGCCAGCCACCGGGGTCTATCGAGTCCCTCAGCAAACACATTCACCGTGAAGCCTGGAGGAACGCGCAGCACTGGATTATCGGGAGCGGGAACGACATCTGGGCTTTTAGAAGCGCTGTTGGTGGCGTAGGGCTGGGGCAAATCTGCCACTGTTAAGCGAATCGGGGTGGGCGAGAGCGTTTCTGTAGAGACTAAATTCTTGGGAGGCTGAGCTTGCGCCGTTGATGGCTTTGGCAAAGCTGGAGCGGGGGTCGTGGGACTCTGGGCCGCTAGGGGTGAGTTGAGCTGCGTACCCACCTGGCTACAACCTGTGGCAGTGAGGAGGAGTGTCAGTGAGAACCAACGAGCAGGAGCTAGGGACACAAGCTGAGGCACAGGCATGGCAGAACTCTAAATCCAGCAAAATCAAGATCAACAGAACCTTACCTTAGCAAGGCTATAGGGGTAGAAAGCTAACCCTTAGTCGCCTACTTCCTCAGGCTAACAATCAATCTTAGACATTGCAGAAGACTAATTTCAAACCTCTACTCAACGATGCATTCAGAGCCTATGTCACCAAGCCGTAACTTATTTCCTGAGGCAGAAATGAAAGTAGGGTGATAGCAGGCGATCGCGGGTTAGCATTATAGTTGAGTGAAGAGATGGCAAGAGTGAACTTCCAGAAAGTCCTAAATCTTAAAAAATAAGACTCAATCTGGTTATTCGGTCTTGACCTCTTGTATTACTGTGAATAGCTGCTTAAATAGCCTGACAGGATACCTAACCTCAGAAGCTGACCAGCTGACGAGTTCCTAACCCTAGCGCAAAGACAACTAAGACGAAACCGAAAAATCCATGAGCGATATTCAAAAGCAAATCGAACAAGAACGGGACCAAGCGCGTGCCGTTTGTGACACCAGCGGTAGCAATTCCGGCGAATGTGCTGCTGCTTGGGATGCGGTTGAAGAACTCCAAGCTGAAGCATCGCATCAACGTCAATCAAAGCAGAAGAACTCTTTGGAACAGTTTTGCGACGATAATCCAGATGCCGCTGAGTGCCGAGTCTACGATAACTAGACTCCTAAAACACTCGTGGTTGATTCCATAATCAAGACTGCGATCCTTAAAACCATCTGAAAACTCAAACTCGTGTGACAGGGTTTGAGTTTTTTCATGGCAAAATTCTGCCCCTAGCCATCCGATTTTGCCGTCAAAGTACAGTCAATCATTCGCCAAGCGCTCCGAAACTGGCGGAACAACTCCTGACTCGCCGCAGTTAAGTCTCCATCCGAGGCGATCGCTCCTCCTTGAATCACCCTGCCGCCATCGGTTTGGAAGTTTAGTCTCAGCTCTCCATTCTCATCTTTATCAATGATGAGACGACCCTGAGCGATCACCTGCCCCGCTCGACTGGAAATAGCACAACGCATTATCAAGTACTTCCAAATAATTCTTTTGCTGCTCTCAGTGACCTAAGCCTCAAATTCAGCAAGCTGAGGCTTATCTTCTCATAATTCTTAGCTTTATCAAAACGTTCTAAGTAAAGAAATCACGCTTCTACGGCAAGTACAGCTTTCCTTAAGCTCTGATACCAAGACAACTAATGCTGAGAAATTCATGTAGAGATATCACGATTCAAATTATTTGTTAATAAACGTTGCAGCCTCTTGACCCTGTTGTTAGATTATGCAGAAAGCTACTGAGCTGCCGATCGGGCGCTGGCATCAATGAACCATCAGTCACTCTCAGAACTCACCCTTTTTGTCACTCAATTAAGGCAAGGAATTTGGTTCTTGGGCATTCCGTCCTGGCTATTTGGTTTCGTTGATCGCAGTGTTGCTTCCTGGGCAGATCAGTCCTTGTCTGCCGGAGATTTAATTCAAGTATTCACGGCAGCATTTTTCTTGGTCAGTTGGCTATTGCTGAAACCAACTGCCAAGCTACTTCCCTAAGTTCTCTCGACGTATGGTGAGGAGTACTATGACTAGACAGATGTGCTGGCTATCCGTAGGGCAAAAGGATGACGAAAAGTTGCTGCACTTACGCATACAGCCGCATCAACCTTGGCAACCTTACCAATCTTTTCCTCAATATGCGGTGCCCGACTATCAAGTTCCAGGAGGTTCCAAGGGTTGGGCAACTTATCAAAGATTACTAAGAGAAGGCTGGACTTTAATCTCTACAGCGACAGCTCAATCACAACTTGTGGCCCAGCGCCTACCCAGTCAACCTAGTCATAGATACTAGTTTTATAGACAGACCCGAAGCTAGGCTTGAGGCTCCAAAAAGCTGTAAAGAATCTCGTCTGGATCGTCGTACATATCGTCATCATCGTCTGCGGCAGCTAATACCTCAGGATGGATGTGATTCCTCGCAGTTTGGGGTTGAGCAGAGACAGGGGGGAATTGCCCAACGGAAGTTGCTGACCCTAGAGATGGAGTAGATGGGTGAAGAGTCGCGATCGCCTGCTTTAGGGCTGCCACTTGTTCGCTGAGGTAAGTCACTTCGGCTTCTAGACTAGCGATTCGCCCTATAGAACTATCTATAGCTGGTGGCTGGTTGGGGAGGTGGATGGAGCGAAAATGGGTTTCCAAAATTTCGACGATAGCTTCTTTTAGCGATCGCTTGCCTTGACTTGCTTTGTGGGCGTTAAGTTGCTGTCTTAATTCGGGTGATAGCTTAACGGAAACTTGATGCTTATCTTTTGCCATTGCTGCTCAAATAATGGGCGGGTAATGCGATCGTAGCGCTGGAGAAGACAATCTCAACGCAGCTACCTCTTTGGGATGTAACATTGCTATCAACTTCCGGCTGCTTCCTCACTTAGGAGAGAAGCCAAGTAGAGACATTTTCGCTTTCATTAAGTAAAGAAGCAGCAAGAGCTTGAGGAGTTGGGCAGTGTTAACCGATCACGAGCATGTACAGACCGAGCAAAGCAGAATTAGACGCAAGGATCTCGTTCGGAGTTTGACGATTGGTATCTTACTGGGAGTGGTAGGCGGTCTGCCTATTGGCTGGTTTGCTCACCGAGTTTACTTCCAGCAGCGAACGGCACAGGTTTTGCTCTGTCGTCAAAATCATATCGGTCAGCCGGAGGTTGAGCTGAAGTCACTTTGCGGCTCAGTTTATTAACTCGACTGATAGAACTGATTTAGTTGATTGGATAGAGCCGTTCGCCTGTAGCAGCATCGAATATAAATAGTTGAGCGAAGTCAATTTGCAGACCTAAGCGATCGCCTGGAGACACCCGTAGTTCTGGACTAACCTGCAAGTTGATCGCTGAATTCGTTGCCTTAGCTGAGCTTGCGGCTAGAGCAGCCCGAATCAAGATTTCTCGCCCCAGGGGCTCAACGACACTAACTTCAACGTTTAAGTGTGAGTCTTGTGGGTCAGACACAACACACAAATGCTCTGGTCGAATGCCGAGATCAACTGCTTGCCCTGGCTGGAGGGGAATTTTGGTTGCGATCGCTGAAGGACAAGTAAAAGATTGGTCTACCAGGTGAAACACAGCACCATCATAGGTGGCAGACAAAATATTCATGGGTGGATTGCCCAGAAACGTCGCTACCATCCGATTAGCAGGTCGAGCATAAATAGTTTGGGGATCGCCAATTTGTTGAATGCGGCCTTGCTTCAGCACCACAATTCGGTCAGCTAAGGTCATGGCTTCCACTTGATCATGAGTGACATAGATTGTGGTGATGCCTAGGCGTTGATGTAGTTGCTTCAGTTCAGCCCGCGTGTCATCTCGCAACTGAGCATCTAAATTGGAGAGCGGTTCATCAAGGAGAAAAACTTGCGGTTTACGAGCGATCGCCCGTCCTAACGCCACCCGTTGCTGTTGGCCGCCGGAAAGCTGCTTCGGTTTGCGATCGAGCAAATGGGCAATATCGAGCGATCGCGCCACCGATTCCACTCTTGCTTGAATGGTTTGCGAGTCAGCTTTTCGCATCTTCAAGCCAAAGGCCAGATTTTCCGCCACGCTCATGTGCGGGTACAAGGCGTAATTTTGAAACACCATCGCCACATCGCGTTGACGCGCTGGCACTTGATTCATCAATCTGTCCCCGATATAAAGATCGCCGGAAGTGGCTGATTCTAGACCAGCGATCGTGCGTAGAATCGTAGACTTGCCACAACCCGACGGCCCTACCATCACCCAAAATTCGCCATCTGGCACTTCAAAGGTAATGTCTGCGATCGCAACTGCCTCTTTGAATTGGCGGGTAATTTCCTCTAGTCGAACCTTTGCCATTGTCTGCCCAACTTGTCCTGCAACTTGCCCCACTGCGATCGCACTTTAGCTCAAAATCTCACTTGCTATAATAAGGATGTGCGGCTTTCCCTACAGACCCTCAACCGCCTCAATAAAACTTTCATGCCTTAGTCAGGTAAGCTAGAATTATTAAGTCTTCTTTACAGGAAGATTTAAGCTTCTTGCGGGAAAACTTAATACAAGAAGCCTTGACTATTCTCTAGACTCCTAGCTCTTTATTCCTTAACGCTGGAACTCCTCTATGTCTCTCCCCATCCGCAATGTCGCCATCATTGCCCACGTTGACCACGGCAAAACTACTCTTGTCGATGCACTGCTCAAACAAGCTGGCACATTCCGTGAAGGAGAAGAGGTTCCGGATTGCGTCATGGACTCCAACGACTTGGAGCGAGAGCGCGGCATTACTATTTTGTCGAAGAACACAGCGGTTCGCTACAAAGAAACCCTAATTAATATTGTTGACACCCCTGGTCACGCCGACTTCGGAGGCGAAGTCGAGCGAGTTCTGGGTATGGTGGATGGCTGTCTGCTGATTGTAGACGCCAACGAAGGCCCCATGCCGCAAACTCGTTTCGTACTAAAGAAAGCCTTGGAAAAGGGTTTACGTCCCATTGTCTTGGTCAACAAAATCGACCGTCCTCGTGCTGACCCCCACACCGCAGTTGATAAAGTTTTGGATCTGTTCCTAGAACTCGGTGCAGATGATGATCAGTGCGATTTCCCTTACCTCTTTGCTTCGGGTCTGGAAGGCTACGCCAAAGAAACTCTAGAAGAACAAGGCGTAGATATGCAGCCTCTCTTCAATGCCTTCCTACGTCACGTTCCCCCACCTGTGGGCGATCCTAGCAAGTCATTGCAACTGCAAGTCACCACGCTGGACTACTCTGAGTACGTAGGTCGGATTGTGATTGGCAAAATTCACAACGGTACGATTCGCGTTGGGCAGCAAGCAGCATTGGTCACTGAAACGGGTGAAATCGTTAAATCCAAGATCAGCAAGCTGATGGGCTTTGATGGCCTAAAGCGAGTTGATATTGCAGAAGCGACCGCAGGTAACCTTGTAGCAGTTGCTGGCTTTGCCAATGCCAACATTGGTGAAACCATTACTTGCCCTAACGAGCCTCAAGCGCTGCCTCTGATCAAGGTAGACGAACCAACCTTACAGATGACTTTCTCGGTAAACGACTCGCCGTTTGCGGGCCAAGAAGGTAGTTTCGTCACCTCTCGTCAGGTGCGCGATCGCTTGATGCGAGAACTAGAAACCAACGTAGCTCTACGAGTTGAAGAAACGGAATCTCCCGATCGCTTCCTGGTTTCGGGTCGGGGTGAATTACACCTCGGCATCTTGATCGAAACCATGCGCCGGGAAGGCTATGAGTTCCAAGTATCTCAGCCACAAGTTATTTATCGCGAAGTCAGCGGCCAACCCTGCGAGCCATTTGAGAATTTGGTTCTCGATGTGCCCGAAGAAGCAGTCGGTAGCTGTATCGAGCGATTGGGTCAGCGGCGGGCTGAAATGCAAAACATGATGGTCAGCCCCAACGGTCGGACTCAGTTGGAATTCGTCGTTCCTGCTCGTGGTCTGGTGGGCTTCCGGGGTGAGTTCATGCGGCTAACTCGTGGCGAAGGCATCATGAACCATAGCTTCCTCGATTACCGTCCTTTGGGTGGTGACATTGAGGCCCGCCGCAATGGTGTGCTGATTGCGTTTGAAGAAGGAACCGCTACCTTCTACGCCATGAAAAACGCTGAAGATCGGGGTGCATTCTTCATCACGCCAGGTACCAAGGTGTACAAGGGCATGATTGTGGGTGAGCACAACCGCCAGCAAGACCTAGAACTCAATATCTGTAAAAGCAAGCAGTTGACCAACCACCGAGCTTCTGGGGGTGAGGAACTAGTACAATTGCAAGCTCCGATTGATATGAGCCTAGAGCGGGCGTTGGAGTATATCGGTCCCGATGAGTTGGTGGAAGTTACCCCCCAATCCATTCGTCTCCGCAAAGTCACCAAGAAGCTAGCTAAGCGTTAAGCGGTGAACCATTGTTAGTCTGAAGAAAGGCGTGCAGCTAGCTGTGCGCCTTTTTTAGTGAGAGCAATCAGTCGTAAAAATCCTCAGGGGGCAGCCTGCCTGGAGAGCTTGACATCCATAAATCTATATAAACGGCTTAACTATGGCCTACTAGATTAAGTATTTTCCCGGTAATTTTAAGAACTAAGTTAGTGGATTCTATAGGCACAGACAAAAACGCGACTGACTTTTAACTGTGCAGTCACCAAGAATTACGCTGAGCAGCACCCTAGTTCATTACCAAGGATAAGGAAAAGCCAATCTATGAGAGACAAGCTTAGAGAGCTTATTGGGCAGCCAAACGTTTGGCTCTGTCTCGGCGGTACGAATACTTGGATCAAAAACGTCCAAATTCTTGATGTGACGAATAAAACAGTGACGTTCCGATATGAGGACGAAACTGACAGGGAAAAGAGACTTTGGGAAAAGACAACTCGAATCAAAAATATTACTGAAGTAGAAGTCAAACTTGTGGCGTATCCCAAAGACAGCCAAAGAGTGGCTCATATCAGAGGTAAGCTCTCCAATCTCTTAGAGCAAGAGATAGAGCAGGAATAACTGAAAGTAGCGTTTTAGATAAGACTGGGCAGTGGGGTATCGCAATCTAAGCCAATGCTTACCCTCTGAGATCTCGTCTCAAAGTGTGTTATCTACTTTGCGATCGCGCCGCTACAGCTTTTCATTAAAACGATCCAAGGCGATCCGAAAACAAAAAAGTCGAGGGTTATTAAACTCACCTCGACTTTTTTGTGCGTTGTTGTCTGCCTGCTGCGGTCGATTTGCCACGAGCAGAGTGGAAGCAGCCGATCGCCCGAATTCTTCTGGCGCATATTGCACCTCAGCGACCACGTTCAATTGATAGATGTCGCCAGAAAACCAGCTACAACCGCTATTGGGCAGCCTTCGAGGAAACCACAAATCTCTACTGGTCTAAGTCGTAGAAAACGATTTGAGTTGCCACCGCTTCTGGGGTGGGAGGTGGAGCACTAGCCGATGTTTGGGGTGGCTGGGGTGGAGCTACCGCAGCGGCTGGTTTCTGGTATTGCTGTTGATGCAGGGCGATCGCTCTGGCAATGGCTTGCTGCCGCCGTTCCTGATCGCGAGAAATGCTATAGACATTGTTACCGAGACCGGGGGCATTCCACTGACCTGTATCTGGGTTTAGAAACGATCGCGTCCTAGCCCACAAAACCGCTTCTGAACCTCGCAAACCCATTTTGTGAGCAGCTTCTAGCCAATCAATGTAACCCCCGCGATCGAGGGCAGCTAAAGGAGCTTGATTCGCTAAATCGATCGCGTTTAGTTCCTCTTCCAGGTTTAACTGCATACCTTTGGCTGCGGCTTGCTGTCGCACCATTGTGGCTTGCTTGGCTAATCGTTTGAGCTGCTTCTCATCCGCTGCTTCTGGGGAGGGGGCACCATGCTGGTAAGAAAAAGAACCGAGATTCCAGACACCGTTACCCGGATCTATATGCCCGTAGTAAGCCCTGGTGCGATCGCCCATTGGGGTTCTGGTACCCTCAGCACTACCCACCGCTTTGGCAACCAATGAGTTGACACCTCCCTCAAACAAATCAGCGGGTGCAGTTGGCACTGGTTCAGAATCAGTAGCTGCGATCGCAGAAGTAGCCCTAGGGGAGCTGGTATTGTTGGTAGCTGAGTTGGGTGGGGCGGGGGGTTCTACAGCGGGTGGGGCAAGGGCAAAATCCAGCTCCCCTAGGGCTACTTCTGCCGCAGGTTCTAAGGCAGTAGCGGGGGAAGTAGGAGCCTGACTTGAACCCTGAACCGTCGCAGTGGCGGACAAATGTTGTTCAGACGAGAGACTAAAGTCTAAACCGACATCATCTGCCTGTGCAGCTTGAGCTGTGCCCAGCGTGACCACAAGCAAGCTAGCGGCAACAAAATGATGCTGTTTCATGGTTATCTAGTTTGATGCTGTTTAAGAGTGCGCTCCAAAATGCTTCGAGAAGGTTCGACAAAAGCCCAAGTGCCATTGGGTTGTTTTCGCAGCGCGGCAAACTGTAAGTAGGTACCCGCTCCAATGACTTCCCCTCGGCGCACATCGCCTGCCTGGGGTTGCTTCAGGCCACAAAGTCGAAATAGGTAAGCTGGCACCTCGTCACTAGAAAACAAAACACAGTTACCTTGGTACGGCTGCACCAATCCAGTAAACGGCGCAAACACGGCTTTACCCCCTAAAAAAATGGAAATATCGCCCAGACCTCCGGCAACTTGATAACCCGCGATCGCGCTACCGGGTTGGAGTTCCCAAGTTTGGGCCAATTGGATTTTCTGAGGCGTTAACTCTGTGGTTTCCTGACGAGAGCAACCGAAGCGCAGCAGTACCAAGATGGCGATCGCCACAGCCAACCTAACGAAAACTAAACCGATACCCCGCATACTCATCGCCCTCATACAAAATCACTAACCAAGTCTGGGGGTCAAACTCTAAGGGATAAGCTTCTCGCTCGGCCTTGACACCAGCGCGGACTTCTAATTTTGGTAACTTGCAGTAAGGCGCTTTCAAAATCCCCTGTACTTTGCTTTTGCGATCGCGCTCTGGAATGGTGAGAAGTTTGGCTAATTGTTCTCTAGAAAGCGTGGCCTTGGATTGCACAATTTCTTGGCAAACTTCGCCATGATTTTTGGCTTTGACAACTCCATGCAAATCCAGCAACAGACTCAAAACTGCAACAACCATGCCACTCACGAGCAAGGGTTTGAAGAGGGATTTCAAATCTGGCCTCTGAAAGCGATCGCGTTTCATCTATCCTTCGCCCTTGGTAATGCTTTGACTCTAGAACCTAGCTCCATCTTCACCACCGCACCTGTTCTGCTGCCCCAGATATTCCCAATATTCCGGGCATTAGAGCCGTCCTCCCAACCACAAACCCGCTACGACCAATAGCAACCGATAGGCCCAAGGAACGCCCGTGGCTGAATTGAACACAGCTTGGTACGTGGTGAGTAAAGCCGCTACAGTAACGAGAAGCATTACAGGCGGCCAAAGGACGGGATAAGCCTGAATTAGGGTTTGTAAACCGATGCGGGATGCTGCTGCGATCGCCACCCAAATAGCAGCATCACTCAGAATGGCTGACATGCCCACGGGTAACTGAACGCCAGCCTTGAGCCAGCGACGAACTTGCCGTAGCCAAGGGTGAGCGTTCCACCGGAACTGAGGGTGCCGCAGAGTCCGGGTTGGATGACTACGAAGACGGAGGCGAGTTTCACTTTTTTTCCGTTGCTTCAGTCGCCGTAATAGTTGAGCCGTTGAGGTAGCGTTCTGCTTGGCTTGGGCTAAATCCGCCGTCCCACTCGCCTGCTCAGACACCACTTGGCCTAGAGGAACTGCGCTGCTCAGGTCTGGGTTTAGAGTTCCAGAAGGCTCTGAGTAGGTTTTTGCAGTCATGGTTTTAAGCTGTGCCATCGCTGCTCTCAGTTCAGCAGATAACTGTTCAACCCGAACCGCTTGCGCTTCAATTCGCTGAGCTACATCTGCTGGCAAGGCAGAATCTCCATCCGACAACTTCGGCTTAAGGCGTGAGCTATGCAGCGGACGTGGGGGCGTTACAGTTGAGGGAGGCATTTCTGCCAGAGGTGGCAGAGATTCAACAGTCTGACGGTAAGATTTTTCGATCGCGGCAGCTCGGCTGACGGCATGAGCTAGCTGAATCACGCGATTAGCGGGGAGCGATGCAGATTGCTTCAGTTGGCTGCGTCCGGTCCAGGTTCTGTTTCTTCGAGTTGGAGCAGGTTCTTTCATGGCACTGGGGGTAGCTAACTTCGACGCTCTAGGGTGAATCACCTTAATAGTACAAAAGTACTATTAAATAACAGGACTATACTATAAAACTTGCAACAATGTCAGCCGTATTCCGAAGGCGATCGCGTTTTTACAGCAGTTAGAACGTGAAAACTGTAATTTCCTACCCTAAAACTGTTCTCAGTGCTGCCAAATACAGTACTAGGGACGAGATTAAGCGCAAAATTTAAGAGGTTTTGCACCCAATTGCCTAGCCCACCACGAAAGTATGCTGCTCAGCCGCGCATCCTCTTTCTAGAACGGGAACCTTAGCTATAGCCTTCCTAACGTTGCTCCTGAAATTAAGTCGCCAGCACTATGTATGCTCAAGCCATCAAAATTTTGCTAGTAGAAGATAGTCTGACTGACGCAACCTTTCTACAAAAGATTTTGCAGATTGAAACCAGTGTTGCTGCTTGGGAAGTAGTGCACATGACGCAACTGAGCGATACGCTCACCTACTTGCGTGAAGACGAGTGTGACGTTGTTCTCCTAGATCTTTTCCTCCCCGACGAGCAAGGCTTAGAAACCTTACAGCAAGTGCGGGCCACTGCTCCTAACACCCCAATTGTGGTCTTGACAGGGCTTGATGATGAGGCGATCGCGATTGAAACCCTACGGCAAGGCGCTCAAGACTATCTCGTCAAGGGTCAAATTGAAGTTAATTTATTGGTGCGATCGATTCGCTACGCCATTGAACGCAGCCAAACGCTCAGAACCATGCAGCGGCAATCAGCCGCGATCGAAGCGGCAAGTGACGGAGTGGCAATCCTAAACCAGGATGAACAGTTCATCTACCTCAACCAAGCGTACGCCGAGATTTATGGCTACGACAGCCCAACAGATTTACTAGGGAAAACGTGGAGGCTGGTTTATGATGACGCCGATCTTAAGGGGATGGCCCGCCGAGCCGCGTTAGATTTGCAAGATAAAGGGTCTTGGCGAGGGGAAGTGATCGCCAAGAAACAGGACGGTGAAAAATTCTATCAAGAGTTGTCGCTGACCGCGATCGATAAGGATGGTTTTGTCTGCATCGTGCGAGATGTCACAGAGCGTAAACGGGTTGAAGAGGCATTACAGTTTACGCAATTTACCGTCAATCATGCGGCAGAAGCCGTGATTTGGACAGGGCCAGATGCTCGCTTTGTCTATGTCAATGAAGCCGCTTGTCAGATGTTTGGCTATACCAAAGCAGAGCTGTTAATGATGACAGTTTTCGATATTGCTCCCGCTTTATCGCCCCAAGATTGGCAAGCAGATTGGTGCCGCCTCAAACAACAAGGCTCTCTCACATTGGAAGGCTTGAACCGTCATAAAAAGGGCCATTTTTTCCCCGTGGAGGTCACTCGCAACTATTTAGAATTTCGAGGCCGAGAATACAACTGTGCTTTCATGCGCGACATTACCCAACGCAAACAATTTGAACAAGCGCTGCGTGAGAGCGAGCAACGGTTTCGGTTGTTGGCAGAAAACTCAACGGATATGATTTCACAGCATGCTCCTGATGGCACATTCCTCTATGTCTCCCCTGCCTGTCACTCCTTACTAGGGTATGAGCCTGAAGAATTACTAGGTCGCTCCGCCTATGATTTTCATCATATGGATGATTTAGAAGCAGTGCGCCTCATCCACGACACCATTTTAGAAATGCCAGACACCTACTCAGTGTCTTATCGCTTCCGTCATCAGCAGGGTCACTATGTCTGGCTAGAATCAACTGCAAAAACAATTCGGGCATCCGGAACGCAAACGATTCAAGAAATCCAGATTTCTTCACGCGATATTACCGATCGCAAGCAAGCTGAAGCCGATATTCACAACGCCCTAGCCAAAGAAAAAGAACTCAGCCAACTGAAATCTAATTTTGTCTCAATGGTTTCTCACGAATTTCGCAACCCACTGAGCGCGATCGTGTTGTCAAGCGAGCTACTAGAACGCTATGCCCACAAAGTCAATGAGGAGCAGAAAGCAAGATATTTCCAGCGGATTCATGCAGCGACCAAACGTATGACCGAGTTACTTGACGAAGTTTTGATTATTGGTCGGGCTGAGGCTGGGCAACTCAAGTGTCAGCCCGTGGCGTTGATCGTAGAAGACTTTTGTCGAGAGTTAGTAGACGAATTGCGCCTCACTGTAGGCCAACAGTATCAATTAGTTTTTACCAGCGCCAATCACGCCACAAACGCTTACATGGACGAAAACTTGTTGCGGCATATTTTGGGCAACCTAATTTCCAATGCTGTCAAGTACTCTCCTCTCAATAGCAACATCTATCTCAATGTGTCTTACGAAAACGATTCTGTAGTTTTTCAGATTCAAGATCAAGGGATTGGCATTCCTGAAGAAGATCAGCAGCGGTTGTTTGACTCGTTTTACCGAGCGACCAATGTAGGAACGATTCCAGGAACAGGTCTGGGCTTAGCGATCGTCAAAAAATGTGTGGATGCCCATCAAGGACAAATTTCGGTCATCAGCCAGTTGAATGCAGGAACCACGTTTGCTGTCACATTACCGCTACATAGCTCAGCGCCTACCTGCACAATTCCCTTTGATGCGCCAGCGTTTGATCAGCTCAATCAGATCTAAGAATTAACCTAAGGACGGGGAATTAAGGAATAGGAGTAGAGTGGAGCAAGCGATCGACGATCGCCCGTCCGCGTTGCCCTCTGGCAGGAATAATGCGATGCGACAGGACATGGGGGGCCAGAAGCTTAATATCGTCGGGAATGGCATAATCGCGGTCTTCTAGAAAGGCCAATGCCTGGGCAGCTCGTTGCAGGGCGACGGTTCCCCGTGGACTCACCCCTAAATTAATTTCCTCATCTTCGCGGGTTGCTCGAACTAAGTTCAAAATGTATTGCTGCAAAGAGGGTTCTACTTTGACCGCAGAACACAAGCGTCGTAACTCCTGAATATCTTCTAGAGATAAACAAGGTTTTAATTCGTTGACGCTAACGCCAGACTGCAAGCGTTGCAACATCTGCAATTCTTCTTGCTCACTGGGATAGCCCAGCGTGAGGGAGAGGGCAAAGCGATCCATCTGGGCTTCGGGTAGCGGAAATGTGCCTTGGTACTCCACTGGGTTTTGGGTGGCAATGACAAAAAATGGGCTTGGGACAGGCCGAGAAGTTCCATCTACTGTCACCTGGCGCTCTTCCATCACTTCTAGCAGCGCTGATTGGGTACGAGGCGTGGCTCGGTTAATTTCATCAGTCAGGAGCACGTTCGCAAAGACAGGCCCTGGGAGAAACTCAAATTCGCCAGAGCGGGGATTCCAAATATTGGTGCCTGTAACATCGCTGGGCAATAAATCGGGGGTGCACTGCAAGCGCTGGAATTTACCGTCAATCGAGCGCGCTAAGGACTTAGCCAGTAGGGTTTTACCAACTCCCGGAACATCTTCTAGTAAGGCATGCCCTCCAGAGATGAGCGCGACTAAGACTAATCGGATGGCATCGGCTTTCCCCACAATCGTCTGACTGAGATTTTGAGTTAGCCGTTCAATACGCTCTCGCATGACTGGTTTTTGCTCCCTAAGGGTGACCCTTGATTGATCATGTCAAAATTTGGCCCAAGTGAGGATGGGAAGTTTACTGGATCTACTACCTCAATGCTCACTCAGGAATAAGCGACAGACGTTAGCTTAGCACTGGTCCCTAGACGCTGGGTGCAGTAGCCAAGAGCGATCGCGCAGTTAAGCAATCTGATTGAATCTGAGTTTTCAGCGCCTCTAGAGAAGCAAATTTTTGTTCTGGGCGTAAAAAGTGCTCTAAGCTGACGATCAACGTCTGACCATATAAATCTCCGTCCCAATCTAACAAATGGACTTCAACAGTGCGACTGATGCCATTCAAGGTAGGACGATGCCCAATATTCATCACTCCTAAATGTGGGCTGTGTAAGTGGCTAAGCGTAGGGCTGTGTACGCGAACAGCATAGACTCCATGCTGCGGTACAAACTTTTCGGGCGGAAGCTGAAGATTAGCGGTAGGAAACCCAATGGTTCTGCCCAATTGCTGCCCAGACGCGACTTGGCCCGCCAACGTATAGGAACGCCCTAAGAGGCGATTGGCTCGGTTTAGATCGCCTGTTTGTAGAGCCTCCCGAATATTAGAGCTACTGATGCGCTCATCTGCACAGGTGCAAAGCGGGACAGGGGTAACGGTAATCCCAAAGGTGGCGGCGATCGCTTGTAAATCTGCGGCAGTTCCAGTACGTTGCCGTCCAAAGCGAAAGTCAACTCCCACACTAATTTCTTGAGCCTGGAGTCGTCGAACCAAAATTTCTTTAACAAAGGCTTGGGGGCTTAAATCTGCCAACTCGCGATCGAACGGCAGCAGTACAAGTTGCCGAATCCCTATTGCTTTGAGCTGCAAAACTTTTTCGTTTAGGGGCGTCAATAGCGCTCTGGGTTGCCCAGAAAAGAACTCTCGAGGGTGGGGATTGAAGGTGACGACTGTAGGATAAGCCAGCTCAGAAGAATTCAAGACAGGTTGAATTACCTGCCGATGGCCTCGATGGACGCCGTCAAAATTTCCTAGGGCGACAGCAGTTGGCGTTAAAACAGATGTTAGAGAAGAAGTGACCCACACGCTTTACATTTTGACACGTAGCAGGAGCTTGTGAACGAAAAGATTTGGCTGACGCTAGGAGTCTCGCAGCGGAGTTCATTAAGCTGAGGCAGAAATAGTCGCCTCGACAGCTGATTGTGTTTCTAGCTCTGCCTCGGGCAACGTAGCGACGGTGGTGAGCTGAATCGATAATCCTTCCCAAGCCATCAGACTGTTTGGAAACACTCGTGCTACCTGTTCTCCCACCTGATCGAGAAAATCATCGTTGTGGATCGGGTCGTGGTGGAAAATAACCAGCTTTTTTACCCCTGCTGCTTTAGCTACCTTGACGGCTTCTTGCCAGGTAGAATGCCCCCAACCCACCTTACTAGTCTTGGGTGAGTGATATTCTTCGTCGGTGTAGGTAGCGTCGTAAATCAAAACATCCGCTTCTCTAGCCAACCAGAGCACGCTCTCATCTAAGCGATCCGAAAAATGCTCTGTATCCGTGACGTAGGCAACGGCATGATTCTTCCAACTGACTCGATAACCAATGGCTTCACCAGGGTGATTTAGGGGTGCATTTTCGATGGTAATGTCATCAATTTGCAGAGGCTTGCCAACCTCAATGCTCTGAAAATCCAGCTCGGCTCCCATCACTTGGAGGGGCACCGGAAAGTTAGGGTGAAGCATTTGATCGTTCAAGCGCTGCTCCACATCCGAGCCATTCGGAGCGATCGCCCCATAAATATGAAAGCGATTTCCTTTAATAAAAGCAGGGGTAAAGAAAGGAAAGCCTTGAATATGGTCCCAATGAGAGTGCGTAAAAAACATGTGAGCTTCTACAGGCATAGCAGATAACATGCTCTGCCCTAAAACCCGCAGGCCAGTGCCACCATCAAAGATCAGTCGATGACCATTGACGCGCATCTCAACACAAGGTGTATTGCCGCCGTAGCGAACAGTTTCAGACCCAGGACAAGCAATACTGCCCCTGACTCCCCAAAAATTAACTGTAAATTGGTTATGCATGCTCTAGATGAACTTGGTTGCAGATTAATGCGGAGTCCTCATTACGCCCGATGGCTCAATAACCTCACTTTGGCCTCACCCTCGCCTCACTTTGGCCTCACACTGGCTATTACAAACGTTGAATCTACAAATAATTTAGTTTGGAGAAACTCCTGTATGATTCCAACTTAATTAAAATTGTTCCCTTTGTTAGTGATCGAAGCCCTACTTTTAGGAGATTTTCGCCACTTGACGGAAAACTCCTGTCAGAAGAACCTATTTATTTCTGCGATTAAAGCAATGGATAGTCCGGGAACTTTACTTGCCACTTCTGTAAATTGGTGAGTCCGTCTACAGAAGTTAAGTTGTATTGGAGTGGAGTAACAGTAATGTAGTTGTTACGAATGGCTTGCACATCCGTAAGTGCCTCATTACCTTCTTTAAGATCTACTTCATCCGTGACATCCTCTAGCACTTCTCCTGCTAGCCAATAGTAGGTTTTGCCCCTAGGGTCTAGGCGTTTCTGAAAAATGTCTGTATAACGTCGAACACCTTGGCGAGTGATGGCAACACCCATAATGTCTTGTAATGGAACTGCGGGTACGTTGACGTTTAGCAGGACGAGCTTAGGCAGAGGGTGTTGAGTCAGTTGAGTCAGTAAGGTTTGCGCGAAGTGTACGGCTGGCTGAAATTCTCTACAGCTAAAACTGGTCAAACTAAAGGCAATGCTGGGGATGCCTTCAATTACCCCTTCCATCGCCGCTGAGACTGTGCCTGAGTAGAGCACATCAGTCCCCAGGTTAGAACCATGATTAATGCCAGAGAGCACAAAATCTGGTGGATTGTCAAGCAGTGCTCCTAACGCTAACTTAACACAATCTGAAGGAGTTCCTGAACAGGCCCAAGCCTTGACGCTGGGATGAAAAACTGATTCGACTTCTTCTGCTCGGATGGGGCTATGCAGAGTTAAGCCGTGGCCTGTAGCCGATCGCTCTCGATCGGGGCAAACGACTGTCACTTCATGACCTGCCTCAGCCATCCCATTCGCTAGGCTACGAATTCCAAGCGCATAAATGCCATCGTCATTGCTAACTAGAAGTCTCATGGAGTAATTCGACGCAATAGTATAAGGTCAACGGGTCTACCAGACTTTGATTGTGACTGACATCTCAAATTGTGCAAGTGCAATGGCCAACTGCAATGACCAAGTGCAATGACAAGATAAATTCCAAGGCGATCAATCAGGCAATAGATTGATCCCAGTTGTCAGGTGACAAAATGCTACCTGGGAAACCTTGCCCAAAACAGAACGCTAGCCTCTAAACTGACATTATGTAGAGCGACGTTTCACGGGTAAGCGTTGCGCTCAAGATTATTGTTTTACGAACAACCCCTAGCATGACTCATCAGACTAGCGATCTGGAAGCCCAATTGGAAGCGCTGCGCCAAGAAGCGCAACGGGCGATCGCCACTGCCGAAACTCTGGATCAATTAGATCAACTCCGTGTCAAGTACCTGGGGAAAAAAGGCCAACTCTCCCAAGCCCTCGGTGGTATGGGCAAGCTGCCACCTGAGGAGCGTCCTCGGATTGGTGCTTTGACCAATGAAGTCAAAGAAGCTTTGCAAACTGATTTAGATGCTAAGCGCACAGCTCTCCAAGCGGCCCAAATTCAAGCCCAGTTGGAAGCTGAGACGCTGGATGTGACCATGCCGGGACTGTATCGGCCTCAAGGACGAGTGCATCCGCTGAACAGCACGATGGATCGGGCCTTGGATATCTTTACGGGTTTGGGCTACACCGTGGCTCAAGGTCCGGAAATGGAAACCGACTACTACAACTTTGAAGCGCTAAACTTCCAACCAGACCACCCAGCCCGTGACATGCAGGACACGCTGTATTTAACGGATGGAAATTTGTTGCGGACTCACACCTCAACAGTGCAAATTCGCTACATGGAAGAAAACGACCCACCCATCCGAGTCGCAGTGCCGGGACGGGTGTATCGCCGGGACACAGTGGATGCAACCCACTCCGCTGTCTTTCACCAAATTGAAATTTTGGCTGTTGATGAAGGGCTGACCTTCTCGGATCTGCGAGGCACGATCAAAGTGTTTTTAGAAGCCATGTTTGGCGATGTACCCATCCGTTTCCGTCCTAGTTTCTTCCCTTTCACCGAACCCTCGGCAGAGGTAGACGTGCAGTGGAAAGGACGCTGGTTAGAAGTTTTGGGTTGTGGCATGGTGGACCCCAATGTCCTGAAGGCGGTCGGCTATGACCCGGAAGTTTACACGGGTTTTGCGGCGGGCTTTGGGGTAGAGCGCTTGGCAATGGTACTGCACCAGATTGATGATATCCGGCGGCTTTACAACAGCGATCTGCGATTTCTGCGGCAGTTCTAGCTGGATGCAAGTCTGGATGTAAATCTGAATGCAAGTCAAACTCAAGTGCCTCAAACTTCTCAAACTTGAGCAATGACTCGATCTTGCGAAACCAAAGTGGATGGAAATTGCAGGCAATGGTTTCGCAAGAAGGCTGTGGCATCCGGTACCGCTAAGGGAGGGCTGAGCAAGTAACCTTGGATGGTTTGGCATTGTAGCGATCGCAACCGCTCTAGTTGAGCTTGGGTTTCCACCCCCTCGGCAATCACATTCAGGTTTAGCCCTTGTCCCAAAGCAATCACTGCACTCACAATGGCAGCATCTTGAGAGCTGATCGATAAATCTCGAATGAAAGACTGATCAATTTTGAGGGTATGGAGCGGAAATTTCTTCAAATATCCTAACGAAGAGTAGCCCGCGCCAAAATCATCCATCGCTAAGGAAACTCCCATTTTGTCTAGATCATGCAAAACTTCACGGGTAGAGTCAGCGTTTTGCATGACCGTTGTTTCGGTAATTTCAAGTTCTAGAAATTCAGGCGCGAGTTGGCTTTCGGCCAAAGTGCGAGCGACAATTTCCACCAGTTCAGGTTGTTGAAATTGCCGTGCCGATAGGTTGACAGAAACCCGCGATCGCACAAATCCCGCCTGCTGCCATTGCTTTGCCTGCTGACAAGCCGTTTGCAGCACCCACTCGCCAATCCGTACGATTAGTCCATTTTCTTCAGCCAGTGGAATAAAACCCTGCGGATCTAGCAACCCCAGTTCTGGATGCTGCCACCGTACCAAAGCTTCCATACAAGTAATCTGTTGGTTGAGCAGATTCACTTGCGGCTGGTAATAAACCACAAACTCACCACGCTCTAGCGCATGATGCAGACCGCTTTCTAGTTCCAGCCGAGCCGATGCCTGAGCATTCAAAGCCGTAGTGTAGAACTGGTAGTTATTTCGGCCCTGGTCTTTGGCCTTATAGAGAGCGGCATCGGCGTTTCGGAGCAGTGTGGGTACATCTTCGCCATCCTGCGGATATAGAGCAATGCCAATGCTACTGGTGATATAGAGTTCGTGTCCCTCTAAATTGAAAGCAGGTTTGAGCGATTCCAGAACCCGTCGAGCAATTTTGCTAGCCGCTTCAGGACAGCTGAGGTTAGGCAGTAACAGCGTAAACTCATCTCCTCCCCAACGAGCCACCACATCACCCTCTCTAAGGCAACTAGCAATGCGCTGAGCCGACAGTTGTAAAAGGTGGTCTCCCACGGCATGGCCCAAAGTGTCATTGATGGTTTTGAATCGATCTAAATCAAGAAACATCACCGCCACATTTTGACCACTGCTCTGCGCTTGAGTTAGGGATGGCAATAGCCGATTGTTGAAACAAATACGGTTGGGCAAGCCTGTGAGTAAGTCATGAAACGCTTGATAGCGAATGGTGGTAGCAGCTTGCTCTCGCTTCAAAGCCCCGCCAATGCTGGCAGCCATCGCAATCAAAATAGATTCTTCACTCTTTGACCAGCAGCGTTCTGTCGTACAGTCGTCGAAGCCGATATAGCCCCAGAAGTGCTGATCGATCAGGATTGGCACCAGTAGAATCGAAAGAATTCGGTCTAGCTCCAGAAGTTCTTGCTCAGCAGCAGGAAAGTCACGAGTTATGCCACTGATGGAGTGTCCCGTTGATAAAGCTGCATACCAGCGGCTGAGACCAAATTCCTGGTAGGACTGGTTTTGCGAATGCACTTGATGAATGGTGGGAGCGATCGCCGAGCGCGTCCATTCAAACCGCATACTCATCGCCAGCTCAGCCGTGACAGGATGAAGATGATTTTCATAGATATAAACGCGATCTACTCCTGCGGCTGCGCCCAAGGTAGCAATTGCTTCTGCGATCGCGGCTTCATAATTAGTATTGGTTAATAGGTGCCGAGTCGCTTCTGCTACCCCTTGCAGCAACCCCTCACGCTTATGCAACTCTTCCTCTGCTTGCTTGCGGCGGGTGATGTCCTCAACCGTACCTTCATAGCCAACCAACTGGCCTTGATCATCTCGAATCGTCCGAGCATTTTCGGAAATCCAGATCACGGTGCCATCTTTGCGGTAAATCTGTGACTCAAAGCCCCATACAGCTTCTTGAGTTTGAATCAACTGCATAAATTCAGCTCTGCTGCTAGGGTCAACGTAAAGTTGCTGCTGGATATCAGTTAAGGTCACCATCAACTCCTCTGGCGAGTCATAGCCATAAATCGTCGCCAGCATGGGGTTGGCCGTCAGATACTGCCCATCGGTCGTCGTTTGAAAAATCCCCTCAACTGCATTCTCGAAAATGCTCCGATACTTCGCCTCAGCTTGACGCAGGGCTTCCTCAGCTCGCTTACGCTCCGTGATATCTTTCACGGCACCTAGAATTCGTCCCACTCGCTGTTGCGCCGCATCCCATTCTGGCCGAGCATAATCCCGCAACCAGCAAATAGCGCCCGATTTAGTGACAATGCGATACTCCAGTACGCTAGGCTGATTAGCTGAGATATTTTGAGCAAACGGATAAGTTAACGCTAAATCCTCTGGATGAATCAAGCTGACCCAACCGCCTAACGCATTCATTTCATCCAGCGTGTAGTCAGTAATGCGATAGAAAGCTTCCGTAGCCCACTCAGTCACCAGTTGCCCATCCGGCTCAATTCTGACTGAGTAAACGTAGTCAGAGGCCATGTTTGAAATAGCTCGATGGCGGGACTCACTCTCTCGTAGCGCTTGCTCTGCTCGCTTCAGTTGCAAAATCGCACCCAATTGAGCTGTGACTGCCGTCACCAACTCCACCAAACGCTGATCTGTAGAGCGTGCTTCAAACATGAAAAAAACGAGGACAGCCACCACTGCCCCTCGCGCCAAAATGGGGACGGCCAGACTCGCTCTGAGTCCCGCCTCTAGAGCAATTTCAGTTCTCAAAAAGCTAGTTGGGGCTTCCTGAGAAACATCTTGAATCCATTCTGGTTTTTGCTTTGCCCAAACTCGCCCAGGCAAACCAACTCCAGGTTGGAACTGCATCTCCTGACTGAGCCTTCTAAACTTAGAGAGCGAGGTAGATTGGCTGTACCAAGCCGAACTACATTGCAACCGAGTTTGGGTTGAATCAGCTAACCAAGCCTCCCCGTACTTCCACCCTGTGGCTTCACATACCTGTTGCAGCGCCACGTGCAAAGCGGTTTCCAAATTAGCAGACTCACTAATAGCCAACGAAATAGTTTGTAAGAGTTTGGTTTCTTCCTCAACCCGCTTGAGCAGGAAACTCGCTTTGGTCGGGCTCTGACTTGCATTTACAGAATCTCGTTGCTCAACCATGTCTTTCGAAGTGTTGCTCACTGCCAAAACGGGCTGCCAAACCCAAACAAATCTAAGTAAAGTGTAATTTTTTTTACCCACCCCTCTCCATTCAAGCGAGAAAATTAAGGACTGTCAGCAACAAACTACACAAAACACGAACATAAACAGCCAGCCTAAGCAACTAGTAGCGTTATGGGCCTGCATATTGCCTATTGCAGCTTGTCCCAACCCAAACAAAAAGGGCACCCCCTAATAAATAGTAGAAAGATGCCCCATAACTTTAATGAATAATCCCAAAAGCCCTTTTGGAGGGGGTCTAGGGGACGCAACCGTCCCTCAGCGGGGGTTTGGGGGCAGGTGCCCCCAAGGGTTCGGTTCTCAAGAGTTAGTAACAACAAACCCTCAAAACCTATAGCTTGAACGAACCCACTTTACCGAGGCCCCAAACCAATCGCCCCTGCATAAATCGCCTGCTTACCCAACTCATCCTCAATCCGCAGCAGCCGATTGTACTTCGCCACCCGTTCACTGCGGCAAAGCGATCCCGTCTTAATTTGACCCGCACGAACTGCTACAGCCAAATCCGCGATCGTCGTATCTTCGGTTTCACCAGAACGGTGACTGATCACAGAGCGGTAACTGTTGCGGGTGGCTAAATCGATCGCCTGTAGTGTTTCTGTTAAAGAACCAATCTGATTCAGCTTAATCAAGATCGAATTGCCTGCTTTCTGGTCAATCCCTTGCTGTAGCCGAGTGGGGTTGGTGACAAACAAGTCATCCCCGACTAGCTGCACGCGATCGCCCAACTTCTGAGTCAACAACTGCCAATGTTGCCAATCATCTTCATGCAAGCCATCTTCAATCGAGACGATCGGATACTGACCCGCCAACTTAGCCAGATAATCAACCATCTCGGCTGGGGTATGAGCAGCGCCATCATAGACGTACTGACCATCTTTGTAGAGTTCGCTCGCGGCTACATCAAGTGCCAATGCCACTTGCTCTCCAGGCTTGTAACCCGCTTTTTCGATCGCGGCTATCAATAAATCCAAAGCTGCCTGATTAGACGCTAGGTTGGGGGCAAAACCACCTTCATCCCCTACCCCAGTTAGCAATCCCTGAGCCTTGAGGACGCTACTGAGCGAGGAAAACACTTCTGCCCCCCAGCGCAAAGCTTCACGAAATGAAGGAGCCCCAATGGGGACAATCATGAATTCTTGAATGTCCACATTGTTGTCTGCGTGCGCTCCACCATTGATCACGTTCATCAGAGGCACAGGTAGCAGGTTCGCAAGTGGCCCGCCCAAATAACGGTATAGCGGCAAACCTAGAGCTTCGGCACCCGCTTTAGCCGTAGCCAAAGAGACCGCTAAGATCGCATTTGCCCCCAGATTGGCTTTATTTTGCGAGCCATCTAGATCAATCATGGCGCGATCGATCGCTTCTTGATTCAACGCATCACAACCCATTAAGCGAGGCGCAATTTCTTCGACGACGTTCTGCACCGCTTTTTGTACGCCCTTACCACCGTAGCGGTTTGAGTCTCCATCGCGTAATTCATGCGCCTCAAAGCTCCCCGTTGAAGCACCGCTGGGAACCTGTGCAACTCCAACAGCACCATTCTCCAGATACACTTCCGCTTCAATAGTCGGACGTCCGCGTGAGTCTAGGATTTCGCGCGCCCGAATGGAGTAAATGGCGGTCTCTGGTGTATCAATCATTCCCTCTGTACCCTCTGAATAAGCAGAATTGCAACTGGCTTCAACCTGGCGGTATGTTGACGATTCACCCGCTGGCGGTCAGCCTAAAATGGCAAACAGCCCGATTGCTAGAATACGTCCAAACGGACACCCAAAAGTAATCTTAGAGAGTTCTGGATTTTAGACTAGTAGTTTTACTTACGGATCTGTCCTAGATTCCGGTGAGTGCTCAAACAAAAAATGTAAAGCAGGAGAAAAAATCATGCGACTACTCCACACAATGCTGCGGGTTGGCGACCTAGAAGCATCACTCAAATTCTATTGCGACCTCTTAGGCATGAAGTTACTGCGTCGCAAAGACTACCCCGGTGGCCAGTTTACTCTTGCCTTCGTAGGGTATGGCGATGAAATTGACCACACAGTGATTGAACTGACTCACAACTGGGGAGTGGAGCAGTACAATCTCGGCGATGCTTATGGCCATATTGCCATTGGTGTGGATGATATTTACGCTACCTGCAACACCATTAAGGAGCGCGGTGGTAAAGTTGTGCGAGAACCAGGGCCAATGAAGCACGGCTCCACCGTGATTGCTTTTGTAGAAGACCCCAGTGGGTACAAGGTGGAATTAATTCAGCTTGGAACTCAAGGCTCAACATCAACTCAGCAAAAAACCGAGCCTGTGACAACTCACTAGCCAGTCGAGAGTGCTGGTAGAGATGCTGCATGACCCTCTAGCTCCCAACTAGTCAGTACAGTGTCAGTACAGTAAATAACTTGTGAAGGTCAGCGCTAAGTTCCGGTTTTTAGCTGCTATTTAGGAACTTCCTGGATAGCAACCCCTTTAAGGAGTGGCAGAGTGAGGAGAATCCATTGGGTCACTGGAGGGCTGGGTAGTCTGAGCCTTCTAGCACAGTTTTCGATGAATGCTCAGGCTAAATCACCAAATACCCCAGAGCCACCCCCAAAACCAGCCATAGATGCAACGATAGACATCCCTCAGCCGCCCATGCTGCTTCAGGACGGGGTGTTTAATTTTAGCTCTGCTGCTCCTGCCTTAACCAAGGCACAGATTGAAACTAGCCCAACGCTGTTAGAGTTCGCCTCTAATGACAATGACGCGATTGACGCGATCGCTCCTCTAGCAACCTTAACCGTAGCTCAGTCACCCTCCACTGCAACCGAGATCCTAGACACCAGCGATCCAGCAATGGCTCAAGTAAATTCGGTCTCAGAGCTGTCAGATGTGCAGCCGACCGACTGGGCCTATCAAGCCTTGAAATCTTTGGTTGAGCGGTATGGTGTGGTTACAGGCTATCCGGATGGCACTTTTCGGGGACGGCGATCGCTAACTCGCTACGAATTTGCTGCCATTCTAAATGCCGTTTTTGCTGAAATTAATGACTCCATTACCGGAGGCCGTCGCACTGATTTAGAGCCAGAAGATGTTGAGACGTTGCAGCAGTTACAAAGCACCTATGGTTTAGCGTTGAGTACCTTGCGCGATCGCTTAACAGGTTTGGATGGACGAGTCACTGAGTTAGAAGCCAACCAGTTTTCCACCACAACCAAACTGCAAGGACAAGCCATTTTTGCCCCCACTCTAGGCACACAAGCTTCACTAGAGTTGGTGTCACGAGTGCGGCTAGACTTACTCACAGCTTTGCAACCGGATGCTCTTTTGCTAACCCAACTAGAAATGGGTAACGGAGCCACTGATGCGATCGGTGAAGTGCATAACCGTGACCAAAATTTGCTGGGAACCACAGGCTTATTAGCCGATGGTGGCGGATTGGAGTATATCGAAATCGAGCAGACCCCCCGAGTCCGCAAGCTTTACTACACGTTCCGCCCCAGACCGAACTTAGTGGTCAGCCTTGGCCCCAAGATTGTGCCCAGCGACTTTATTGACCGCAATCCCTTTGCTAATGACTCCGCCGTTGACTTTAGCTCTGGCTTTTTTATCAATAATCCTTTGATTGTGCAAAATCAGATTGATCGCTTGGGTGGGGCTGGTATTGCCTTAGATTGGCAACTCTCTAGCTCTTGGGCCTTGCGATCGCTCTATGCCGCAGCCGATGGCGACAACCCTCAGGAAGGCGGGTTATTTGGCGATCGCAATCAAGCCAGCGTGGAACTAGAATATGCCATGAGTCCGGCTGGAAGCGTGCGGCTACAATACACCAACGCCACCCTCAACGACACCCAAATTGAAGCCTTTGGGATCAATGCAGACTGGGCTTTTGATCGGACAACGGCAGTGTTTGGTCGCTACGGTTCTGGGTCTTACCAAGGCTTTAACTCGGTGTTAGCCAGTAACTTAGATTTACAGCCGCAAACCTGGGCTTTAGGTGTGGTATTCCGCAACTTAGTGATTCCAGGATCTTTGGCTGGGGCTGCTGTGGGTCAACCTTTCATCACCAATGATTTAGGAGACGCCACCCAAACCAATTTTGAGCTGTTCTATAATCTCTCCATCAATGAGCACCTCAGCGTCACGCCAACTTTCATGTGGGTGGCTAATCCAAACAACAACGATACCAATCCTGATGTTTGGCAAGGAACGCTACGGACGGTTTTTTCCTTTTAATCCAGCGATCGCCTCAACTTTGCGGATAGAAGATGCGTGAGGCAGGCGAAATATCAGGTGAGATGGCGTAGGGCAGGTTGTTATACTAAACGTCTGGGGACAAGCTTTTTCACAGGAATTCTTTTTAGAACATGCAGCCCACTGACTCTAGCAAATTCACCGACAAAGCCTGGGAAGCGATCGTTAAATCTCAGGAAGTAGCCCGTCGCTTCAAACACCAACAGCTAGAGGTGGAGCATTTAGTCGTTGCTCTCTTGCAGCAGGACAATGGACTGGCGAGCAAAGTGTTTGATCGAGCGGGTGTAGATTCAGCCCGACTCCTCCTGCAATTAGAAGAATTTGCCCAACGCCAACCCCGCGTCACAGACGATGGGCAACTCTATCTGGGTCGGGGGCTGGATTTGCTGACCGACCGAGCCGAAGCCACGCGGGAATCCTGGCAAGATAGCTTTATTTCAGTTGAGCACCTACTCATTGGCTTTGCCGAAGACGAACGCATTGGTCGGCGCTTGCTCAAGGCGGTTAATCTAGATGCCAAGCAACTAGAAACCGTAATTAAGACAGTTCGAGGCAGCCAAAAAGTGACCGATCAAAGCCCTGAGGCTCGCTACGCTGCCCTAGAAAAATATGGTCAAGACCTGACGGAACAAGCCAAATCAGGCAAGTTAGATCCTGTAATTGGTCGCGATGACGAGATTCGTCGAGTGGTTCAAGTCCTGTCACGGCGCACCAAGAATAACCCTGTCCTGATTGGGGAACCTGGAGTTGGCAAAACGGCGATCGCCGAAGGACTAGCCCAGCGCATTATCAACGGCGATGTCCCCGAATCCCTGAAAAACCGCAAACTGATTTCCCTCGACATGGGCAGTTTGATTGCAGGCGCTAAATATCGCGGCGAATTTGAAGATCGTCTGCGGGCCGTGTTGCGCGAAGTCATGGATTCCGACGGGCAAATTGTCCTCTTCATTGATGAACTCCATACCGTAGTTGGCACCGGGGCCAGCCAAGGCACCATGGATGCAGGCAACTTGCTCAAGCCGATGCTAGCTCGCGGAGAATTGCGCTGTATTGGGGCCACCACGCTCGATGAGTACCGCAAATACATCGAAAAGGACGCGGCTTTAGAGCGGCGTTTCCAGCAGGTTGTGGTCGATCAGCCTAGCGTTGAAGACACCATTTCTATCCTGCGTGGCCTTAAAGATCGCTACGAAACTCACCACGGTGGGGTCAAAATCACCGATGCTGCCTTAGTGGCGGCGGCGACTTTATCCGATCGCTATATTGCCGATCGCTTCCTCCCAGACAAGGCCATTGACTTGATCGATGAAGCAGCGGCCAAACTGCGGATGGAAATCACTTCCAAACCCGTCGAGTTAGAAGCAATCGATCGCCGTTTGATGCAGCTAGAGATGGAAAAGCTGTCTTTAGAAAATGAAGGCCAACGCGCGATCGCAGGCGGTTATCGAACCTCACGGGAGCGCTTGACTCGAATTGAGCAAGAAATTACTGAGCTGAGTGAAAAACAGCAACAGCTTTCTGGTCAGTGGCAAACCGAGAAAGAAGCCCTAGAAGGCATCAAAGCTCTGAAGATGGAGGAAGACCAACTCAGAGTCCAAATTGAGCAGGCAGAGCGAGCTTATGACCTTAATAAGGCAGCTCAACTCAAATATGGTCGTTTAGAATCGGTGCAGCGCGATCGCGAAGCTAAAGAAGCGCAGCTCCTAGAGATTCAATCTCGTGGCTCTGGCCTCTTGCGAGAGCAAGTCACCGATGCTGATATTGCCGAGATTGTCGCCAAGTGGACTGGCATCCCCGTCAATCGCCTCTTAGAATCAGAGCGGCAAAAACTGCTCCAGCTAGAATCCTACCTACATCAACGAGTTGTGGGCCAAGATGAAGCGGTAGAGTCAGTATCCTCGGCAATTCGTCGAGCACGAGCAGGGATGAAAGATCCCGGTCGTCCCATTGGTTCTTTCCTCTTCATGGGACCCACTGGAGTCGGTAAAACTGAACTGGCCCGCGCCTTAGCTCAATCCTTGTTTGACACCGATGATGCCCTGGTGCGCCTAGACATGTCGGAGTACATGGAGAAGCACTCAGTCTCTCGATTAGTTGGTGCGCCTCCAGGTTACGTCGGTTACGAAGAAGGGGGGCAATTATCCGAAGCCGTTCGACGGCATCCCTACTCTTTGGTGCTGCTTGATGAAGTCGAAAAAGCGCATCCAGACGTGTTTAATATCTTGCTGCAAGTACTCGATGATGGTCGAATTACCGACTCTCAAGGTAGGCTAGTTGACTTCCGCAACACCGTGATTGTCATGACCAGCAACATCGGCAGCGATCACATTCTAGATGTCTCAGGGGATGACACCAAGTACGAAGAGATGCGGGTTCTAGTCCTGCAAGCCCTGCGATCGCACTTCCGCCCCGAATTTCTGAACCGCGTCGATGACATCATTCTGTTCCATCCACTCAATCTTGGCGAACTGCGTCAAATTGTTGGTATTCAGATCAAACGCATTCAAAAACTTCTATCCGATCAAAAAATTACCCTAGAGCTGACAGAAGCAGCACAAAACTACATCGCTGACACAGGCTACGATCCCGTATACGGCGCTCGTCCCCTCAAACGAGCCATCCAGAGGGAACTCGAAAACCCGATCGCCAACAAGTTGCTGGAAAATACCTTCACTGAAGGCGATACCATCATGATCGACTTGGTGAATCATAGCTTGACATTTAACAAAAAAGAGTTAGTGCCTACAGCTGAGACTGTGCCCTTATCGTCTCATCCAGTTGTCGTCAAGCCAGCGAAAACAAAATCTTAGTCCCTAGAAAACTTCTGCTAGTAGATTAAATTATGCTTTTTGCTGCTCCACTGGCAGAGTTTGCTTTCTGAGCTAGCTTCTTTTGCTTGCTGCGATCGTCGGCTAGCGGTATTTTTAAGTGCAAGAGTTTGCTGGACAAGCAAGTTTCTGATACGCTCTGCAAAAAGGTTTACACTCTCTTTAAAGAAAGCTATATCAATTGAACGAATTTGTGTTGTAGTTTAAGCGTAGAAATTGCAAAACTAGCTAGAGATTGCACCTTTAGGTAATTATTGAGAGCTACACACCATGCCTCAAATCTCTGTTGTGATACCAGCCTACAATGCAGAGAAAACGATTAAGGCAACTATTGACTCAGTTCTAAGCCAGACATTTTCGGATTTTGAGCTTATTGTTGTTAATGATGGTTCTTTAGACACCACATTAAATATTGTGGCAAATATTCAAGATCCTCGCATTAAATTAATCTCTCAACCCAACTCCGGTCCTCAAAAAAGCCGTAATCGTGGTATTCGTGAAGCTCAAGGAGAGTATCTTTCTTTTCTTGATGCGGATGATTTGTGGACTCCTGACAAACTAGAAGCACAATTAAAAGCACTACAAGCAAACCCTGATGCTGCGGTAGCCTATAGCTGGACAAATTGGATTGATGAAACAGGGCAATTTATAAGACGAGGAGCTTATGTTAATGCAACAGGTAATGTTTACGAAAAGTTGCTGCTAATTGACTTTGTTGAAAGCGGTTCCAATCCGCTAGTACTTAGGCAGGCACTAGATGAGATTGGCAATTTCGATGAATCTCTTGTAGGAGGTCAAGATTGGGATATGTGGCTTCGACTTGCCGCTCGCTATCCCTTTACTGTTGTCGCCTCCCCCCAAATTCTGTATAGAAAGTATCCCAATTCAAATTCTTGGTCGAACAATGTAGAGCGACAAGAGTTGGGTTTTAAGCGAGTGATTGAAAAAGCTCTAACCCACGCTCCAGAAGCTATTCAGCGGCGCAAAAAAGATATATTAGCTAATCGATACAAGTGCTTAGTGGTAGATGCTTTAGAACGACCAGCGGGACAAAAACGTGGCTTAACGGCTGCTCGGTTTCTTTGGGTAGCACTTCGGAATGATCCAGCTTTATTACGGGCAAGAGTCCTAGTTAAATTAGTCCTTAGAACTGCCGTTGTCATTTCCTTGCCACCTCCATTAGCTCAAGTATTATTGCTAAAAGCTGAAAACCTTCTAGATGTTAGAGCTTTGTATGGTTATCTGCGGATTGAGTCATCTATATCAACACCTACCTCAGTGGAACTCACCTAACTATGCCCCTAGTTTCTGTGATTATCCCAGCCTTTAATAGTGAAAAAACAATCCGAGAGACAATTGATTCAGTTTTGCATCAAACACTGAATGATTTTGAAATTATTGTGATTAATGATGGCTCTCAAGACTCAACTCTTGAAGTTGCTGCCAGTATTTCGGATTTCCGACTCAAAATATTTTCTTACAGCAATGCTGGGGTATCCGCCAGTCGTAATCGTGGGTTAACTCACGCTTCTAGTGATTACATTGCATTTCTTGATGCAGATGATCTGTGGACCCCTGATAAGCTTGAAGCTCAACTACAAGTTCTACAGGGAAATCCTGGAGCTGGAGTAGCTTATAGTTGGACTGATTGGATTGATGAATCTGGCCGATTTTTACGTCCAGGTGGACATATTACGGCAAATGGCAACGTCCATACGCAATTGTTATTAAGGGATTTTGTCGAAAGCGGCTCTAATCCTTTAATTCGCAAACATGCTCTAATTGAGGTGGGTGGTTTCAATGAAGCCTTGAGTGCCGCTGCAGATTGGGATATGTGGCTGCGTTTAGCGACACGTTATGAATTTCTAGCAATACCGTCTTCTCAAGTTTTATACCGGGTTTCTCCAGAGTCAATGTCTGCTAATGTCTGGAAAATGGAAGCTGAGAGTATACAAGTGATTGAACGTGCTTTTAATCAAGTGCCTGAGTCTCTGTCACTGAAACGGCAAGTACTGGGTCAGCGCTACCAATATTTGACTCTTAAAGCTTTAGAAGGCTCCCTCGATCGCTATCGTGGCATTACTGCAGCACGATTTCTTAAGGAAGCAGTTCGTAATAATCCTAAGTGGTTAGGTCGCATTCGGTTAATGTCAATTATTCTAGGGAAAATTGTGATCGCAACTTTGCTGCCAACTCATTCTGCTCAAGGAACGCTCAAAGCAATTAAGCAATGGATTCACAAAAGCAGAAATCTTGCAGAACCACAGCAAGCAAAATAATTTGTGTTTGTCACCTGAAGTAGGGAAAACCGAATCGGTTTAGGTGAGGCAATCCCGGAATCAAAAATTAGAGCGATCGCCCACAATCATAAGAGGGTATGTAGCGTAAGTGCTTTTTAAGCATTTCACCTGCTTGCAAACTACATAATTCCAAGCACAGTTCATACAACGTCCGCTGGACTAGACTCATGGCAACCATTCTGGAACAGGGCAACATCAGTATTCATACTGAGAATATCTTTCCAATTATCAAGAAGTGGCTTTACTCTGATCACGAAATCTTCTTACGGGAGCTGATCTCGAACGCAGTTGACGCGATTCAGAAGCTGAAGATGGTTTCTTATGCTGGAGAGTTTTCTGGTGAGGTTGGGGAGCCAGAAATTCAGATTACGCTTGACAAAGATCAAAAGACCCTCTCTATCTCTGATAACGGCATTGGCATGACAGCGGAAGAGGTTAAGAAATACCTCAACCAGGTAGCCTTCTCCAGTGCTGAAGAGTTCGTTGAAAAGTACAAAAACTCTACTGACCAACAAATTATTGGTCACTTTGGGCTTGGATTTTATTCCTCGTTCATGGTGGCAGCGCGAGTTGAGGTCGATACACTCTCCTATCGCGAAGGTGCTCAAGCAGTTCACTGGTCTTGCGACGGCTCAACTGAATTCAGCCTTCAAGAATCTTCTCGCTCCCAGAGAGGAACTACGGTCACTCTAGCCCTTCAAGAAGAAGAGTTGGAGTATCTGGAGCCATACCGAATTAAGCAGCTAGTCAAAACCTACTGCGACTTCATGCCAGTGCCCATTAAGCTTGATGGAGAGCAGATTAATCGGCAAAAGGCTCCTTGGAAAGAGTCTCCTAGCAACTTGACTAAAGAAGACTATTTAGAATTTTATCGTTATCTTTATCCTTTCCAAGAAGAGCCACTTTTGTGGGTACACCTCAATACTGATTACCCCTTTGTCGTCAACGGCATTCTTTACTTCCCCAAACTGAAGCCAGATGTAGACGTCACTAAGGGGCAAATCAAGCTGTTTTGCAATCAAGTTTTTGTGAGCGACAACTGCGAAGAAGTCATTCCCCGGTTCTTATTACCTTTGCGGGGTGTGATTGACAGCGTTGATATCCCGCTGAACGTTTCTCGCAGTTTTTTACAAAACGATCGTACGGTTCGGAGAATTGCAGACTACATTGCGAAGAAAGTGGGCGATCGCCTCAAAGAACTCTACCGAGATAATCGGGAAGAATATGTCCGCTGCTGGCAAGATTTAGGCACGTTCGTCAAGTTTGGTTCCATCAACGACGACAAGTTCAAAAAGCAAGTCGAAGATATTTTGATCTATCGCACCACTGCTAATTTGAAGCCAGCCAGTGCTGAAACGCCTGCGGTGGAAGTGCAGTCCGAAGAAGGCGATGCTTGGCAAACAGTCACTTCTGCTCCAGAAGCTGGCTCAGGATCATCCTACACCACCATCAAGGAATACCTAGAGCGTAACCAATCGCGCCAAGAGAATCGAGTCTTTTACTGCACCGATGAAGTGACCCAAGCAACCTATGTAGAGTTGCACAAAAAGCAAGGCTTAGAAGTCCTCTTTATGGACTCGTTCATTGACACCCACTTCATCACCTTCTTGGAGCGGGAATATTCTGAGGTCAAGTTCTCGCGCGTGGACTCCGATCTCGATGACACCCTCATTGAAAAAGATCAAGCTGCCGAAATTGTTGATCCCAAGACCAACCAAACTCGTGGCGAGCAACTGAAGGAATTATTCCAAAAAGCACTCAACCGACCCAAGCTGATCATTCGCACCGAAAGTTTAAAGTCGGACGATCCCAAAGGAACCCCTCCAGCGATCGTACTCTTGCCAGAAGCTTTGCGTCGCTTGCAGGAAATGAATGCTTTAATGCAACAGCAACTCGCCCAGTTTCCTGAAGAGCACGTTTTGCTGGTGAACACAGCTCACCCATTGATTCAAAATCTGATTAACCTGAACCAAGGCAGCATTATCCAACCGGAAGGTCAATCGGATTCCAGCGAACTCGCCAACATGATTTGTCAGCACGTTTACGACTTAGCCCTCATGTCTCAGAAAGGCTTTGATGCTGAAGGGATGAAGGCGTTTGTAGAACGTTCTAATCAAGTTCTAACTCGCTTGACCGAGCAAGCAGCTAAGTAAAGTAGCTTCAAGAGATTACGGAGTTAGGTAATGTCTAATAGTTTTTTCTAGGAGAGGCGATCGCCTCTCTTTTACTTTTGAGCCTGCTTTCTGGGCAGCAGAGTTTAGAAAACAGCTTAGGAGGAATTCTAGTCAGGGCAGTTAGCGATCGCCCTGCTCACCCAAAAGGTCAGAAAAACTGCCCAATTGTTTGGAGTCCTTTGAAGCGTTGTATACAATAAGAGACTGCACCTAGATTTACAAAGTACAAGACTGGAGTTTACATGTCTCGCAAATGCCAACTCACTGGCAAGAAGGCAAACAACGCCTACGCCGTTTCCCACTCTCATCGTCGAACCAAAAAGCTCCAAGAAGTCAACCTGCAATGGAAGCGTGTTTGGTGGGCTGAGGGTAATCGCTGGGTTCGTCTCCGGCTATCAACTAAAGCGATCAAAACTCTGGAACACAAGGGTCTTGCAGCAATGGCTAAAGAAGCAGGTCTTGACCTCAATCGCCACTAAAGCCCACTCATTAAATTTAGGATGCCTGTAGGGTTGACGAATTCACCCTTGCAGGCTTTTTTATTAGATTAGAGTAAATACTGAAGCTCCAAGCTGCAACTTCATCAAATCTATAAAAATCACCGCCAGCGGCGAATTTTGAACAAGACTGATAATTTTTTCAATACGAATGGGTAAGATAGTTACGATTGGCTTGATACACAATCTTCACAAAGTTGTGATGAAGTTGCCTCTCATGCCTCAAAGCATTGGTTTTCGTGTGTTTCCATCTGAATTCACCTGTTTAGAACATAAATCTCTTAAATCACTGCCCTAACCCTTAAGTACAGGGGGTTGAAGTGCAGTTCATTCAGCAAGCTAACTGGAAAGCTCATGTTGAGACACTTGTGCACTAGTGATTTTTCAGTTGATTCAAACCCTTCAATCTTGTTAAAACAGAGCAAATTGCTTTGAGACTATTAAGAATTTATCTGTGCCTGCCCGATTACTCGTAGATCTCGTAATAGGCTCGCTTCCCTTCTATATTTTTTTCTCTCTACTTTTAACTTACAGAACTTCTCGTCTGGAACAGGAAAGCCACCATGCCAACTCGCAAGCTAGCTGCTACTCACAAAAAGTTAACGGATTGGCTCCTACGCAGCCTACTCGTAGTTGGTCAGCGATCGCGCCTAACTAATTCCGGTTTTGTCTTGCCAACGGTGGTCATGGTGTCGCTTGTGGTCGTCCTCTTAACGACTGCTCTGATCGTACGTTCTCTTGACCGTACTAAGAACGCGAGTAATGCCAGAGTTAACCAAGCTGCACTCAATGCGGCGGCCCCTGCTCTGGACCGTGCTAGAGCTAAGTTAGATGCTCTGTTTGAAGACCCTAACTTACCAAGAGCAACGCCAGCGGATCGTCGATTGCGCGACGTTATGGACGATTCGAAATATACGTTTCCTGATGAAGTACGCCTTAAGTTGGTCGCTGACGCTAATAACAACAACACGATCGGAGAAAACTCTAACCGGACTCTAGGAACCTACACCCTAGAAAATGATGAAACTAGCCGCCAAGGCTGGAAGTTTCCGGTTGATACTGACAGCAATGGCCGCTACGACGCTTACACCTTTTACTCTATTGCTTGGCGATTACCACCTAGGAGTCCAAGTAATCCGAATACCTTTACCAGACCTCGCTCTCCCCTAGAAGCTCGGACGCCACCCATGTCGGTCAATAACATTGGTGGACAATGTGCGACTGCAGCTGGTACTAGTGCTTCCTTAGTCGGCAATTCTGGTTGGTATGCTAGCAACGGCAAAATCGTTAAAAGCTTTTCTGTTTATGCTGCTACGGTTCCGATCGCGGCTGGCGATCCGGTGCTGACAAACAACCTTTATGAAGCTAATAACAAAAACAAAGGCATTTCGGTGTTGGAAGTGCAACAAGACCGAAGCCGAGTCCCACTTAACAACAACGCTGTTCTCTATGAAGACGACCTAGAGATTACCCCTGGCCCTCAGTTTAAGTTAAACGGACGTGTCTTCACCAACAGCAACCTCTTTACGACTGGGGCTAACGTTACTCTTTTTCAGGTTAGTAGCCAGAACTCTTGCTATTACACAGAAGATAACAGCAGGATTGAAGTTGGCGGTAACGTTGGTAAGGGTTCGTTAACTGGTAATACCGTAGCTAGTGGCAATGTAGGCATCCACTTATTTAACGGAATTGGAGCGGAGCCGAGGGAAGATGTATTTCGGAATACTGACCAATCAACCACGAATAACCCTAGAGAAGTTGCCTATAATAGCAAAGCTTATACGCTGCGGATTGACTTTTTAGTACGTGCAGCTCAGCTACGAGCAGCAACCACTGATCCTCAAGAAGTGATAGACGACACCGTAAGGCGTCTAAGAGAAGACTCAGGCCTAGGTGTAGAGGCTCGGCGTAGGTCATTAGAGCGATACTTCAGAAACCGTACACGTCGTATTCCTTATGCAGAAGTGCCATTTGGCCAAGAGGCAACTTTAGCTGTTGGTAACGTCTATACTACTGCTAATGTTTTCGCAGGACGTGACACTCCATTGCGTCCACCTGATGAGTGGGCTTTACCTGCCAATCTAAACACAGGGGCAAGTTTTAATAATTTAACTCTTGCGACTGCCAGACCTGAAGCTACTGACTCAGAAACGAACAGAACAGATCGCATAGAAGCTCGGCTTGGCGATCGCATGCTTATTGGGAATGGGTTACCCGCTGTTTGGTTCAACGGTTTGAGTTTGAGGTTTGTTGGTAGAGGGTTTGAGCAACTCGTCCGTAGACCTGGGGGCACTCCAGAAAAGTGGACTGCCAGGAACACTATCGATCGCACCCGCAGTACACGGGTTGATGAGCTGAGTGACTTGGGTGATACAGGTCGCAACGGCTTCTGGGAACAATCGGCAGCTCAAAGGCCAGAAGATAAGCTGCAAGCAGTAGGTGGTTTACGGGTTGTCACTGGTGCAGGTATTTATAGTCTAGATAATACTTTTTTACCCAGCCCACCTGACAGTGATCCAGTAAATCCTGTCGGAAACGCGACTTTGGCCACTTATGATGACCCAAATACACCAGGTAAAGAGGCGTATCGGGTTGTTTGGCCAGATAGTATGCCAATGTCTCGCGCAGACGATCCAACCACAACACTTGTTAATGAGAGCACCCTGTCAGGGAACCTCAAGATGCGAGCTACAGCGGTGTATCACTATGACATTAGCTCGTATAACCCTGATGCACCAGGAAATTATCAAGCTCCTGTTGCTTGTGTTAGTAGCTATTACGACGCAACCAATTCTGTGACGGCCAGGAACCCAGTGGGCTTCCCGGATGTCAGCGGTGGAATTGACACCACTGTGGCTGCTGATGGAGTAATTGACAGACTTTACAATGGTGACCTTCCACCAGCTCAGCCTGCCGTTGGAGTTGGTAAGTCTAACAACGGCGTTAGCTATGCTCCAGGGGTTACATCTGCTGGTGTTGCCGCTGGTATAGGCCCCAACGCAGAGGGTCTATTTCTACCAGAAGAGAGCAACGTAGCAGTCGCGGGTAACTTACGAGCTAAGCTCAATTACCAAGCTAATGTGGTCTTTCCGGATGGCCGTTTTGCAAATCAGCCGTTGCGTAATGCTTTAACGAATTTAAATGCTGGTAGAAGGCTGAGTCTAGCTGACCAATCAGCCATTGACTCTAGTCTTTGCGGTTTAGAAATTGCTAGTAATACTCTGGTTCCAAGTGAAGCTAGGATTCCGCATGGTGCTATTAAAGAAGCGGCCTTCTTAGATGCGAGACAAGTTAAAGCCATTGAAGGGCGCTCCTTTGCCATTACTACTGGCTCATCTGTAGGGAATGTACGCACTTACACTGTCTCCAATCTCTCGGACGTTGGCGACACTGGCACATTAACTCCTCGAATTAGGCTTGGTGACGTTGTTACCATTCAAGGCTTTGCAGGGGGGGGCAATCAGACATCGCTTAATGTCGTCAAGGGTACTGTAACCGCAGTGACTCCTGACGCTACCCCTACAAATCCCAGTGGAACAATTCAAGTTACGGCTCTTGCGCCTGCCACCGTTGCCGCTACCACTTCTAGTAGGGCAGGAATTACGGAACTGCTGACAACCCGTTCTGACCGAGCGATCGAAGATCGGCAACCCCTGGAAGTCCGTACTACTGTCATTGATCTAAATAGAATTCGCAGGCAGCCGATCACGGGGGGGGTAGTCTCAGCGGCGTTAGGGATGCAGGGAGAATACGTGCTACCCAATAGCGGTATTATCTATGCTACTCGCGATGATGCTACTCCAGACTTGAGTGAGCCTCTACCCACAACAGCAGGGCTGACAGATGAACAGCGACAAGCCACACAACAGCTCCTCAGCCCAGTGGATTACAGACTCGATCCATCTCGGCGTCCTAGTGGCATCATGCTGGTCAATGGCAGCAGGTTAAATCGGACAGACGACAATACTTACCGGGCTGAAGAGAAAGGCCTTATCCTGGCGACCAATCTACCTGTTTATGTTCAGGCAGATACTCTAAGGGGAACTGCTGATGCCCTTAAAGGATTCAACCTACACAACAGCGAGGAATTTACCCAAACACTCGCGACGATAGCTAACTGGGGGGTTGCCGATTTCTATAACGCTCGCACCACGCTTGATCCTCAGTTTGCTTGCCGCCCTGGCACTCCGGGCCTCAACTGTGGCACAGGAGATTTCTGGCGACCTGCTTCTGTAATTTCTGATGCTGTTTCTCTGTTGTCCGATAATTTTGCGTTAGGCTACCGAGCTGATGGCGACTACGACCTCCGCAACAATGCTCAAGACAGCTGGGCGACTGTGAAGAAGCGCAGACAAAATGGTTTCTTTGACAACAACTTTGTCACCAGTCGCGCCTTTACAGATGCAGACTACAGGGGCAATCCTGACACCCCACCTGCAACTTACCGTCCCAGCTCTTACTTCAACAACTTCATCACACCAATTCAGCGTCGGGTCAATACGCATGAGTACTTGATGGAGATGTGCGTCAAGATCCCCGTTTCGTCTTGTGGACCGACGGACTGGTGGGTGAGACCGCCTAGAACTACCGGTGTTGCTGATCTTGGCTTAAAAGCCACTGCTGCAATTGGAGTCCCCTTGAACATTGGTACGACTCATACAGCAGGCACAACCTCTCAGCCCGCTGCACCTGGGTTTCAGCAATATGCTCGTCGCGTTGCCTTTGCTCGTAACGTCTACGGGGCGCTTGAATTTACGCCAATGATATCAGGCGCAAAGAGTGAGGCGACTGCAATCCCAATTGGAATTAATGATACGGGCGCGATCGATAGATTTCCTTACACAGGTGCCCCCCCCCGCAGACGAGACAATACGTTGTGGTATGCGACTGTTAAAAACGTTAATACTCCGGCTAACGCAGGCTATGGACAACCTGGTTATGCCCCTAACCGGACTTACGCCATAGACCAGCCACTGTACTACTTGCCTCCAGATAAAGGTGGAGAAAAGCTGATCCTGCCAGATACACCTGAAATTCCAGGGGTACCTAGCCTCAATGGCCCAGGTAATGAAGATCCTTCTGACTTTACTGCTTGCGTCACAAATGCAGGTCAGTCACAAAAATATCAAGTTACTGGCCTAAGCGGTACATGTAACACACCCAACCTTGATACCAGAATTGAAGCGACTAGAGATGGACTAGCCAACTTAGGACCGTCTCTTGGAACCTTGACTGGCGACACCCAAACTTTGACTGCATCTGGCGATGTCAACGTTTACACCCTCAAGAATAGTGGTGTTTCCATCAATAATGGAGCAACCATTACTCTTAGAGGTAATGCTGATTCTATATTCGTTTTTCAAGGTGGTAGCTCTGTTGAGTTTGGTAGCGGTGGTCCTGGAGTAACTCTCGTTCTAGATGGCGTTAGTCCTAATAACGTTTTCTGGATTTCTAACGGTGCTATTAAGTTTGCTGACGCTACGGTACCCCCGCATCAACTAGCAGGAAATTTTCTTGGCAAGACCAACATGTTTGTTGGTGCTAATACAAACATCTTCGGCGGGCGATTGCTAGGATTTACCCAAAATAGTACAGGTATTCCAGTTACCTCTTCAATTACTGCGGTTACTGCTGATGGTCAGCCACTGCTTGCACCTGTGCTTCAGACTCAGGTTACGACTGGTAGCCCTACAGACACCAACGATCTCAGTTCCATTGCTAGTAACAACGTTGTTAGCAGTAACACTCGCTGGCAGCAAAGAGCTACAACCAATAACTTCAATTTAGTGATTGCTGCTGGTGACTCTCCAGCACGGGTGGCTAATACTGCTGATACCGCTAACTCCTGGATCGAGAGTGGGGGTGGTTTACACAACTTCCCACGCTTCCTAGAAAATTGGACAGGGGTCAAAGCTAGAATCGCTGGTTCTTTCATTCAGATCAAGCGAAGTGCGTACGCAACGGCTCCATTCCAGCCTGTGGTAGTAGCTACAGATGGTAGCTTCGTTCAGTCTACCGATCCTCGAACTGCGACAGGTGTTAGTCTGTTCGGGTCCGATTATCGGCAGGCCTACAGAACCGATAACGGTGAAATTGGGACCAGCACCAACTGGGGCAAACATCCATACTACGAGCCACCAACTCGAGAATGGGGTTTCGATGTAGCCTTACTGACTCAGTTGCCCGACTTGTTCGCTCAGCGATTCACAGCACCATCAGGCACCCGTGATGAGTTCTATAGGCAGGTCGATCGCAATGATGCTTGGGTACAGACGCTTCTGTGTTCAGCCCAAGCTCAAAACCTCGCCAATGCTCAAGCTCGTCAATCTGGGGTGGCTCCTGCTGGGACAAGCTTTGTTCCTGCACTTCAGCCCAATAACCCCTATCGGCCTGCTTGTAATGCTACCAACGCAGATTACAACCGCCTTTAATCGTTTAACTCAACAACCCTAGCTTTGGTAGTGGACTATGATGAAACACGTTCAAACCTATCTTTCAGGACGGCTAGAATCTCCATCCTCTAAACCCGATTCAGGTTTTACGATCATCGAGTCCTTGATGGCGATCGTTGTATTAACAGTGCTGTTGATCGCGATCGCCCCACCAATGGCTATCTCTGTAGCCTCCCGCGTCCGAGCTAGGCAAGTTGAGTTGGCTACTCTAGCAGGACAAGGATACATCGACAGCTTGCGCTCCGGTGCTATTAGCCCACCAGATAAAGCTCGCTGTATAACTGATACTTTGCCAAATACTGGTGATCCTTGCCTTAACCCACCTACAGCAGCACTTGTTACCCCTCCTACTGCTGCTGATCCAGGAACCGTGATTGATACCAACGGGAATAATAGCTTAACGGACCCTCAGGACTTTGTGATTCAGGCAATCCGCACTCGTACAAGCGCAGATACCAATCCTGACCTAACTGCCAGACGGGAAGCAGCTAGCAAAGAAGGTTATGGTCTATTGATCAGAGTTTATCGGGGAGATGCAGATGCTTTTAGAGGGGGCGCTGGCACCATGAGCATTATTCCAGTAGCAAACCTCTTTACAGGTGCAACTGCTAGAGGAGGGGGTTTTCGCAATCGGCCTCTTGTTGTCCTAAAAACTGACATTGGTACTCGGAGTACCACTACCAATATTCAACAAAGAATTCCTACCAACCTTTACTAAGTACTGTTAAATCTGGGTTCAAGTTCTCAGCACCGGACTCAACTGTACGAACCTCACGAAACTTAAAAGAGACAGAGGACTGCATTTTGCTTAACATCTTCAAATTTCTAGCCAGCAGTCAGCAGCAGAGTTTAAAGCCAAAATCTAAACCTACTGGCTTTACTCTGATTGAGCTTTTAGTTGCTGTCATTATTGCTGGGATTGTAATTAGCTCATTGCTAGCGTTCTTAGTCAACATCATGACTTCTGAGCGCAAAGAGCGGGCCAAATCCAACTCTGAGCAAGAGGTTCAGGCAGCACTAGAGTACATGGTGCAAGATCTGCAAGAAGCTGTATATGTTTATGACGCTTCTGGCTTAAATGGCGATCCTAACGTCACGCCTCAAACACCTATTCGTAATCAGCTTCCCCCAGTAAAACCAGTAACAGGCTGCGATAGTGCTGCGACTTGTGAACCTGTCTTGGTATTTTGGAAGCGTACGTTTTTCAACAGAAATGACACTGTCAATACGGTAAGAATAGGCACAAAAACAGATGAAAATGACACTTACGTTTACTCTCTAGTTGCCTACTACTTAGTTAAAAATCCTGCTGGCAGTATTTGGTCGAATGCCTCTCGTGTCGCCAGATTTGAAATTCGAGACGGAATTCCAACGACTACTAATACAGGTTTTGAAATTAACCCAGATCCAGGATTTGTACCCTTCGATTTAGCCTCTGCGGATAATATACCCGCAGCTATGAACAAGTGGAAATCTGGAACTGCCCCTGTTCGCTACACATCTGCAAGCCAGCCTTACGACAGAAACAACTTGCAAACCTTAGTAGACTATATTGATGATACTCGGTATGACAGTGCTGCCATAGCTCCACTCCACTCAATCAGCACTGCTCCTACTCAAGGAATTCTAGATTGTAGAAATCCGACTAAAGGGGCTTTGGGTGGTAACTTGACTGATGCTACACAACCAGGCGCACAGAGACTTCCTGCCAATTTTGATACTGCTACCTCTGCCAAAACGAGTAGCTTCTATGCCTGCGTCAACTCTACAACTTCGTCGGTATTGCTGTATCTACGAGGTAATGCATTAGCACGTCTGATCCAAGACCCCAGTAGACGGGTGGCTAACCAGAATAACTTAATTTACTTACCGTCTAGTCAAGTTCGAATCTTTGGACGTGGATTCTTTGGCAATACTAACCAGTAAGCTTCGCTCTATTCCTTCTGCTAGCCACTACTGTATGGACAATTACTATGAAGAGTTTGTTATCACAATTAGACCAGCCAGTATTTTATAGTAAGCATAACTTTCAGAAGCTTGCCTCAAGACATCTGTCCGTGGCGAAAGCTCAGAAATTTTCTGGATTTACTCTCATAGAAATGTTGGTAGTAGTGATCATGATCGGTGTACTAGCCGCGATCGCTGCTCCCAGTTGGCTGACATTTGTAAATCGTCAGCGCGTCATTGCCGGTCAAGACCAAGTGCTAGGTGCTTTACAAGAAACTCAGCGTGAAGCCAAACGGCAAAAAAGAAGCTACAGCGTCAGCTTTCGCAATCAAAACCGAGTGCCGCAATACGCGATCGCTCCTGCAGGTACAGCCGATACCAGTAAAGATTGGAAAAACCTCCTCAGCTCTGACAACATTAAACCAGGTCAACTTTTGGTTTATACCAATCTTCAATCCGAAAATAAAAAAGTTGCCTCTCCAGGTACCATCACTCCTACTGGCGATATCACATTTGATTACCGAGGTGTTCTTCCCCGTGATGCTGACACAGGCTTGCAAATTGCTGTGGCTATTCCTCAACGTGACAATTTGACCCAGCCTATTGATGGGACAAAGCGTTGCGTCACCGTAAAAACAATTTTGGGAAACATGGAAGCTGAAAAAGGCACTTATATTTCTACGACTGGAAAGGGTTGCTATCCTGGTGCTTAAAGTTTTTTCTTAGCTTCAAATTATTTAGACTTTGACTTTAAAGACTAGGCTTATAAGTCACTCTGATTTTGTAGATCTCATACTCTTTTGGGCACTCTGAAAACAGGTTAAAAATAACCTGAATTACATCCGCAGGGTGCTTTTTTGTGAGAATTAAAAGCTTGTATCGTCAGCCTTATTCCACGCTTCAAAAGCCATCTAACAAAGGCTTCACAGTTTTAGAGCTTTTAGTAGTTATAGCAATGATTGGCATTATGAGCGCGATCGCCACACCCACTTGGTTGGCTTTTATCAACAAGCAAAGTCTAATTGCTGCTCAAGACCAAACTCAACGATTATTGCAAGATGCCAAACGTAATGCTATACATAGCAAACTTACTTGGCAAGTAAGTTTTCGCGAACACAACAACACTGCTCAATGGGCTATTCATCCCAGGAGCGCCAATGTTAACACTTTATCTTGGCACAACTTTGACTCTAGAGTACGGATCGATGAAAATGAAACAACCTTTGTCGAATCTGGTGGAGTTTGGCGGATACAGTTTAACTACCGAGGCCACGTTAACGGACGTTTAGGACGGCTTACTCTCGTTGCACGCCAAGGTGGAAAAACAAAGCGTTGCGTCATTACTTCCACATTGATTGGAGCAGTACGTACCGCTAAAGAGAATCCAACTCAGCAGGATGAAAAATTTTGCTACTAGCATTAAACACTTAACGCCTGCAAGACAGCCCAAGTAGCCGTATTACAAGCGTTATTACATTCACCATCTCGAATGGTAAGGACTTGAGTTAAAGTTGTGCCACAGAGCGACTAGCTGCGTTTGTTTTTTCGCGATCGAGCTTCAAAATCACAACGCCTAAAGGTGGCAGACATAGATCCATTGAGTAGGGGCGATTGTGGTAAGACCATTCTTCTGTCCACTTGCCACCCAAGTTGCCCATATTGCTGCCGCCATATTTGCGGGCATCACTATTAAACAACTCTGTATAAAAACCTGCTTCTGGCACTCCAATTCGGTAGTGAGCGTGGGGCTGCGGTGTAAAGTTGCAGATGGTAACTACGAAATCATCAGAGTCCTTGGCTTTACGAAGAAACGAAACTACACTGTGACGATTATCGCTACAGTCAATCCACTCAAACCCATCAGTCGAGAAGTCCTGAGTATAAAGTGCAGGTTCAGCTCGGTAGAGGTGATTGAGGTCACCTAGAAACTGCTTGAGTTTTTGGTGAGAGTCGTGTTGTAAAAGGTGCCACTCCAAGTCAGCCCAAACATTCCACTCGCTCCACTGACCAAACTCCATACTCATGAACAGAGTTTTCTTGCCGGGATGCGTAAACATGTAGGCATAGAGACATCGCAGGTTCGCAAATTTTTGCCACTCGTCTCCTGGCATCTTGCCAATCATGCTACTCTTGCCATGCACAATCTCGTCGTGAGACAGCGCTAGCATAAAGTTCTCGCTGAAAGCATACATGATGCTGAAGGTGAGATTGTTTTGGTGGAACTGGCGAAACCAAGGGTCCATGTTGAAGTAGTCCAGCATGTCATGCATCCACCCCATGTTCCACTTGAGGTTGAAGCCTAAACCACCGACATAAGTGGGCCAGGAAACCATTGGCCATGAGGTAGACTCTTCAGCGATCGAGAGAACCCCTGGAAAATAGCTAAAAATGGTGTGATTAGTCTGACGTAAGAAATCAGCGGCTTCAATGTTTTCTCGACCACCGTATTGGTTAGTCAACCATTCCCCTGGGTTGCGACAGTAGTCGAGATAGAGCATGGAGGCGACTGCGTCTACTCGGATGCCGTCAATGTGATATTTGTCGAACCAGAAGAGGGCGTTGGCCACTAGGTAATTCCGGACTTCGTGGCGACCGTAGTTGAAGACTAAGGTACCCCATTCTTTGTGTTCACCTTTCCGAGGATCTGCATGCTCGTAGAGACAGGTGCCATCAAAGTTGGCTAAGCCATGACCGTCCTTGGGAAAATGCCCTGGAACCCAATCCACAATGACCCCAATACCGTTTTGGTGACACTGATCGATGAAATACATCAAGTCTTGAGGGGTGCCGTAGCGGGAGGTGCAGGCGTAGTAGCCAATGACTTGATAACCCCAAGAGCCATCAAAGGGGTGCTCGGCGACGGGGAGAAGTTCAATATGAGTAAAGCCTAATTCTTTGACATAAGGGATCAGGCGATCGGCCAATTCCCGGTAAGTCAGGAAGCGAGCCCCAGGCTTGAGGTCTGAGACGAGCACCACAGGCTCAGCTTCACCATTAGGGAGTCGAGCTGGCTCGGCGGAGGAACCATGTAGCCAAGAACCCAAATGGACTTCGTAGACTGAGATGGGTTGGGTTAGCGGTTCTGTGTGGCGACGCTGCTCCATCCAATCTTGATCATTCCAGGTGTAATTATCTAGGTTGGTGACAATAGAAGCTGTTTTAGGGCGAATTTCTTGCTGGAAACCAAAGGGATCGGATTTTTCGTAGATGTGTCCCGCTTGATTCTTGATTTCGTATTTGTAGCGATCGCTCTCTCCCAACGCTGGAATGAACAATTCCCAAATACCAGAAGGCCCCTTCCGCATCTGGTGCTTACGACCATCCCAATGGTTAAAGTCACCCAAAACTGAGACGTTACGAGCGTTAGGAGCCCAAACTGCAAAGTAAACTCCCTGGACTCCCTCTACCTCGGCAAGGTGCGCCCCTAGTTTTTCATAAAGGCGGTGATGATTGCCTTCAGCGAAGAGATGCAGGTCAAAGTCTGTGAGGTAAGGAGAGCGGAAAGCATAGGGATCGTAGATGACGCGCTCATGCTCTCCCTCTTGGATACGTAATTGATAATTGGCTAACTCTGGCGTATCAATTGTGCATTCAAAGAAATGAGGATGGTGGATAGGTTGCATAGCATGCTCTGCCCGCTCCTCTGGAAGAATGACCCAGGCTGCGTCTGCATTGGGCAAATAGGCCCGCACGACCCAGACAGTTTTGCCATCCCGTTGCAAAGTATGGGGACCCAGAACTTCAAAGGGGTCATGGTGCTGGTTCCAAACAATGCGCTCGATTTGCTCAGGGGCGACGGTCATCGACATGAAGCTACCTACCTAAATGAAATTACTGAATACGTTCCTCAAGTTCCTCAAAGGGAAAGGGGAAAAAGAAAAGGTTTTGTAATAGGGCGTATGGCTATCCGCTAGAGACTATGGTTTGAGTTTGAATTAAAGGGGCTGAGACCTGTAAAGGTGTAAAACTCAACTGTAAAAATCAAGTAATGAACTGTAGTAAACCGTAGCAAATCATAGCTAAAGTCTCAAATCATCTACCGAAATCCAGACATTCTTAGGGTATTTAGGAAAAGGCTGCCGGAGTAAATCCTTTTTCCAGTAATAACCTTGACTAGTGTCTATAACATCCTGCTGAGGTTAAATTGAGAAATATCAAGATGGCGATCGCTTGCCAGCTTTACACTTTGCCGTAGGAAAGTAGGTCAGCGGAGTAAGAAAGGGAAAAAGGTTCGAATAAACCTGCGTAAGCGTAATAGAGTAATCGTTCGCTTGACTTGAGGGGATAGCTTGGGATCAATCGGGGGGCCTGCTTCTAGTTCAGCTTGCAACTCAGCGTACTGAGCTGGGCTTAGCGGCTTACCATCCACAGGCGATCGCGCCTCTACAATAATTTCGGTTCGCAGAATTTCTTCAGGAATATCTTCCGCCGGGGGCAAGGCATAAGCAGGGTAATTAGCGAAAGCGGAAACTCCTATAGTAGAACCAATAACAGACGTAGCACCGAGTCGCAAACCTAAAACTAGTACCTGCTTCTTAGAATTCATCCAGACAGCCTTTTTCTGTCATCCTAAGCTAGAACGCGGTAATTCTGAACTAAATTGATAATTTTCTTTGATTAATCTAAAAAGCAATAAGCTCACAAGAGCCAGAGGATCACCGCGTGGAATGTTTACCAAGCTTGACCTTTGGACTCCTGTAAGCTACCAGTTTGATTAAAGAGTTGTTGGATGGCTGAGCATCCGAAACCTAGATCCAAGTAGAGTAGCATCGGTATCAGAATCGTACGATGCTAAGGCTGTATCTTGGCTTGAGCCTAGGTTGCGAGGAGCACTCTCCTTTTACATACCTTGAAAACAGCTCTCCTAGTTCCAGCAACCTGGGATGCTGGCTTAAGAAATGCTGCTTTAGGTATAAGCAAAAAATCTAAGGAGAAGTCGTGGGAGAGGTGGTTGGAACTGGCTCTGTTCCAGGGGAGGGGCTAGTGGTAGTATCGCCACCGCCACCGCCATCACCACAAGCTCCCAAAGCAGCAGCCAAGCTGAGCACTAGGGCAAGGCTAATAAATTTCTTATTCATACACTCCTCTTTCACTAACTACGACAATTTTCTAGCTGAATACAGCACTGAAGTAGGTCAGTTCAGGCTGTAGTACCTAACTTTAGCAATTCGTCTACCGAGATTGCTACGATGCCTGAGTCGCTACTGACTATAAAACTAGTATTTTCCCAGTTTTGTCAGGTACTCAGTTATTTGTAGCATAACTTAAGAGCTTCCAGTCCAAGACGACAGAAAGCTAGTTTCTCAGGACGCTCCTCAACTCACTAGCTGCCAACCGCGACGGTGCTCTACTCTACAGCCTCTGCCTGAGGAAACTAGGAGGCAATCAGAGAAAAATCTCAGCTTCTAACCAGCTTCTAAATAGAGCGAAAGCGCTAACCTGAGGCACTTGAAGCCGTTATCCAGGCTCGAAGGTTAGCAAGTAAATAAAGTTTTCTAGAAGTATAGTTTGTTGCCAAGCCACTCTTGTTGACAGACCTGAGGGAAACATAAAAACCCGAATCAGAGGGCTATCCAACTCATAAATGTCAAATAAACTACTGAAGTTTTTGCCTAAAGGCGTCATCTTCATAGAGATTTTATAAAAGACACTTGTAAGTCTTATCTAGAAGTGTATATCGCTCCGATGGTAGACTCTCTAGTGCTTTATGCTCTTTCCCCTGTTACACCGTGTGTTTCCTTTTACCAACGTTTCCCATCGATTAGCTATCAGTCAATATCACCAGCAAAACGCACTTCTGCGTAAAATTGTTGACCGCATCCGTAATTCTTTGGAGTTGAAAGTTGTACTTCAAACAGCGGTAGATGAGGTCAGTACGCTGCTGAACTTGGACTACTGTGCTTTTTTTTGGTACTTCAGTGATACTTGCCGAGTGCAAGTGGTTTGTGAGCGGGTGCATGGCGATCGCAGTGGATCTCAGTTAGGCTACATCCCTCTAAGTGCTTTTGGGGAAGCATCTGAGGCGATCGCGCAGAGTCAGTTGATTGTCAGCTCTGGTGAGGTTTACGCTGCTGCTGGCGCTCAATGGCTGAGTCGATGGCTTGCGAAATGGAGAAGTATTGGGAAAGGGTTAAATTTTCAGGTATTGGAAGCAGGAGCTAACTTGTTAGTACCTGTTCAAGATCAAGCAGATTCTATTGGTTATTTACTGTGTCTCTCCGATCAGCCCCGTCGCTGGAAAACAGCTGAGGTTGAGTTTGTGCAGTCTTTGGCGCAACAGCTAGAGATCGCAATTCGCCAAGCCCGACTTTATGAGCAGACGCAACGGCAAGCTCAACGAGAGCAATTGGTAAATCAAATTACCAGCCAAACTCGCCAAAGTTTTGATTTAGAAACAATCTTGACGCAGGCGATCGCGCAACTTCTAAAAGCACTGGAGGCCGATCGCTGTCTAGTTCACCTAGTAGAAGACCATAGTGAAGACCACAGTGGAGAAAACCACAGTGAAGTTGAGCTGCTAGGCAGACAGTTAGAACCTGTTCTAGACAAAATTCCTGGAGTGGCGTTTCGCCGCAAACACTTGTATGAAATCTGTCGAGATGATTTCTCTCCTTCTATTGAAGACTTTGATACACATGGCCCCATTACTCAGTGGGTGATTCAGCACCGTCAGCCTGTCGTGATGATGGATGTAGCTCAGGATCAGCGGGTTGGTCCTTATAACGAGGAATACAAGCAGGCGCAGATTCAGTCTTCGTTGGTGATACCTGTGCAAACAAGTGGCATTCTGCACGCCATTTTGTACCTCAATCAGTGTTCGCATACGCGCTATTGGTCTGACAACGATCAGCAATTAGCTCAAGCCGTCGCCGATCAGTTAGCAATTTCCATTCAACAGGCCAATCTATACGCTCAGACTCAACAGCAAGCTTTGGAGAGTGCAGCCCAGGCTGAACATTTAGCCAGAACTTTACGAGAACTGCAACTCACTCAAGCTCAGTTAATTCAGAGCGAAAAGATGTCTAGCTTGGGCCAGATGGTCGCGGGGGTCGCTCACGAAATTAACAACCCAGTCAGTTTTATTTACGGCAATATTCCTTATGTTGAGCGCTACATTGATGAACTCAGCCGGATTCTGGCTGCTTATCAAGCGCACTATCCCCAGCCCGTTCCAGAAATCCAAGCTTTGATCGAGGAGGTAGAACTAGGCTTCTTGCTCAAAGACTTACTCCGTATCCTTCAGTCGATGAAAGTGGGTTCCTCGCGGATTCGGGAGATTGTGCTGTCGCTGCAAAACTTCGCTCGCCTGGATGAGTCAGGTCGCAAAACCGTAAACTTACACGATGGCTTAGAGAGTACTCTAGCAATTCTGAAAAATCGGTTAAATGAAATTCAAGTGGTGCGGCTTTATGGCACTTTGCCGCCACTAGAGTGCTATCCACGACAACTGAATCAAGTATTTCTAAACTTGATGACCAATGCGATCGAAGCCTTGAACCGTGGGGCTACTCAACCGAAAACTATTACGATTCGGACGGAATTAGTTGCAAGTCCATCACGAGAGGGAAACCTAGCTCGCATTACGATCGCGGATAATGGCCCCGGCATTGCTCCTGACCTCCAATCCAAAATCTTTGATCCCTTCTTTACTACTAAAGAAATTGGTCAGGGAACTGGCCTTGGCTTAACCGTTAGCTATCAAATTGTGGTTAATCAGCATCAAGGTCAACTCCAGTGTCACTCAGAGCTAGGTCAAGGAGCCAAGTTTGTGATTGAGCTACCTGTAAAATATTTTCACTTATTATCTAATCCCCCAGCCTTAGAGCCACTTCCTACTCTGGCGTCTGAGTTTGCGCGGATGGCAGAAGCGATCGCATCGGTGCCCACAGCAATTTCTCCAGAACCATAATCGAGAGCAGTTAAACTCATGAATTTCTAGATCCCTGTTTCTGCCAGGGATCAAAAGCGCGAATTGGCTCAGCAGGCTAGGCAGGGAGTTCACTTTAAGTCATGCTATAAACCGTGCATGTCAATGACTTAATCTGCAAGGAGCTTTCGGGATGACCGCGTCAGTAGACCCCATTCAGTTAATGAAGCAAGAAGTTGCCAAGGCCGCAGCCGCCCGTGTGCACTCCGGTTCAATTGTGGGGTTAGGCTCCGGGTCAACGGCAGCATTAATGATTCAGTACTTGGGCGATCGCCTGCAAGCGGGGGAACTTAAAGACATCAAAGGGGTACCCACTTCTTTCCAATCTTCGGTGCTGGCGAAGCAGTATGGCATTCCTTTAGTCACGCTCGACGAAATTGAGTTCATTGATATCGCGATCGATGGAGCAGACGAAGTTGACCCGCAGCACAATTTGATCAAGGGCGGTGGTGCCGCTCATACCCGCGAAAAAATTGTCGATGCATTAGCTAAAGAGTTCATTGTGGTGGTGGATAGCTCCAAGCTAGTCGATCGCTTGGGCACGACTTTTAAGCTGCCTGTTGAAGTGATCCCAATGGCTATTACTCCTGTGGCAAGAGCGATCGAGAAGTTGGGTGGCAAGCCAGAACTACGGATGGGTGTCAAGAAAGCTGGCCCAGTTATCACCGATCAGGGCAACATGGTGCTGGATGTGAAATTTGACAGCATTGATAACCCGGCTGAGATGGAAAAAACCATCAATAATATTCCCGGTGTTTTGGAAAATGGTTTGTTCGTCGGTTTGACTGATCTGGTGTTGGTCGGTGAAGTCATAGACGGACAACCGATTGTGCGAGAAGCCTAGTCGAAATGAAATTGTGGGCGAACCACCATTCGCCCCTACCGTGGTGGAGACGCAGGGGTTAGAGATGCAGTATCGACGCTTTGGGCGGACAGAGTTGTCCATGCCAGTGTTTTCTTGTGGTGGGATGCGCTACCAGTACAAGTGGCAAGATGTTCCAGAAGACGCGATTCCTGCGGATAATCAACAGAATTTAGCAGCGACGATTCGGCGGGCTGTAGATCTAGGAATCAATCATATTGAAACTGCCCGGGGCTACGGTAGCTCTGAGATGCAGTTGGGGCAAGTCTTGCCGAAGCTACCTCGCGACCCGTTGATCGTGCAGACCAAAGTGGCTCCCACTGAAGATCCGCAGGCGTTTTTGCAGACCTTTGAGCAGTCAATGGCTTACTTGCAGCTCGATCATGTGGATTTGTTGTCGCTGCATGGCGTAAATAATGCTGAGTTGTTGGAGTACTGCCTACGTCCCGGTGGTTGTTTAGAAGTCGTACAAAAGTTGCGATCGCAAGGGCGAGTCAGATTTATCGGTTTTTCCACCCATGCACCGTTAGAAGTCATTTTGCGAGCGATCGCTACCGAGCAATTCGACTATGTAAACCTGCATTGGTACTACATCAACCAAAATAATTGGCCCGCGATCGAAGCCGCCCAAAAACACGATATGGGCGTATTTATCATCAGCCCTAACAATAAAGGTGGCGATCTCTACAAGCCGCCGCAAAAACTAGTGGATTTGTGTGCGCCGCTCAGCCCGATGGTGTTCAACGACCTGTTTTGTCTAAGCCATCCTCAGGTGCATACGTTGAGTATTGGTGCATCTCGGCCCACCGACTTTGACGAACACCTAAAAACCCTGGAACTGCTCGATCGCGCCGATGAAATTTTGCCCCCGATCCTAGCTCGTCTAGAACAATCAGCAATTGACGCGCTCGGTGAAGAGTGGGTGAAAACTTGGCACATTGGCTTGCCCAAACCAGAAGCAACGCCAGGAGGCATGAACATTCACACCATTCTTTGGTTGCGAAATCTGGCGATCGCCTACGACATGGTGGATTACGGCAAGATGCGTTACAACTTGCTCGGCCAAGCGGATCACTGGTTCCCTGGTAACAGAGCTGAGAAAGTGGCAGAACTCGATTTGCGGCAATGCTTAGCGAACAGCCCCCACGCTGACAAAATCCCAGCATTCCTGGCAGAAGCGCATCAAATTTTGGGTGGACAAACAGTGCAGCGGCTATCTCAAAGCTGAGGTACTTTAAGCGCTTAACCTTTGACCCTAATTGAGCTACAGTGCCAAAGGGTTGAACTCGCCTTTGGAAATCCTTTCATCGTTGGTTAACGGCTGATATGACCAAACTGCAAGCACTAATTTTTGATGTCGATGGCACCTTGGCAGATACCGAGCGGGATGGTCATCGGGTCGCCTTTAATCGCGCTTTTGCCGAAGCTGGATTAGATTGGGATTGGACTGTCGAGCTATATGGGGAGCTGTTAGCCGTTACGGGCGGCAAAGAGCGAATGAAGTTCTACCTCGACCAATATCGCTCAGACTTCCGACGTCCCGACAATTTGGACGAATTTATAGCAGGTCTGCACAAGGCCAAAACCAAGCACTATACACAACTACTCAGCGAAGGCAGCATTCCACTACGTCCTGGTGTGAAGCGGCTATTGGATGAGGCCCGCGATCAAGGGTTTCGCTTGGCGATCGCGACTACAACTACCCCAGCCAATGTCACGGCTCTTTTAGAAAGCACTTTGGGTCACGAAAGCCTAGCCTGGTTTGATGTGATTGCGGCGGGTGATATTGTGCCTGCGAAGAAACCTGCCCCAGACATTTACTTTTATGCCTTGGAGCAAATGCAGCTTGCCGCTCAAGATTGCATCGCCTTTGAAGATTCACACAATGGCTTGATTTCGTCTGACAAGGCAAACCTCAAAACCATTGTGACGATTAACGATTACACCAAAGACCAGGATTTTCCAGGAGCTGTAGTGGTTTTGGATCACCTAGGCGATCCTGGTTTACCATTCACAGTGCTCTCTGGTGAGGTGGGTTGGACAACTTTTATGGATATGGAATTGGTGCAGCATTTGCATCAGCGGTAATACAGTAATACATCTTTGGTAGGCGATCGCTTTTACTCGATCAGTGTCAAGTTTGGCTCTGTTAACCCCGAACCTTGAGGGCAGATAGGCTCAAAGTTAACCTCAAGGTTCGCCCCTCTAAACCAAAGCCTGCAACAAGGCCTGCAACTTTAGCTTAATCTCCGTCAGCTCCTTCTCCGGATCAGACCCAGCTACAATTCCTGCTCCTGCATAAAGTCTGGCATAGCAGCCGTTTACCAGTGCCGAACGAATTCCTACGATAAACTCCCCATTCCCCTTGTGATCCAACCAGCCGAGAGGAGCCGCATAGAGCGATCGCTCAAACGCTTCATAACCACGAATTTGCTGGCAAGCAATATTTCTAGGAGCCCCTGCTACCGCTGGAGTTGGGTGCAGCTCAGCCAGAATCCTGAGCACTGGCACATTCGCTGGCACTGTCGCTTGAATGGGGGTGCGTAAATGCTGGATATTCGATAGCTGCAACAAATGGGGAGAAAGCGATCGCCTTGGCGTTAGGCCCAAGCGCGAAAGAGATTGAGTCAAAAAATCAATCACTACTTGGTGTTCCCGGATCTCCTTGTCACTATTGAGCAATCCTCTAGCCAAGTTAGCATCTTCTAGCGCAGTTTTACCCCTAGGGAATGAGCCCGCCAAAGCATCTGTCAATAACTCTTGCTCTTGAATACTAAGTAAACGTTCTGGGCTGGCACCAATAAAGTTTTGCCCCTTACCATTACTCAGACAAAACACATAACAATCTGGATAAAACCTCCTCAGATTGCTTAAAGAATACACTACATGAAACAACGCAGGTGAAATTACATCAATCGCATGAGCTAAAACAATTTTATTAAATTGCTTAGCCTGGATTGCTTCTAGAGCTGAAAGAACAGCTAACTTAAAATATTTTGTATCGGCAATATCCCGTTGATCAAAAATTTCTTTTCCCTTAAAGTTAACTTCTGGAACTCGATATTTTATCGTAGTAATTTTCTGAAATTCATACCAAGCTTTTTCAATTAAAGATTCTAAATTGGCGCTAGCTTCTATCAAAAAGTTTGCAACTAGCACATAGCGGTTTCCGTGGCAGGAAATTTGCCAGCAAGGTAAAAAAAGAGTTGCATTAGGAAAATAAGTATTTTTAATTGGAGCTTCTTCAAAAAAAGTAAAGCCACCCAAAAAGTGTGGCCCTGAAAATGGCAAACTCAAATCTCCTATTTTAATCGTGTTAGTTAGACAAGATTCAATAAAATTTTGAGCTTGGACAAATCGGTGAGGGCCTTCTACTTTTAGACTGGTTACAGCACCAATCCCTGCGATCGCCCGACGGTTTGACTCACCAATTGCTTCATCTTGCCCTCGTTTTTCAAAGTAAAAACTGAGTTGACTGGGTTTGCTTAAGCAATGCAGTACAGCTAGCGGATCTATTGGATCAATTTCTAGAGAAATACTAGCAATTTGGGTGCATTTTTTCTCAATTGAAACTTGTTGACAAGCCAGGAGAAATTGATAGAGATCCTTGCGATCTTGAAATAGATTAGTCCGGTATGGTGTGACTGGCATGAAAGCGAAGATAGCAAATTTTTTTTGAAATTAGAGGCCCAAATCGTGATTCACAAGCGTGGTGCGACTCAAGGCAGAAGCCTCTTTTCCATCTAAGCACCGCAGCGCTCGGCAGACCAATCCTGCCTTAACACCCCGCCATATCCCAAGTTCGCATTAATCAGGGTGTGAGTTCCAGAGGATGCCAGAAAAGTTTACAGGTCAAGGCAAGTCATCCTTACAGAGTAGCTAAGCGGCTCCAAAAACTTACTCTGGGATGATTAGGACTGTAGCGAGGGCCACTAAACTCAGAACACGTCTCAAAGTCCTTCAGGCATTCGGTTTTGTGGATACCTATATTCTTAGTCTTTTGGTCATTGGCTTACTCCTGCTATTGATCACCTTAGGATCAGGCTGGATTAACCGTTTGCCCCTCTCCTACTCCCTGATTTACTTAGCCGTCGGTGTTTTGCTAGGACCTGGGGGTATCAACTTAGTCTCGCTGCGACCTGATGCCAATTTTTTGGAGCGAGTAACTGAGTTTGTGGTGCTGATCTCACTCTACAGTTGCGGCTTAAAGATGAATCGCCCACTTAAGCTGTGGGCCTGGAGTTCTACGGCGCGGCTGATTGGCTTTTTGATGCCCATTTGTATTGGTGGAATCGCCCTGATTGGTCATTGGTTTTTAGACCTCAACTGGGGAGAAGCCATTCTACTGGGTGCCATCCTAGCTCCTACGGACCCTGTACTCGCCTCAGAAGTGCAACTAGCTGACCGGGAAGACCGCAACGAGCTGCGCTTCGGTTTAACTTCTGAAGGGGGCTTAAACGATGCTCTAGCCTTCCCTTTTGTGTATTTTGGCCTCCACTGGATTGAGGACAACAACTGGGAGAACTGGTTCAGAAATTGGGTCGCGGTTGATCTGCTATGGGCGATCGCCGCAGGACTGGTGATGGGAATTGTAACTGCCAGAGTCGTCGCTTGGATCGACCAGAAAATTCAGCATCTGCGCCACGTAGACGAGCTTTTTGAAGACTTCACGGCCCTCAGTACCATTCTTCTGGCTTACTCGGTCACAGAACTTGTCAACGGCTACGGATTTCTCGCAGTGTTTGTAGCTGGTTTGACTGCCCAGCGCAGCTATCAGAATCAAGAGAAGCCACTTTCCCAGCTCCGTTTTATCGAGCGTCTGGAGAAATTGGCAGAAGTCGGCGTGATTCTTGTGCTGGGGTCACTGCTGCGTATAGAGCCGATTCTGCGCTTTATGGATGAAGCCTTTTTAGTGGCAGGAGCGTTAATTTTTGTCATCCGCCCCGTTGGAGCCTGGATTAGCACAATCGGGGAAAAGTACACAAGTTTAGTACCTAAAGGTTCGAGACGAAATTTCCGTGAGCGCTTTCGTCCTACCACCCGGTGGCTGTTAGGTTGGTTTGGGATTCGAGGAGTTGGCTCCTTGTATTACCTCTCCTACGCCTTTGGTAAGGGCTTGGAAGGCGAAACAGGTGAAATGATTGGTTGGATTACTTACTTAACCGTGGTGATTTCTGTACTGGTACATGGCATCAGCTCAACTCCATTGATGAGGTGGCACGACCAGAGCATCAGCGACATCTTGGAAGACGAAGAAATGGCTTCCTCATCTTCCAGCAAATAAACATTCCAGCAAATAAACAGGTGGTTCCCGTAGGCATGGTTCCTGTAGGCTATGTTACGGGAGCCTATTTGACTAGAGGATACATCCCACGCAGGTGATGCGATCGCAGGGGTGCGGTTACAGGTTGAATTGGCTTCTGGCAACCGTATCAATTCTGTGGAATGACTACTAAATCTATTGCGCCATCAAGTTCAAACCATAAGTTATGGCTAGCAGCAATCAAACCGCCTATGTATAGCGTTGCTGTTATGCCAGTTTGGATTGGCACTGCCATTGCCTTTGCCGAAACCAAAATCATTCATACTGCTATATTTGCTACTTTTTTGCTGGCATCAATTTTTATTTTGGCCTGGATGAACCTGAGCAATGATGTTTTTGACTCAGAAACAGGGATTGATACCAATAAACATCATTCTTTGGTAAACCTAACGGGTAATAAAGCCTTAATTTATTGGATAGGAAATTCCTTTTTAGCTCTAGGAACTTTAGGAATTCTAGCGATCGCCTGGTGGCAGCAAGATCTTACTATTTTGGCTATTGTTTTACTGGGTTGCATCCTAGGATATAGCTACCAAGGGCCACCCTTTCGCTTGGGCTATCAGGGTGTCGGCGAAATTATCTGCTTTATTTGCTTTGGGCCGCTAGCTGTTTCCGCTGCTTACTACAGCCAAACCCAAACTTGGTCATCTACGAGCTTAGTAGCATCAATCATTATCGGTATTACGACTAGCTTGATTTTATTTTGCTCGCATTTTCATCAAGTAAAAGATGATTTGGCTGCAGGTAAGCGATCGCCCATTGTGCGTTTAGGTACTGCTAGAGGGGCGCAATTAATTCCTTGGTTTTGTGGCATCACTTACGCCCTAACCTTAGTATTTGTACTTTTAGATCAGTTTCCTACCAAGACTTTGCTCATTTTTGTGAGTCTACCTTTTGCCATCAAATTGTCTCGACATGTACAGAGATACCACAATCAACCAGAGCAGGTAAGTAACAGCAAATTCATTGCTGTAGCTCTCCATTTTTGGAGCAGTTTGTTGTTGGGACTAGGCTTTGTGTTGTAGCGATCGCTAACTCAAAGAATGATGGTCACGCAAGCTCAATCCTGTGTTTTAGAATTTCGTCCCTATCGCCGCTCCTTTCGCCAACCATTACAAACAAGTCACGGTTTATGGAACTTACGAGAAGGAATTCTCCTGCGCTTGACCGATTCAATCGGCAAAATCGGCTTTGGAGAAATTGCACCAATTCCTTGGTTTGGTTCCGAAACCTTTGAGCAAGCGCTAGCTTTTTGTCAGCAACTTCCTTCCGAAATCACTGCTACTCACATTTCAGCTATTCCAGCCGCATTACCAGCTTGTCAATTTGGCTTCGAGTCTGCTTGGTTAATGCTAAATGACACATCTAAATTCAAAATTCAAAATTCAAAATTCAAAAGTGCCTACAGTGCTTTGCTGCCTACAGGGGTAGATGCTTTGGAAGCTTGGCAATCGCTTTGGCAGCAGGGGTTTCGCACTTTCAAATGGAAAATTGGAGTCGCTCCCTTATCCACCGAACTAGACGCATTACAAGCTTTATGCCAAGTTCTGCCAACTGCCGCCAAGTTGCGACTGGATGCAAATGGAGGCTTAACCCCAGAAACCGCGATCGCCTACTTGCAAGTTTGCGATGAATTGGGTATCGAATTTTTAGAGCAACCGCTTCCCGTAAGCCAGTTTCAGACAATGTTGAAGTTGAGCCAACAGCACTCCACTCCCTTAGCTTTGGATGAATCGGTTGCCACCTTAGCCCAGTTGCAAACTTGCTACGAACAAGGCTGGCGAGGCATTTTTGTGATTAAGCCTGCGATCGCGGGATTTCCTTCCCAGTTGCGAAAATTTTGTCAGACTCACCCAATTGATGCGGTTTTTTCCTCAGTCTTTGAAACAGCCATTGGCCGAACCACAGGTCTAAGCTTGGCAGCAGAACTTACCCTAGGCGATCGCGCCGTTGGGTTTGGCATCAATCATTGGTTTAACGATAGCTGGGAACAACTTTCGGATTTTGAGCAGCTATGGAACAGCCTTTAGCGTCTGATCCTTTTTCAGAACCTTTTCTGCTTTTAGAGCACTCTCCACTTTTAGAGTATTTAGAGGCGCGATCGCAAACTAATTGGTTGATTGGCATTAATCAGCAAAAACTCACTCATTTAGTCCAACATTTATTTCAAGAACTGGCTCAATTTATTTACCAAGGAATCACTCCAAAAATCTTTTTAGCTGAGCGATCGCCGGAGCAATTTCTGGCAGGATTTATTGCAGCTTGTGCCGCCCAATGTCCTGTGTTTTTGTGTAATCCCCATTGGGTAGAGGCGGAGTGGCAGCAAGTCTTAGATTTGGTAACACCCGATTTGATTTGGGGCGATCGCAACTGTTTAGCTTTGCCATCTAATCTTTGTGACCCCCCTATACTAGCCTCCGAGCAAGTTCCCCCCAGAATTGGGGGGCTAGGGGGGCCAGATGCGGATCAGCAAGGTTGGATCATGATTCCCACAGGGGGTTCATCGGGGCGAATTCGCTTTGCCATCCACACTTGGTCAACGCTGATGGCCTCAGTGCGGGGATGTCAGCAATATTTTCAAGTAGAGCAAATTAACTCTTACTGTGTCTTGCCGATTTACCATGTCAGCGGCCTGATGCAATTTTTGCGCTCTTTTGCGTCTGGTGGGCAATTAGTAGTACAGCCATTCAAGCAACTAGAGGCCGGGGAATTCAGTCCTGTTGATCCAGCCCAGTTTTTCATTTCTTTGGTGCCGACTCAGTTACAGCGCCTTCTAGAGCAGCGAGAATTAACACCTTGGCTAGCTCAGTTCCACACGGTTTTACTAGGGGGGTCTCCTGCTTGGAGTGCTTTACTGGAAACCGCCAGACGCGATCGCATTCGCTTAGCCCCAACTTACGGCATGACCGAAACCGCCTCCCAAATCGCCACGCTCTACCCAGAGGATTTTCTGGCAGGTCATCAAAATAGTGGGCGAGTTTTACCGCACGGTCAAATCAGCATCCACAGCGAGTCTGGGAAGTTATTGCCACCGGATCAGGTCGGTCAAATCCGGATTCAAGCTGAGTCATTGACTCTGGGCTATTATCCCCAACTATTCGAGCAACCGCAGTTTCAACCCGATGACTTGGGTTATTTCAACGAGCAAGGCTATTTACATGTGGTAGGTCGCAGCAGCCATAAAATTATTACGGGGGGCGAAAATGTCTTTCCCACAGAAGTGGAAGCAGCCATTCGAGCGACTAACTTAGTCCAGGATGTTTGTGTAATTGGTATTCCAGATGTTCACTGGGGACAAGTAGTAACTGCCCTTTATGTCTCTCAAAATCAAACCGCTCTAACTAATTTAATTGCTCATTTACAAACCCGTTTAAGCAAATTTAAGCAGCCTAAATATTGGATTCCAGTTGAAGAGTTGCCCCGCAACTCTCAAAGCAAAATTAATTACGAGCAAACCCACGCGATTGCCCTTAATTGGCTTCAGAATCACTCCACTGCTTAAGCCATTGCCGCATCATTTCTGGTAAATTTTCCCGCTTCCTGATCGCTGGATTTATACAAACGTGACGAGTGTGGGCTTGGCTTAAGGGGCGATCGCTGGAACCATCAGCAAAAACTTGGTAATCAATCCTAAATTCTTGATCTGAAATCAAGGTTGGTGTCAGATAAATCAGTTCTTGATCACCACAAAACATGGGACGAAAAAAATCAACTTCCGCATGGACAATTGGGATGGCGATCGCAGCATTGCTGAAGAATTCTTTCAAACTAATTCCTGATGCCATTAAAGAAGCTTCATAGGCTTCATGACACATCACTAGTACATTTGCAAAGTAAACAACACCCGCCGCATCAGTGTCTTGAAAGCGAATGGTTCGAGGATAGGTAAAAGGCATAGATAAAAGGCATTGACTCTCTAGATCTAACTGCTAACAGACTCAGCTTGGGGAAGTGATTGCAGATAACCTGCCGCCACACAATCCGCCACAATTTGCTCAACTAAAGGCCACAACTCCGGTGCACCTGACTGGACAGGCTGCATACGCCAAAATACTTGCTCCGATGTAATGCCATGCTTTTTCCAAGAATATCCCCCCGTTTGCTGATTATTCAGAATCGGTTGTAAGCGATCGAGGGCAGCGGCAAATTTAGCTTCTGGAGTCAGTTGAGCTTCAAACTCTTCCCAGAGCGATCGCAACTCAGCTCCTTGTTCTAGAGGTAACAGCCCAAACAGGCGATCGGCAGCCGCTAGTTCCCGCTCTGCTTTGCTTTGGTTGCCGCTGAGGTCATAGCAGAACGTGTCACCCGCATCAATTTCTACTAAATCGTGAATCAACAGTAATTTGACAGCCCGTAATAAATCCACCCCTTCAGGAGCATACTCAGCTAGCACGATCGCCATCAGCGCAATATGCCACGAGTGTTCAGCACTATTTTCCTGCCGTGAAGCATCGGTGAGCAGCGTTTGCCGCAAAATCCGTTTCAGTTTGTCAATTTCGACAATGAACGCAATTTGTTGAGCGAGTCGGTTGGATGGCACAGCAAGCCCTAATAAGTTCTAACCAGGTTTCTACCATGTCCCAGTTATTTAAACCAAGGTTCCAACAAAGCACCACGCTCTTGTAAGTCTTGCCGCTGCTCATCTGTCAGACCCACTCCTACACCCAAATGGCAACCTTCCACCTCAGCCCCCACCCAACTGGTTTTGTTGAGCGTTGCCCCTCGCAGGTCTGCCTGTCTAAGATCAGCCTCCTGCAACTGTGCGTAGATCAAGTCTGCCTTGACCAAACTGCTGCCCTTTAGCTTTGCCCCTGTCAAATTGGCTCGAATCAAATTTGCTCCATCCAGAGCTAAACCTGCTAGCTCCACACCGCGCAAATCAGGAAACTTAACTCGACTCGGATCAGCAAAAAAGCGCATTACACAAGCAACATTAGCATCAGCGTTGGGCATCAGTAACATGAAATCGGCATAGCGAGCTAATCCCAACTGCTTCAATATTTGCAGGCGATCGCCCGCTTCTTGTTCCAGAAAACGGCTAGAGAAGGCTAACAAATCTGATGTGGTCGTGGGCAGCATACAGTGGTACAAATGACCTTAAATTGGCCAGACTCTAAGATAGGCTTCTCCGCACCGTGGGTAACCCGTACCAAGGCACATCGGGATATTCGTGATGCTCCCAGTGGTAGCCAAAGTGATAGCAGGTGAGAAATGACCACACACTCAAACAATTGAGGCTAGTAGCTCGATGGCGATTTGTATAACCTGTTGTGGGTTTACGATGAGGTAAATAAATCCCAAAGTAAAAGAGTTGACAGGAGCTTAAGAGCAGAGGCAACAACCAAAACAACAATAAATTCGCCAAAGAAACTTTAAACCCAAACAGCAACGTGTAAAAAACAACGCTCATGCCAATGAGCAAGATCCAACTTTGCTTGCCTGACAAGTAGCTTTTCATAAAGTGAAAATACCAAGCCCAAATGGTCTGAGGCTCTTGATCGTAAAAGTCTGGATCTTTCTCGGTCGCTGGGGCGCGATGGTGCAAGCGATGATTTGCTAAAAGATCTTGATAAGGCAACAAGGCATAAAGAGCGGAAGCAAAGGTACCAATCCCTTCATTGATTTGACGATTTTTAGAGATAGTTCCGTGCATCGCATCATGAGCTGTAATGAACAAACCCGTATGCAAAAAAGTTCTGATTAGAATTGCAGGAATTAAACCGAAAACTTGTAAACTAGAAATATCAATAGTGAAACACCAGACTAAGCTGCCTAACCATAGGCTAATAATAATGGCAGCAACTAAAATTCCCGCATAAGAAGCTAAAGGAATCGTAGGTGATTCCTTTAATTCAAGATTTAAATTTTGCATAATATTTAATTACAAAGTTAAGCGATCGCTCCTAACAATCTGCGCTTATTTAAACTTGATTTAGAACTACGAGCATCTAACAAAAACTACTCAGTGCTAAATTTTGTAGAAATTGGCTAAAAGGGCGTTGACTTTATAGGTTGACTTCACAAGAAGAAGAGTCATCAACGCCCCGTGTAACTCAGAAAGTTAGAGCCAATTTTCTGGAGTATCTAAGCCCCACTCATGCTTGAGAAATTCTTGATACATTTTCTCCCGCATCATCATTTGCTCATACAAGCTGACTAGAAACTCCTGGGCTTGTTCACGGGACATGAGCTGAACTTGATCTGCAAAGCTTCTGAGACTAAATTCTTGTTCTAAAGATAGTTGGGCGGGGGAATTCATGACGGGCTCCTTTGCCAAGTAAAACTGAGAGAGTAAAAGTGGGAGAAACTTGAGCCGATTTTGTAAACCTATGTGAACAAATATAACAAACTATTTAAGAAACGTTTTCTATCTTCTGTAGGGTTACCCCTATACAACTCCAGATACAGGTGTAAGTTGTGCGTGCTAGATTGCTAGCGAGGTACAGAAACAACCTCTGGAGTTGCTTCTAGGGCTGGGTTCACGATTTGCAAGTGCTGTTCTAGGAGCGCTAGATTCCGGATGTTCGATTTATAAAAAGCGTCGAACAGATCACCAATCAGGGGAACAGAACCCACTACAGCTTCTAAGCCGCTGTTGAAGACCATGCGATATAGCACAGGTGCAGGCAGCTTAAACCGGGCAGCCAGAAAAATGATGTAAGCCGAGAAAGCGGTACTTACCACATCTCCTGCCCCAGGGATCAACCCAATAATCGGGTCTAAACCAATCCGAAAACCGATACCCGGAATCCGAATTGCGGTGTCCATTAAGCGACTGAGCTTACGGATGCGATTGAGAGTAAGGAGGCGTTCAGCGTTGTTCATACTCCTGATCGTCGCAAAAGAAATAGGCGATCGCTTGTATCAGGAGAGAGAATGCAGAGTAGGCCAGTTACTCGTCCTCCTGACTGAGTAAAGCGGGGTTGAATATGCAATTGGATAGGCCGCTACAAAACACATCAATCGGCCAAAATTTTAGATACTACAAACCACGCGAAAACCAATATTAAACATCGACGTTGTAGGCGGGGCGTTGTCCCGATAAGCAGAACGACAATACTCTAAATTCTCCATCCAAGAGCCACCCCGTCTGATGCGAGAGCTACTTTCATCTTCACTGAGCCAAGCGCTGCCATCTGCGGGTGCGCCCTCGTAGCTGGTGTGTCGATGATCTGCGCACCACTCCGAGACGTTACCATGCATGTCACATAACCCAAAAGCATTGGCGATCGCATGGTAGTTGACAGGGCTTGTATTTTTGGGCCACCACGGTTTGCGATGCTTGAGATCGTATTTATGGTTGTTGTTATAGTTTGCCAAATCAGGAGTCATCGTCTCCCCAAAATGGAATGGCGTGGTGGTTCCTGCACGGCAGGCATACTCCCACTCTGCCTCCGTCGGCAAACGATAGGTACGACCTGTGAAGCCCGATAAACGAGCACAAAACTCGACAGCCTCATACCAAGAGATTTTTTCAGCCGGGTGGTGTTCTCCCTCATATTGAGACGGTGCTAGCTGCAACTCTCGATCGACCACTGGTAATGCTGCCGCAATCTTCCACTGTGCCTGAGTCACAGAATATTTCCCCATAAAAAAGGTGGGAACCGTGACTGCATGTTGTGGTTCTTCAGCTTTATTGTGGCCTGGTTCATCTTTGGGCGATCCCATCCAGAAGTTGCCTGCTGGGATCAAAATCATTTCAATGCCAACCGCTTGACTTAATGGTTCAACAAAAAATTGAACCGCTTGACGACGACGCTGAAGGATAAGTTTGGGCTTGAGGTTGGGACAGGTCACCATTGTCGAAGCATGAATCTGAGGTTAAACAGTTATTCGCGAAAGAGAGCAATAACAATGTCAAGGGTTAAGGCAGGACGGGGACAGTGCAAGCGACTCGAAAACCTAAGCTAAAGTAGCCATAATCGGGTGGAAAGTGGGTGCGATGGGCAGAGCGACAATCTTCCGGATCGTTAAACCAAGAGCCACCCCGTCTGACACGGCCTAAATTTTGATCTTCACTTAACCAGGCGCTGCCATCTGTCGGTGCCCCCGCATAAGTGTCATGCCAATGATCTGCACACCATTCCCAAACATTGCCATGCATCTGAGCTAACCCAAAGGCATTACCCACATGGACAAATGAATCAACTGGTTTTGTTGTTGCACGAGCCTTTAACCTGTCATAGTTTGCCAGATCAGGAAGGAGCGTCTCCCCAAAATAAAACGGCGTAGTAGTTCCGGCTCGACACGCATATTCCCACTCTGCTTCGCTCGGCAAACGGTAGGTGCGACCTGTATGACTGGAGAGGCGATCGCAAAACTCTACGGCATCATACCAAGACACTTGCTCTACCGGGTGTTTTTCTCCCTTCGAGTGAGATGGATTAGGGTCTAATTCCCGGTTGATAGCTGGGAGTGATTCTGCTACACAGCGCCATTGAGTTTGGGTCACTTGATAGCGTGCCATCAAAAAACTCTTGATTGTGACTTGATGTTGTGGGTTTTCAGCAGGCGATCGCTCTGGTTCATGCTTAGGAGATCCCATCATGAATTTCCCGGCTGGAATCGCAACCATTTCTAGCCAAAGGTCATCTGTAAGTTCTTCTAACCAGCGCCAAGCTTGCTCTTGTCGTCGCCGCACCAACCATTGAGTAGGAGGGGGTTGCTCCTTAGAAAAAAGAGTTTGCAAAAGGCTGGACGACTTTTGGCCTCCTACAGGTTCGAGCCTTGCGAACTCAAACTCAAAGAGTCGTAATCCTTCAGGCTGAGGATCAAAACCGAGCGTGACAACCTCTACTTCTTGAGTCTGTAACGCTGGGAAGTTGAAAGGTGAAGGATGCTGCGATCGCTCTGGCATAACAAGGGGCGGGAAACTGGAGATACAGCATTCTCAGAGTTAACAATACCCTGGGTGGGGAGGGCCTAAATCCACCTCTTTAATGAGAACATCCCAGCATTTTCCATAGGGTGGTTCTGGGTCGAAAACACTTAAGGTACTCTTTAGAGTTCCATTAGCAGTGATTTCGCGATGAACAATAATTGAGACAGTCTGCAACTGAGCCGAGCTACAATTCCCAATCAGCATCTGTAGAGATTCATTATGAGCCAGGATCGCTTGAAGCGTTTCGTCAGAAATAGATGGGTAAACTCGCTCCTCAGGTTTCAGATGCCCATCATACCTATCGTGCCTATCCATGAGTTCAGGGCTGCTAACCGAACCGGACATTTGATAAAGCTCAAGTGTTTCTCCAGTGATGAGGCTGATCTGATGAGTTGCTGCACTCTCAGACGATGGCCCAGGTGTGCCTCCGAGCCAAGGATGATAACTATAGGAATCGATGCGTAACGTTTGAGCTGATAAATCACAGATCGAATGCGTGACTTCACCAGCAAGTTCCACTGGGTGCGATCGCATCAACAGCTGACCATCTGTCGTTGAATAAGCCGCGATCGCATCACCTTGCACTGCCCAGAGGATTTGATCTGTAACGCGCAATGGATAGCCCAAGTCTGCCGATTGCCACTGAATGTCACCAAATATCAGGCAGCAGCTAACAATCTTGCCATCAAGCGATTGATAAAACAGGTTAGCTTCATCCACATCAACGGCAATCTGATGGGGAGACAACGGTAGCGGGAGAGCAGCCGTTGTGCGAACCGTTGGGTAAAGCAAGGCTGTAGGGGTTTTAGGAGGAGGCAATGACTCTTCCGGGCTATTAGGCTTAGGCTTCAGTTTGCCGATCGCGTTTTGCCAATTGTTTAGCCATTGCGACATGCTGCAACTCCTGGTTATTGAATTTTCACACGGATGTATGGCCCTAAATTAATCTCCGATACACTTTCGACTGTATCCCCATCCAGGTCTTAGTAGACAATTGGCGATCGCTCTCCCTGCTTCAGCCCCAGTGCGAACTGTGAGACAATCACATCTGTGTCTGATCTCTTGCAATCTGGCGAAATTCTTTATAGTCCCGGCGGTCATTTCTGCTACCGGATAGTTGGCCCCTGCTGTCGTTTGTTTGACCGCGAGCAGTTGCCGTGGCCTTGTTGTCGCTTAGAGTGGCGAGGCAAAGAACCCAGTTGGCGGCGCATTGGTAAGCGCTATGTGCCTGATCTGGCTACCAAAACTCATCCTTCTTATTCGGTAGAAATTTTAGGTCAAGGTTGCTCTGGCAAAACCATCGAAATCACGCTCTACCCTGTCAAGCTTTCACCCGCCCAACAAGAGTGGTGGTACAGCGCCAATAAAAGCTCTCAAGCACAGTATCCGCTTGAGACTGCTGGCTCTAGCTTGGTGGCTCAATCCACCCCGTTAAGTTCAGGAAGTTAAAAAAGAGGATTGAGCAGGTAGCGATCGCTCACTTGGGCAGCGACCGTTTGTAGCAAGTCGAGAGGTGCGGAGGAAACCAGCACAGAGGGGTAAACGGCACTCTCCCAGTCGGGATGAATGACTAAAATGCAGTTTCCTTGAGTCTTGGTGGGATAGTCCAAAGCGGCCCGCACCACTGCCACATCATCTAAGCGCAGCCGGCCCGCAGACGATCGCAGAGGCCAACCCGTCACCGGATCAAAGAGTTCTACCAAATGCCCTAAAGGTTCTAGCTCCAGCGCAACTTGAGCGCCAAAATGCAAAAATTGGCTCCGTCCTTGCTGCTTTTGCATTTCTGTTGCGAAGGTTCGGCTCAACATCAAGCTGGAGCATTGTTGCAGCACCACCAAAATTGACAAGATAGGCTGCGACCAACTGGGAAGCAATTGGTCAGCATGAGTTTGCATAAATTGTGTAGGCGAATGAACTGAATATTGCATTCGCATGCTGTGGGAGTTAGGTGAGGAGCGATCGCCACTCTACTCTAAACGCCAAATCCCCCGGTGGGATGGCCAACGCGGGGGATTTGGTTTGAACAGAAGTTGAACCGTGACTAGACGAGTTTGAGGTTGGGATACTCAGCTAGCATGTCATCTGTGGTTAGGGTGTCATCCTCAGCTTGAGGAGTCCACAGAATTTCTACTGCTAGGAGTTGTTCGCTAGGAATAGCCCCAATTTGACTGAGCGCCCGCCGCAACTCATCAGTGCTGTTAATCGCGGGGAACTGGAACTTACCTTGGGTGCCAACTAAGATCGTCACCACAATGTATTCGCTAGGAGCTTGACTAGTATTGGTCAAAGCACCCCCAGGTTCTGCAACGGTCAGGGCAGAGTCATTGGCTGACTTCAGTTGCCGACGGGTGTTGAAGTTGGTTAGTGTCTCTTCACCGAACTTACTGCGTTCTGCTAAAGCTAAGCGATTGAACTGAGATTCAGCCGCGCTCAGACGAGTTTGCTGGCTCTCTGACCCCGCGTAGACCCAATACTCAGGGTGACGCAGCAAGGCGAGAGAGGCTTCTTGCAGAACTTGGGTCAAGCCCTCAGAGGAGCTAGTATCAGCAGCTTCAGCAATGCGGTTCAGGTCAGCTTGCAGCGTCCGGGCTTCGGCCAGCAGACCGACTTGCAACTTAGCGACTGACACAGCAGGGTTATCGGAGTAAGCATCATACCCCAGGCTTTCGCCATCTGTACCCGCACTGACTCGCCGGAAAGTGCTAACTAGGAAATTGGCGATCGCAAAGAAGATCAAGATGCCAAACAGGCCACTCAATCCACCGCCCCCAAGGAACGGAATAAAGAAAAGGGGAGAAAATCCACCGCCACCACCATAACCGTATCCATATCCGCCGCCATAACCACCAGGGCCAGGAGTATAGCTACGGGGAGCAGAATAAGTGGGGCCACGACTGGGAGCCCGAAAAGAGCCACCGCCAATGCGTCCACCGCTACGGGCTGCCAACGCACCATCGGCATTACTCAGTGCCAAAGTCAGCACCAGGCCAACCAGAAGCACAGATTTCAAAAAGGGTTTGATTACGGAAAAAAGTTTATTACGCATAAGGCGTGCCTATCCAAGCTGACGAAAAAACAATCGGCTCCGGCTAATTCCAAACTTCAATCTAAAATTTCAATTCGGAATGTTTTTAACCAGTTCATGATACTGGTGGACAACCACCTGTCTGCAAGTTTTAGGACTCGGCTTGAGGCGGCTCACCCTTTGTCAAGAGCCGTAAACCTAGGGCACATCTATACTGTACCGTCTTACCCACAGGGTAGGGCATCAGTCTGGAGGGAGTTATCCGTACTAAAGCTACCGAGGTATTGCCCCTAGCTCAAACAGCGATCGCTAACCCCCACCCACAATGGTGACAATCTCCAGGCGATCGCCTTCTTGGACTTCGGTCGCAGACCAAAACTGCCGATGCAGAATCTCACCGTTATACTCAACAGCAATCAAACGAGGGTTGAGGCCGAGCTGTTCTAACAGATTCGGTAGAAAGATGGAGCGGGAGCAAGTGTGGGATTCACCGTTCACTTGCACAGTAATGGCATCAGACAAATTAGACAGACCAGACAAATCAGACATGAGGCTTGGCAATGCGTTCTTCGTAAGCGCGGATCGTTTGAATTCGGTGGAGCTGAGAGATGAAATATTGCGTAATTAAGGTGGGCTGCTCGGCTTGCATAATGGCTCGCACCACGGCTACCCGCTCAGCGCCAGCCGCTAGAACATCATGAATATTATTCGTGTCAACGCCACCAATCACAAACCAAGGCACTGTGGCATGTTCTTTGGCATAGCGAACATACTCTAGACCTGCGGCGGCTTTACCCGCTTTAGTGGGCGTTTCATAAACTGGCCCCACGCCAATGTAGTCAGCGCCATCTTGAATCGCCTGGTGCATTTCTTCAGGGTTCGTGGTGGAGCGACCAATGAGCCGATGCGGGCCTAACAGTTGTCGCGCTGTAGCGATCGCCATATCTTGCTGACCTAAGTGCACACCATCAGCATCCACAGCCAGGGCTAAGTCTACACGGTCATTAACGATGAATAGAGCGTTGTAATCTTGACAAATTTGCCGCAGTTTTTTGGCATTACTGAAGCGCACATTATCGTCTGCGGTTTTGTCACGGTACTGCACTAGAGACAAACCGCCCTGCAAAGCCGCTTCTACCGTGGCAAATAAATTTTCAGAGGGAGAAGTAACGAGGTAGAGGTGCGCTCGCTCTAGGAGTTGCTGCCGTTGGGGCACCAGCAGGTTACTTTCTAGGGTGTAGACGCGATAGCGCATTTGTTTGCAGGCCATCCCCATTTCTGGGGTGTAAATCTTGCCGTATTCTTCCAGCACCCGGAGGGCTTCTTCGACACGGCACAGGTTAACCTGCAAAACTTGCTCAATGCTAGAGCGCTGCTCTTCTTGCGGGTGAGTGAGTTCTGTCCCTGGATCGCCTGGTGTATCGCGGGCAGCTCGCAGTTCTGGATCATGCCAACGCGCCAATTCTTGCCGCATTTGCTTGCACTCGTCAGTCAGCGGTGCACTGTTGAGGCCAAATCGACACCACTCTTCGACGATCCTTAAGCCTTCGCGAGCCCGATCCAGATTGGCATCTAGAATGCGGTAGAGTGCGGGCTGCACGAGTTTACTCCCGGTAGGTCTATCGCCCATTAGAACAACCCCATTCCCATTAATGTTTCATCCTAGCGCCAGATTCCCCCTTCCTAAATAAAAAGTTTCTCGCTCCGAGAAGCCGTATGCTAGCTGGATGAAAATTCAACTGCACAGCACACGTAGGGATAGGGCAATACAAATTCTGCCATTTGTCGGTCGTTTAGTTTAACTATTCTTAAGTTTCTCAGTCAAACTTTGCAGATGGGGCAAGAGACGGTTATTTTTAGCGGGTATCTAGGGTAAGATAGCTCCCGTTTTTATCGCTTGTTTTGTATCGCTGATTGGTGGGCTGTGTGGAGCGCCAGCGATCGCTAAATTCAACTAACGCCTTTCACCCAGTGTGGTCAAGAGGAGATTTGTGAGTATGACCCCCGACAACTATCAATCCTTGATACAGCCCCCCAGCGCTCATGTTGGCTGGTATGCAAGTAACCGTTTGTTTTCCCATAGCTTGATGGGCGTAGGGCTGACAATTGCTGCTTGGGCAGGTTGGTCTACAGAACCCGCGATCGCTCAGTTGGATGGGTCTGATGGGTCAATGCAGCTAGCCCAGGCACCAGCTAGAGCTAGGGCCATGTCTAGCTTAAACTTGCTCTACGTTAATCCAGTCGCAGGCGATGACGCAGTGGGCAATGGCGGTGAGCGCGCTCCCTTCAAAACCATTACGCAAGCCCTCAAAGCGGCCCAGCCCAACACGGTGATTGTGTTGATTCCGGGTACCTACAGCGCCCAGACTGGTGAAGTTTTTCCTCTGGAGCTAAAACCCGGTGTAACGATTCAAGGGGATACTCGCAATCGCGGCAAAGATACTGTGATTCAGGGCGGTGCTCCTTATCTCAGCCCCACCTTTGCCAGCCAAAACATTACAATTCTGGGAGTTCATCAGGCAGGGTTAGCAGGCGTTACGGTCACAAATCCGAATCCGCGAGGCTATGGCCTTTGGATTGAATCAGCCAGCCCTGTGATTTTGGAAAATACCTTTACGGGTAACACGCACGATGGCATCTCTGTAGTGGGAAGTAGTGCGCCTGTGGTGCGAGGCAACTATTTCTACGCCAACGGAGCTAATGGCATCACGATTTATGGCAACTCCAAGCCAGAGGTGCGCGAGAATTTATTCATCAAAACTGGTTTTGGCATCAATATTGCTCAGGATGCCGCGCCGACGATTATTGGCAACCGGATTGTGCAGAACCAAGACGGGATTGTGGCTCAAGCCAACGCCCAGCCGATTATTCGGGGTAATCTGATTGAGCAAAACTTGCGGGATGGGGTAGTGGCGATCGCCCAAGCCCGCCCTGATCTCGGCAATGCTAACGACCCCGGTGCCAATATCTTCAGCAACAACGGTCGCTTTGACATTAATAGCAGTGCTTCTAGTCAAGCGATTCCCGCTTTTGGCAATGAAATAGGCAGCGATCGGATCAGCGGACGTATCGATTTAGCAGGTTCAGCCAATGCTGTCAGCGTTGCCCCCTCACCTTCTCCTGTTAGCATCGCTACTAACTCAACTACTGGTTTTGAGCCAACCAATTCTGAGCAAACCAGTTTTGAGCCAACCAATTCTGAGCAAACCCAGACAATCAAATCGCTGGAAGCACACAGATCTCAGCGAACCAAGACAATCAGACCATTGGAAGTGCGGGTTCAGCCTTTTCAACCAGCCTCGACAGTTCAGGCGATCGCGACGGCTCCGACGACCCCAGCCTTACCAACTATCAAACCCGATTTTCCAGCACTAGGAATAGTCCCTAAAGTGGCACCACCAGCGAAGCCAGCCGTTTCAGCCAAACCAGCAACTGCTACCGCACCAGTCGCCACTTCAGCCGTCGCGGTACCCACAGTCGAGGCACCCACAGTTCCAGTAACCCCAGTTCAGGCACCCGCAGTCCCAGTACCCAGAACCCAGGTTCCGACACAGGTTCCAGCCCAAATAACTCCGGCGGCTCCAGCGCCAGCTACAAGTATGCCAACGGTGTCAGAGCAGCTGACCACTCCTACAACTAGCACTGCGATCTCAACTCCTCCAGCCACTCCTCCAGCAGTGGTAGCCGCTAACCCAAGCCCAGCCGCCACCATTCTACCTGTCACCCCTGAGCCTGCTGCGATCGCAATTGACGTGCCGCCGCCAGAAATTGCGACCCCTCCGCTAGCTGCCACTCCGATTGAGGTGCCCCGACCAGAAATCGTTACTCCAGTGGTACAGCCAACTCAGCAGCCTACCACTAGCAATGCGATCGCAATTGAGGTGCCACCGCCCGAAACGGCTACCGTGATCGCAACAGCTCCACCTAAAACACCAGTAACCACTGCGATCGCTACTGCCTCACCGACACCACCAGCCGCTACCAGTAGCCTGACTGCCGCAGCCTTTCCAGTGCCGACAGAATTAAAGCAACCTAGCAAAAAGACCCAAACACCCTCACCGCAAGCAACAAGGCAATCCTCACCTGCATTGCGATCGCAGCCCATCTCCGCCTACTCGTTCCGGACGCGACCCTCTGCCCAGCCAGTCGCCAGTGCTGCCCCCCGTACTAGCTCCAAACCAGGGCAAACCACTCAGCAGCTCACTTTGCCACCTATTCCCAAAGCTGGAGCAGCCGCGATCGCAATTCCGGTGCCACCGCCAGAGACAACGCGCCCTACACCACCCGTTAGAGTGGCGGCTCGGCCTAGCCGTAGTCTGCAACTGCCCGTCTTGCCGCCCAAAACTGTTCCAGCCCAAGCAACTGCCGCTGTTGTCGCGCCCGCTGCCCAACCGACCAGCATCGAGATTCCAGTGCCTGCGCCTGAGACCAGTGCAGTTGTGCCAACAGTGCCACCAGCACCCACTGAAATTGCAGCGATCGCGGCTATCCCTCAAACCAGCAATCCTTCCGCTAGTGGTGATGTCTTGCCAGTACCGGGGCCAGACATTCCAGTCGGTTACGGGGGAGGAGATTTGCCCAGTGTGATGGTGGCGCGTAATCCGCTCGATCGCACCAATAGTCTCCCCTCACCCAATCAAAGTGCGGCTCTAGGGTCACGCTACCGAGTGGTAGTTCAGGTTGAGAGCGAAGGTGAGCAAGCGGAAGTTGCCGCGATCGCTCCTAACGCTTTTCGCACGTTATCGAATGGTCGGATGATGATGCAGGTTGGCTCCTTCAGCAATCGCGACAATGCAGATAAAATGATGCAAACGCTGAATAGCCAAGGGTTAAAGGCCGCGATCGAACCCCTAAATTAAGGCTTGGCCTGCAAATACCAATTCAGCAGGCCCCGTCATATAAACCCGTTGATCTAGCTCTGACCATTCAATTTCTAGCGGGCCACCGGGAAGCTCAATCGTGGCGCGGCGATCGCATAGGCCGTTCAGCACACCTGCGACCAGCACTGCACAAGCACCTGTTCCGCAAGCCAATGTGATGCCAGCACCACGTTCCCAAACCCGCATCTTTAAGTAGTCGGGTCGTACCACTTCAATAAATTCGGTGTTGGTGCGTTGAGGAAAGACAGCATGATGCTCAAATTTGGGGCCGATGGTTTCCAGGGCGATTGCCGCTACATTTTCGACAAACGTGATGCAGTGCGGATTGCCCATGCTGACACAAGTTACATCCCAAGTTTGGCCTACCACTTCTAGCGGTTGAGCGATCACTTTTTGGTCTGCCGCTGCCAATGTGGTTGGAATTTCTGCTGCAAGCAAGTGAGGTGGCCCCATATCAACTGTGACTTGGCCGCTCGCTTCAATTTTGGGCGTCATCACGCCTGCTAGGGTGTGGATTTTGTAGGATCGAGGCAATAGAGAGGCTGAACTCACGTTGGCATCAGCCGCTTCCAAATCTACTAAGAACTTGGCTAAGCACCGAATACCATTGCCACACATTTCTGGCTCGGAACCATCCGAATTAAAAATCCGCATCGTGTAGTCGTTGCCATCCTGACCAGGCATAGCAAAAATCACCCCATCGGCCCCAATGCCAAAGTGGCGATCGCACCATTTCACGGCTTGTTCTGGCGTTAGACGGGGTTCTGCCGAGGCACGATTATCAATCAAGATAAAATCGTTGCCTAAACCGTGATACTTGGTGAACTCAATTCCCATAAACTCCTCCTTCAAGGTCGCAAGCACTGTAAGCTGAACTGGGCAATCTAATGTTTAGCAATTTTCCCACAGCAAAGGATCTGAAGTTATGAGCAGTGAACTAGAAACAGGACTGCCGAGCATTCGCCAATTTCAAAACTTCATTCGAGACGGTAAAGAAGTAGAGCTGAAACTGCTAACCGGGGATTTGCTCACAGGCAAAATTCGCTGGCAAGATCAACACTGCTTTTGCTTGAGCGATCAATACGACCAGCCCACGATTATTTGGCGGCAAGCGATCGCCTTCATCAAGCCCAAAATGTAGTTAACTCAAACTCTGGGCGGGAGGCGTCCTGTTACTGCTCCTCATGCTAAAGCTCACGGAGACTATCGGGTGGCAGGAACTCCTGTAAGGTTTCGCTGGCATTCACTTTGATCACAGGAATTTGAAGCAGCGGTAGTTGTAGAGGTGGCGCAACCCACTGGCGTACCTGCATGAGTGTTTCTCGGTTGCCACACAACAGTAGGCGATCGCCCGCCAAAATATCAGTATCCCCATTGGGAAAGCGGATAAATTTACCTTCGCGGCGGATGGCTTGCACCTGCACATCGTACTGCCGCCGCAAATCTAGTTCAGCTAATGTTTGGCCTGCCACCGGACTCTCTGCAGGCACCATGAGCCATTGGCAGGAAGAGCTTTCTTTAGGAACTGCCGCTTCTCCCCTAGCCAGTTCATCAAAGGCCGCTACTTCGTCGGGCTGCCCCACAATCAAAAGGCGATCGCCCTGCTCTAGAATGGTTTGCGCGTCTGGATAGTCCACTTCATTGCCACCTGCGCGACGAATTGCCATCAAACTAACACCCGTGAGGCGGCGCAAATCTGTTTCTTCCAGGGTCATTCCTAGTAGTGGCGAATGCTCTGGCAAGCCATACCACTTGCTGTTCATATCCTGAGCTGCCACCCGCAGTTCCCGCGCAATTTGGTTAGCGGTGCGCTCTGGGCGTAGTTCGTAATAGTGGCTGTTGCGAATTTGCTGCACCTCTAGCTGAATACTGGAGAGAGGAGCACCCATACTCGTGAGCAAGTGAGTCGAGAGTTCTAGGCTCGCTTCAAATTCTGGCTGCACCACTTCACGGGCACCCAGTTGATAGAACAATTCAATGTCTTTGTCTTTATTCGCTCGCACCACCACATCCAAATCGGGGGCAATTTCTAAAGAGCGTTTCAGGGATAAGCGAGCACTCATGGGGTCGGGCAGGGCGATCGCCATACCTTGCGCTTTATCCACCCCTGCCTTTTCCAACACATGCAGACTGCCCGCATTGCCATAAACGTAAGGAATGTGGGCCTCTCGCAGTTGCTGAATCCTTTGCTCCGACTGCTCAATCACCAGCACTGGGTACTGATGTTCCTGCAACAGTTGCACAATGTTGCGCCCGACTCGGCCATAGCCACAAACCACCACATGGTCTTGCAGAGGCCGTTCTTCTGAGACTTCGAGCGGTAAATCCGTTCGGTCAAGATACTGCTTCAGCCAAGGCCAAGATTCAGCCCAGATAAATAATTGCGGCACCAATCGCAATAAGAACGGAGTCACTACCAAAGTGACTGCCGTCGTGCCCAGAATCAGCAAGTAAACCCGCCGAGACACCAGGCCCAAAGCTTGCCCTTCACTTGCCAGCACAAAAGAAAATTCGCCAATTTGCGCCAAGCCAAATCCCGCAATCAAAGCGGTTTTGAGGGGGTAGCGAAATAGAGTTACTAAGGGCGTGATGATCAGGAACTTACCGACCAAAACCAGGGCGACTAAGCCTAGAATCAGCTCCCAATTGTTCCAAAGAAACACGGGGTCGATCAGCATACCGATCGCGGCAAAAAACAAGCTAGCAAAAATATCGCGCAGCGGTTCTACATAGGTCAGCGTCTGGTCAGCGTACTCCACCTCCGAAATCATCAGCCCCGCGACAAAGGCTCCCATTTCAATCGAAAGCCCCAAATGCTCCGTCAGCAGGGCAATTCCTAAGCAAAGCGCTACCACACCTAGCAAGAACAATTCACGGCTCTCAGTGCGGGCTAGCAATCGCAATAGGGGCGGAATAATCCAGATACCAACTGCCACTGCCCCCGCCGCAAACAAGCCAATTCGCAACAAGGCCCATCCCACGGCAATCCCGATCGCTTCGGCAGGCTGATCGAGGGCAGGCAATACGGCTAGCATCAAGCCCAATGCTAAATCCTGAACCACCAAAATTCCCAGCATCACCTTGCCATGAGGGGTTTCAGTTTCGTTGCGCTCCATTAAGCACTTGAGCACCACTGCCGTAGACGACAAAGACAGGATGGCTCCTAAGAAGACGCCTTGGGCGGGGGAAGTGACCCAACCCATCGTGACTGAGGCGATCGCTGTCACCAAAATCGTCAGGGCAATTTGCAACCCACCGCCACCCAAACTGATCGCTTGGACTTTCTTTAGCTCGGAAAATGAGAACTCAACCCCTAGGGCAAATAGTAAAAAGGCCACCCCAAACTGGGCCAAAGTTTCTACTTGTACGAGTTCCTTAATCAACCCCAAACCAGCAGGCCCGATGATGACCCCACCCATTAGGTAGCCCAGCAATGGAGGCTGCCGGAGTAAAGCTGCAATCAGCCCTCCTGAGGCAGCCGCAGCCAAAACAGTTACCAGATCGACGATCAGCCTAAAGTCTTCTTGCACAGGTTTTTAAATAAATGAGAGAAATATTAAGGTATACAAACTTCAGAATAAGAGGTTTTTACGACTCTGGGGAGAGTACAGCTTAAGTTGGGCTAGGAAAGCCTCGCGATCGCCCTGTGTAAACTACTTCCACTTGAACTCCCCATCTCAGCTCTCCCACTGCGGCTTCCCACTTAAGCCTCCACCTTACACCTCCCATCCTGAGAGTGATTGACGCTAAGGAAGTTACTCCTCTAAAATTTGTCCCGAAATGGCTGGGCAGACTTGGAAACAGATACAAGAGATGATGAGTCTAAGTCTGACAGTCGTCGTGAAGGACATCTTGAGATCGTGATCGCTTCTTCTCCCTCCCGCTGCTTTGGCAATTGGTTATTTAAGCTCGTACTAGCACCGCTCGGTGTAGCAACTGGAGCGATCGCCTCGATTACTCCAGCGCAAGCTCTACAAGTGCAAATCACACCTACCTCTCCGCAGCTAGGCGACACAATTTCTGTGGTAGTGCGGCAAGATAATCCTGCTGTGAGTAGCAGCCCTAGAGTGACCTTAGGGAACCAAACTTTCGACACTTATCTGATCGGCCCCAATCGATTTCGGGCTTTGTTGCCAACCACTCCACTCAACAAACCTGGCACCCTAAACATTCAGGTGGCGGGTGAGGGGCAGGTGAAAAATTTGGCGGTTCGGTTGCGCGATCGCTCCTTCCCAACTCAAAGAATTTGGTTGCCACCAGGCAAAACCGAGGACATTAGCGATGCCGAATTTGACCGAGTGGATGCCTTCAAGCGTTTAGTTACTCCTCAAAAATTCTGGAATGGCCCTTTTTTGCGACCTAATCAAGGAGAAATCACCACCATTTATGGCATTCGTCGCTACTACAACGGAGTGTTTGCCAACGATTATTACCATTCAGGGGTAGATTATGCGGGCGCAACAGGTTCTCCTGTCGTGGCAGCAGCAGCGGGACGAGTGGTTCTAGTCGGTCGTGAGTCTCAAGGGTTTAAGATTAATGGCAATGTGGTAGGACTAGACCACGGCCAAGGAGTCCAAACGATTTATTTACACCTCAGCCGCATTAATGTGAAAGAGGGTGACATGGTTCGGGCTGGGCAGGTCGTTGGGGCAGTAGGGTCTAGTGGAGCTTCTACAGGGCCACATCTGCACTGGGGCTTATATGTCCAAGGAAAGGCCGTAGATCCAGTGCCCTGGCGTTATCAAGGACTGGAATGATGTTATGGGAAGTTCTGGGTGATATTTCGTCCAACGAGGCAATTCTGGGGCAAACTAAAGCAAGATGCTTGCAGCAGGTTGCCCATTTATAAAATGGTGGCGGGGAGCGAAGAGGCGTTATGAGTATTGAGAAAATTGTAGAGCAGGCATTACAGGATGGTTATCTCACTCCAGCAATGGAAGCTGAGGTAGGCCGCATCTGTGACACGGCTTCTGAATTATCGATTGAGGAATATATGGCCCTCGATCGCTTAATGGGAGCATTACTAACGGGTGAAGTTGTGGCTGTACCCAGAAAGCAGTTCATTAACGTGATGGAAGAGTTGGTACTCACTGAAGCGATCGCTCGTGTCGCTGAAATTGAAGCTACCAGTGATTGCACGCTCGATTTGGGTGATATTGCTGCTTATGCCTTGAACCGATTGCCACCTCTTTACGCCACCACCGAAGAAGGCGCTAACTACCAACGTAACCGTGCCAAAGAAGAACTACACGGCTTGATTGCGCAACAGGTGAGTGAAGCGATCGCCCGCAACCTAGACCGACCAGAATTCTTCCCTGAACGGCAAGCGATCGGTAAAAACTCTGGCGACGAAGTATTAACCCAAGTCAGCACGCTGCTACAGGTTTACGCACCCAAGTTTGAACCTCATCCTTCAGATAGTTAAGGTCTACAAGCTTTACTAAGCTTAAGGCTGCACTATGACTGGCGTTCCTTCTGCAACTTGTTGGTAGAGCGCCACAATATCTTGATTCCGCATGCGTACACAGCCGTGGGAGACCGCCTGACCAATTAACTCTTCCTGATTCGTACCGTGGAAGCCAATTTGGTTGTGGCCATCAGACCAAAAACCGATCCAGCGCAGTCCCAAAGGGCTATCAGCCCCAGCGGTGATCAGCTGATCGGTAATTGGGTGCTGCCAAACTGGATTAGTTTGCATTTGAGTGATTTCAAAAGTGCCTGTGGGGGTTTCCCAGCCTGCTTGACCAATCGCAACTGGGTAACTCGCTTGCAACTTTTGGCTGCGGTAAATAGAAACTTTGCGATCGCTCAAGTCTACAACCAGGCGAGTTTGAGCTTGGGCTGGCGTCATCGGTTTGGGCTTCGAAGATGCAGAAGCACTCTTGACGGGTTGAAGCGGTAGGCTAATGGCAGGTTGCTGTGGTGTAACAGAAGCGGCATTAGTCTGCGATCGCACTACCAACGTTAACAAAGCTGCTCCCAAGCACAGCAGCATGAAACTACGGGTAATGGATTCATTTCTAACCATAACTACGTCGCTTCATCCATGCGCTAAAAGCCCTACTCTTCCATTTATTCTCCAAAGCCTAAAAGACTGTATCTATCATCCAGGTGGTTTTTACCCATCACCTTTTACCCATCACCTTGTCAAGGTTAGCCCAGGGGCCTGCCAGAATTGGCATTGATTCGCATTATTCGCCTTAATGGGCTGTGATGATTCCAGTTGCAATCAAAGCGGTTGCAGCTTCACAATTCAGCGGTCTAGCAAAGAAATAGCCTTGGGCATACTCACACTTCAAAGCTTTAAGTTGAGCTAACTGTTTGGCTGTTTCCACCCCTTCCGCAATCACATCCATCCCTAAATTCCAAGCCAAGGTAACGATGGTACGGACAATTTCTAGGTTCTCGCCATCAATATCGATACGGTTGATAAAGGAGCGGTCAATCTTCAACGTATCAATCGGAAAGCGGTATAAATAGCTCAGCGAAGAATAGCCAGTGCCAAAATCATCAATTGCGAGTTGAATGCCTAAACCTTTGAGCTGCTGTAGCATCGTTGTCGCCACCTCAGCATTTTCCATAACCACACTTTCAGTAATTTCTAGTTTCAGGTAACGGGGATTTAGATGGGTTTCTTGCAGAATCTGGCTGACTTGATTAACTAAATCTGGTTGAGTAAATTGGCGGCTCGAAAGGTTGACGCTGACAATGAGCGGCCAAGGTAATGACGTCAGTTGCTGCCAAGTGTAGAGTTGCTGGCAAGCTTGTCGCAAAACCCACTGACCGATCGGCATAATCAAGCCAGTTTCTTCGGCCAGGGGAATAAAATCGGCAGGAGGGATTAAGCCCCGCTCTGGGTGATGCCACCGAATTAAGGCTTCGAAACCCATGATCCGATTAGTTTTGAGCGATACAATCGGTTGGTACTGCAACCATAGTTCTTGGGATTCTGGTTCTAGAGCATCCATTTGAGCTTTAGCGATCGCCCGCCGTAAATCGTGCTCCAGTTGCAGGTGAGCCAGATTACCTCGGTGCATAGAAGCATCGAAGAGTTCGTAGCGGTTGCGGCCTGCGGCTTTCGCTTGGTACAGCGCTAAATCAGCGTCCCGTAGAATGTCTTCAGGTTGGTGATGGTCGCTAGAGCTGAAGGCAATACCAATACTCGCCGTGGTCAGAATTTCGTGGCCGCTAAGGTAGAAAGGCAGTTGTAACTCTCGCTGGAGTCTTTCGGCGACGCGGATTGCATCTTGAACATCTTTAGTGTCTTCTAGCAGCACAGTGAATTCATCACCGCCAAATCGGGCTACGGTGTCACCGATTCGCAAGCAAGACTCTAGACGGCGAGCGATCGCAACTAGCAATTGATCACCCACTAAATGCCCCAAGGTATCATTCAGGGTTTTGAAGTAGTCCAGGTCTACGAAGAGGAGAGCAAATGAGAAATGAGAGCGCCGCTTCACATGTTCCATCGCTCGACCTAAGCGAGCCATAAACAAGGCGCGGTTGGGTAACCCCGTGAGCACGTCATGGAAGGCATCGTGGCGCAATCGCTCTTCAATCCGTTTGCGCTCGGTGATGTCAAACTGAATGGCTAAGTATTGGAAGGGCAGCCCTTGCTCATCCAGATAAGAAACGATAGTGGTGTCTACCCAATAGTAGGAACCATCTTTGGCTTTATTGCGAATCTCGCCTTGCCAAACTTTGCCTTGGCTGATGGTTGACCAGAGCGCCTGGAAAAACTCTGGCGGGTGGTAGCCAGAATTGATCATGCGATAATTTTGCTGTAGCAATTCTTCCTGGGAATATTGCGAGAGCCGACAGAACTTGCCATTCACATACCGAATGATACCCGTCGTATCTGTCATGACGACAATAGCGGCTTCATCAAGGGCTAGCTTGATATTGGACAGTTCTTGTTGGGTGTCTTTGAGCTGGGCCTGCAACTGCTGATATTCAGTTTGTTGGAGGGCGATCGCTTCTGAATGTAAGCGTTCTGCTAAAATTGGCGGCTGCTCGGTTGGCTCCTGGGTTTGGATGTCCCGCTGCTTGGCGTCCATATCTTTTCTCGGATGGGTCTCCAGCTAGATCCATTGTTCCCTCCTGGTCATAGAAAACAAAGTATTAGGATGAAGAGAGAAAGGTAACGTATTGTTTACATTTTGTAGGCATGGATTGTGGGCATGGACTGGCTGGAAGTTTCGGGTAATTGGGTCTTAATTCCGCCGCGACCGATCGCGATCATTCATTTCTTAGGCGGAGCCTTTGTCGCTACTGCGCCTCATGTGACTTACCGGTGGTTGCTCGAACATCTCAGCCGGCAAGGTTACGTGATTATTGCCACTCCTTTTGTCAATACGATGGATCATGGCGCGATCGCTCATCAGGTACTGCGAAATTTTGAGCGAGCCTTTGCGCAACTCCAGACCAGAGGACTGCTGCAAAAGCGCTACCTACCGATCTATGGCTTGGGGCACAGCATGGGCTGCAAACTCCACTTGCTAATTGGCAGTTCTTTTGCCGTTGAGAGAGCGGGTAATATCTTGATCTCTTTCAATAACTATGCGGCGCGAGATGCCATTCCCTTAATGGATCAACTTTCGCCTAGTTTCGCAGTTGAGTTTACGCCCTCTCCCCTCGAAACAATGGCTTTAGTCGGTGAGCGCTACCAGGTACGGCGGAATTTGCTGATCAAATTTACCAATGACACCTTGGACCAAACCATAGCCATGAGTAAGGTTTTGCAGGAGCGCTTTCCGGATATGGTGACGCTGCAAAAGTTACCGGGTAGCCATACCACTCCCTTGGGCCAAGATGTCGCCTGGAAAAGTGGCTCGGTTTTTACGCCGCTAGATGCGATCGCCCAATGGATGAAGCAAGAAGTGTACCGAGAACTTAATCAACTCAAGCAATCCATTTTGCTCTGGCTCGATCCATTTATGTCACTTTGATGATGTCGCTTTGACAGAACGGGGGATAGGTGATTGAGAAAATTAGGCATGCTTCAACGCTGGAATCGAGGGTTGATACCCCTCATAGTCCTGGGTTTGGCGATCGCTATCCTAGCTACGCTTCTACCTGCCTTCAATTCCACCTCTATATTTATGGCTGCCACTCCTCGGTTACTGACTGATCCGTTTCTGCAACTGCCTACCTCTACTTCCGTACGAGTGGTCTGGTTCACCGAGTTTCCGGGTTCTCGGCACTTTGTCACCTATGGCCCTGGCCTAACAGCACCTACCGAAAAAGATCGCGATCGCACCGTCACCGCCACTAGCACCCAACTCAGTCGCACCCGTGAAGATCAAAAATCGCAGGTTAGCTCTCCGATTGCTGCAAACCTAATTGATGCCAAACCCCAACGACGACAGATTTGGCGGCATGAAGCAGAAGTTAGCGGTCTAACGCCAGGAGTGCGGGTGCCGTATCGAGTTACCAGTGTGCAGGAAGATGGGCAAGTGGTTACGAGCCGAGTGTTTAGCTTGGTACCTCAGCCTACCCCTCAAACAGCTCTCAAAATTTTGCTCACCTCCGACCACCAGCTCAAGCCTTTGGTATCAGCAAACTTACAAAAGGTAGTTGAGACGGTCGGCACAGTAGATGCGGTGTTTTTGGCGGGAGACCTAGTTAACATTCCCGATCGCGCCTCCGAGTGGTTTGATGACAATCGCGGCGGAGCCTTCTTCCCAGCTCTGCAAGGTCGAGCGGCCTACAAGCTGGAGAAACAAGGCCAGAAAACCATTTACCGGGGAGGCGAGATTATTCAACATGCGCCTCTGTTTACCACGATTGGCAATCATGAGGTAATGGGACGCTTCTCAATGGAGAACTCCTTAAATAGCCAATTTGATAATGCTGTCCCTCGGGCGATCGCCTCAGCTCGTTATGCACAGGCACCGAGCCAGTCCGCAGATGATGCCACAAATCGCACTACTTGGATTAAAGATCAGTCCTTCAACACAGATACCTACGAAGAAATCTTTACCCTGCCTACTAGTGAAACGGGCGGCAAAACCTACTACGCCGCTACTTTTGGCGACATTCGCTTAGTGGTTCTATACGCAACCAACATTTGGCGCGTCCCAGAAATCGGCTCTGAGATTCGCGGCAAATACAGTGACCCAGTACCGCAGGAAAGTCAGCAGGCCAAGGAGTTATCTCAACTCGACCAAGATGCTTGGGGCTATGGGCAACACATTTTTGAGCCGATCGCTCAGGGCAGCAAGCAGTACCAATGGTTGCAGCAGGAATTAAACAGCCCGGAGTTTCAGCAAGCCAAGTACAAAGTGGTGATGTTGCACCATCCCCCCCATTCTTTAGGAGGCAATGTCGTCCCGCCTTACACCGACCCTGTAACCGTGAGCGATCGCGCACCGAACGGCACCATCCAAGTAGTTCGGTATGAGTACCCGCCAGAGAACGACTACTTGATCCGAGACGTGATGCCACTTCTAGAGTCCGCAGGGGTGCAGTTAGTGTTCTACGGTCACTGTCATGTGTGGAACCGCTTTGTAAGTCCCAGCGGCATGAATTTTCTCGAAACTTCTAATGTCGGCAACTCCTACGGGGCTTATGTAGATCAGCCAAGGCCCGGAGTTCCCAGTTCTGACTCAGCGAGTTACACCGCACTCGGCAATCCTAACGGTTTAGCGCCTGTGGTCCCGACGATCGCACCCCTCAAAGATGAGAATGGGCGATCGCTGCCTTATCTGTCCAGCAACGACATCACCGCGTTCAGCACCTTCAATACAGCCGATGGCACGGTTAGTAGCTATTACTTTGACACCCGTCAGCCTCAGTCGTCTGTAATCAAGTTTGATGAGTTCCAGCTCTTGCAAACTCCACCAACTAAACCAGCAACGCAGAGTTAATCGGTGAAGCTGATTTTTGGGCTTTGATTGGAATTTCAATCCGAAACTCTGTGCCTTGTCCAGGGACTGAGTGACAAGTTAGTTCGCCGCCATGCTTATCCGTCACAATCTGATAACTGATGGATAATCCCAGCCCAGTCCCCTTTCCTAACGGCTTGGTGGTAAAGAACGGATCAAACAACTGTTGTCTGACAGTTTCTGTCATACCTATGCCGTTGTCGGCAATTCGGATCACAACTCGATTGGAGCCAAGGACTGAGGTCTCGATGCGAATAAAGGTTGACTGAGCTGATTGATCTGTAGTGACTTGATGCAACTCATCTACAGCATCGATCGCATTAGCTATAAGATTCATAAAGACTTGGTTGAGCTGCCCTGCATAGCACTCAACCATTGGCAATGGGCCATATTCCTTGATCACTTGAACGCCAAACCGCCCCACTTTTTCCTTAAAACGGTGTTGTAGCAGCAGTAAGGTGTTGTCTAAACCTTCATGAATATCCACAGGCTTCATCTCTGATTCTTCTAGGCGAGAGAAGTTGCGGAGGGACAAGACAATTTGCCGGATGCGCTCTGCTCCCACCTTCATGGAAGACAGCATTTTAGGTAAGTCCTCAGTTAAAAAGTCAAGGTCAATTGCTTCAGCTTTGGCTTGAACTGTTTCAGCAGGATGGGGATAGCTTTGCTGATAAATCTCAAGCAAATTTAGCAAGTCTTGAGTGTATTCGTTGGTATGGCTCAGATTGCCATAGATAAAGTTAATTGGATTATTAATTTCATGAGCAATACCAGCGACCAATTGCCCCAAGCTAGACATTTTTTCAGTATGAATGAGTTGCGATTGAGTTTTTTGTAGTTCCTTGAGAGTTTGCTCTAGTTGTTGGGTGCGTTGACGCAGACATTCTTCCGATTCTCGTAAAGCTGCATCTGCTATTTGACGCTCTGTAATATCTTCATAAATTCCTAGAATTCCTACAACTTGACCTTCGGCATTATGCAACGGAATCTTACTTGTATCTAACCAAGATTGCCTACCGTCCGCTTGCAGTTGCGGCTCAAGGATGTGATATTCTGGATGATTTTTCTCTATAAACTGGCGATCGCAACTTTGAAAAAACTCGGCTTCTTCTGGTTTCCAAGCTAACTCATAATCTGTGCGGCCCACGATTGCTTCTGATGCTGCTAAGCCTGCATCTAGGGCAAAGCTACGATTGCAACCCAAGTAAACTGACTCATGGTTCTTCCAGAAGATCGCTTGTGGAATTGTGTCGATCACCAACTTCAACATTTGTTGGGAATCACGCAAAGCGATTTCCATCCGTTGGCGTTCTACAATCTCATCTTCCAGCTTTTGATTAGCGGCTTCAAGTTGCGCCGAACTGGGTAACGACAAAGCTTGAGGAATCAGAGACCTTAACTCTAAGGCAGTGTACAAAGAAACTGCCGCAGTGATGGCTTTGAGCGAACCCGATATCCAATAATGGGGATGCCAAAGCGTCCAAATGTCCATCAAGTGGGTGGTACCACAAGCAACAATAAAGATACCAAATAAAATAAAAATCCCATTAAAAGGAATGTCCCGCCGCCTGTGGACAAAGTATACCAACATCAACGGGATGGAATAATAAGCTAGGGCAATAATTGAGTTAGAGGCTATATGCAGCCAAACTAGTCCAGGTTGCCAAAGATAGCAATGTCCATGCGGAATAAACTGACTTGAATCTAAAAACATTTTCAAAAACTCCGGCATAAACCTACCTCAAAAAATCGCCACACCAAGAGATACGTTTGGGCATCTCAAGTAAAGTTTGAAAAAAGTTTAGTCGTTCCCTGAAGCAAAAATTTATAACTAAAATTTGAGCCTTTCAGAATTCACACAAACTCTGTATTTCAGGTGTCTCACTGTAACCAAATCAAATCATTAAGATTGGTTAAGTTTATCTTTTAGTTTGTTCTTGGGTTTCACTCGACTTAACTCGATTTATGATGCACCAACATCTTAAGCAATCACTTCAGAGCGTTTTTAAGCTTCTCTCTAGTAATACTCCATTCACTTGAAAACCAACCTGATAATTATTCGGTATTAGCTAGTTCAATTCTGGGAAACCAGTCCGTGATGGCACTGAATCAATATCAGTGGCTTCATTAGTTCTGATATTTTCTATCACTAAATTATGCAGTTGTAGAGTTTTTATCAATTGACAGAGTAATCAAAATCAACTATTTACAGTCTTAGAGGGTGTTTGAAAAGTTGTAACGAGTCAAAGTTTACGCCAATCGCTTGACCATTATCCGAATCATTGCCAGATAGATTAATGTCTCTGAGGTCTCTGGCAATAACTCATAGTCACGCACTAGACGACGACAGTGCATCAACCAACCGAATGTCCGCTCCACCACCCATCGCTTTTTGAGCAGCACGAACCCCTTGGTTTGTTCAGGTCGCAGCACCACTTGGATAATCCAACGGCAAACGTCCATCACCCACATTAGGAACGGTGCGCCATCAAAGCCACCATCGACCCAAATGGTGGTTAGACGAAACACAGCTTTGTCCATCCGTTTGACCCGCTTGAGTACCCGTTTGCCCCCTGCTCGTTCTCCCACACTGGCAGCAGTCACGAACACACGCAGCACCAGTCCCAAGGTATCGACACTGATAAACCGCTTGCGCCCCTTGATCACTTTGCCACTGTCAAATCCCACCTGTTCGCTCACCCCTGCCGCCGTTTTGACACTTTGCGAGTCGAGGATCGCTTCAGAGGGACTGGGCTGGCGATCCACTTCGATGCGCGTCCACTCACGTAAGCGGTCATGAATCACAATCCAAGTGCCGTCCTTGCGCCAGTTGCGAAAATAGGTATACACCGTCTGCCATGCCGGAAAGTCTCCCGGCAACGCTCGCCAACGACACCCCTCGACTAGGACGTAGAAGATGGCATTGAGAACTGCCCACATCTCGATGCTGCGTGGGCGACCACCGGGTTTTGCTTCTGGAATCAGGTCACTGAGAAATTCGTATTCGGCACGGGTCAGATTACTGGGATAGGATTTACCCATCTAGCTCACTCGGTGCTGTGTTCTTTCGTATTCGCAGCTTACACTGAGTGAGCTTTTCTACTGTTTACCCGACTTTTCAAACACCCTCTTAGAAACTCTTTTGCCAATTCGATTGCACTGCTTTTGATTCCCTGACAGCCTACCCCTGCCAGAGAACAACCACTTGATCCGAGACGTGATGCCGCTGTTAGAGTCCGCAGGGGTGCAGTTAGTGTTCGTATGGTCACTGGTCATCAAATTTGACGAGTTTCAACCTAGTGAGCTTTTACCCTTGTGCTTAGCTAGACTAAGGCTATCAAAGCCCTGGTAGGAGCGATCGCAGTGAACAACTCTGGCAGTTCGGCAAGTGAGGTAGAGAGCCGGGTTGGTAAGGTTCTATTGATTGGGGTCACTGGTGGAACAGGGCACCGGGTTGTGCAGGGGCTACTTGAGCAAAAGATTACAGACCTGCGAATCCTGACTCGTAAAATTGACTTGAACCGTCCCTCCTTAGCCAAACTCAACCACACCAAACTGGAATTCGTGGAAGGGGATCTCGATGATGCTACGTCTCTCGCCCAGGTATTTGCAGGGGTGAGCCAAGTTTACTGTCATGCGATCGCTGGAGACTCCGCCAAACCTGACCCTCGTGAGGTGTCAAGGGCAAGAACCTTAGCCCAGGTTGCTAAAACTACAGATATTTGCCATTTCATCTATAACTCTGCGGGAGGAGCCGATCGCCAGACAGGAATTGGCCATATTGAGCAGAAGTATCAGGTAGAGCAAATCCTCAGACAAGCTGGCCTACCAACTACTATGCTGCGAGCTTGCTTGTTTATGGAGGAATTTTGGAAACGATATACTAGACCCTCCGTTCTCAAAGGCTCATTTTCCTTCTCAGTTCAACCGAATAGGCCCTTGCATCTGATTACCACTAAAGACATGGGGCGCGTGGCGGCTCAGGTGATGAAGCATCCCGAACGATACCTGGAGCAATCGATCGAGTTGGCTGGAGATGTATTGACACCCCGACAAATGGCAGAAGTATTTACTCAGGTGCAAGGAAAACCAGTCATTTACAGAGAAGTGCCACCGTGGATCTTTTTGCTCCTGTTTCGCAAGTCGCTTTTTGACCTGATCCAGTGGTATCGCAATCAAGGCTACCAAGCAGATGTCCCCAACCTGCGAAAAGAATTCCCTGGCCTGCTAACAACTTTCCAAGAATTTTTGGAAGAAAGCCACTGGAGCGATGAAACCTTAATGATGCCTCTGTGATGATTTTCGCGTTCTGGGGCCGCCTAGTGATGGTACGAAAAAACTAGGGGAGCAGAGTATATTAGTTGAGAGCCGTGACTCCTACAAGTCTCGGAGAGCATTGCCTAGAAGCGATCGCTTGTGCTCCTTATTAGGATTAGGCTGCTAACCACTTGGCAGAGTTGCCATTTTTTATTCAGTTCCCCTCTATTTATCATTACTATGACATCTGAGAAACAGGATTTGGCAGATTCTTCCTGGTGGTCACGCTTCTGGAAATCCCAGCGAGAAAACTTTCAGATTCTAGCGATCGCTTTAACGCTGGCCCTCTTCATTCGCGCCTTTGTAGCAGAGCCTCGTTTTATTCCATCTGACTCAATGGTGCCAACCTTACTCGTCGGCGATCGCTTAGTCGTGGAAAAGCTATCTTACCGTTGGCAATCCCCACACAGAGGCGATATTGTCGTCTTCGATCCACCGCTACAATTGCAAACTCAGGGGTATAGCAAAGAGCAAGCTTTTATCAAGCGCATCATTGGCTTACCAGGTCAAACTGTGCAAGTGCGAGAAGGCAAGGTTTATGTCGATCAACAACCCCTGACAGAACCTTATATTACCGAGCCACCCGCTTATGAGTGGGGCCCCAAACAAGTTCCGGAGGGACAGTTTTTCGTCATGGGCGACAACCGTAACAACAGCAACGACTCCCACATTTGGGGCTTCTTACCCAAGCCAAATATTATTGGTCGAGCTTGGTGGCGCTTTTGGCCGTTCTCCCGTATTAGCCAGTTCTAGAACGACCCAAGAACATAGTCAGAAACGCAGTTAGAAGCGTAGGTAGTGCATCAAGTCAGTAGTCACAGCGCTAGGAAGAGCAAGTCGGCGCTGCAAATCTGCCAAGCTGCGATAGGGGCCAACCACTAACCGATTTTGCACGATCGCTCTCGCCAAAAACAAATCAATCGGTGGCACCTTGAGCAAAGCTTCTACAGAGGCTGTATTCGGGTTAACCTGCTCAATCGTGACCAAACTGGCCGCATCGTAATAACAAAAACTGAGAATCGGTGCAACTGGTTGGAGCCGGGAGACCGACACCCCTAACACAGCGGCCACATCCTCTAAAGCACAAAACTGCACCCCTGATTGAGTTAGCTCTGCCAGCGATCGCGCTTGATGAATTGAAATCCCTGGCAGACGCAGCCAATCATCTACAGTGGCTTGATTGGCATCAATTTTAATTCCTAAAGAGACCGCTAATTGCACTTCTTCTAGCGATTGCAGACGGTAATACGGATCTTTGAGCAATCGCGAGCGTAGCGTTGTAGAGGAGGCCGCAATCGGGGAACGAGCCTGAGCTACAGAAGTTAGCCAATCTAAAAAAGCCATCTCAATTAAGTCACGCTGTCTAATAACTGTCGGCGCTTTTGCTCAAATTCATATTCTGAAATCAAACCATCTTGGCGCAGTTGGTCTAGTTGGCGTACTGCCGTGGCGATCGCGCTAACTCTTGCCGGATCAACAGTTGGCCCCGGAGAGTACTTGGCTCTGGGACTAGCTTCTACGCCACTACTTTCCAAACCATTATTAAAGTTGCGATCGAACTGCTCCCCATCTTGAGTCAAATACCAAACTCCCTCAATCGCACTGGCAATCTTAGGAATAGGTGTGGCTAGAGACAGCAGCAGATATAGCATACCCCAACGATATTGACCTAGATAAAACTTGTGTAGCCCCGCGATCGGTACAATAACCCCAGCAAAAGCTAGAGCAGCTGCTATTTGGCGATTTTTGGGCTTCGTGAGCATAGTGCCGAGCATTTGCCGATTTTACCTAGATGCATCCCACACAATCATAAGTGCCAACAGTAACAGATCTAAGCTTATAAGTAGCCGTGGAGACCGCCGTGAGAGCTATGATTTAAATCACTGACTGGCAACCTAAGTCAGCCACCTGTCGGATGTCGAGTCTAGGCAAACAGAGTAAAGTAATAAAAGAAAGAGATCTCTTTCAGTGAAGGGTTTGAACCGATGGGTGCAGATCGGGCACTAAAGCTGCCAGTACCAAGCTAAGCTTTGTAGCTATTCTTCAGCTCAGCGTTAAAGTTGGTCAATTCGCAACTTTAGACACGCCTCAAGTCTAATACCCTAGCTAACATCTACCTATCTTACCTGTTTCTATTTTTTCATTGCTAAATTTTCTGAGGAATCACACCTAGAGCTGTTTAGCTATGCAGCCCTTAAAGAAATATAGTTACTCGGTAATTGCCTGAAACGGGTGAGCCAAAGGTAGCCGATCTTCCTTTAATCTGCAAAAACCTATCGATCTTTTTATTCAAAAATTTTTAAGGCCGCTGAGCAATGGCAAAGACTTCTTTTTCAGCAGACTGGCTCCAGAAATTTTCCGATCCCTACGCGATTCTTGGTATTTCTGTGGCGGCTGATGATAGTCGAGTCCTCAAGCGCTACCGCAATATTGCTAAGGTCTTACATCCTGATAGCTTTGGGACGACAGATAGCGACATCAAGAATCTAGCTAGCCAAATTTTTGCCCGTTTGGTCAACCCCGCTTACCAGAAGCTCAAGCAGGAAAAAGACCGCACTGAGTCTCTAGCCCTACTGCGGTTTCAGGTACGTCGTCTGAAGCGAGAAGGGGCGATCGCGCCTAAAACCAAACTAGCTCAACAACTCAGTCAGCTTAATCTCAAGGATGCTGAAGTGTTTTATGAGCAGGCAGTTGCGGAATTGGGAGCTGCCCAGTATCAATCCCTGGAGCAATTCGCCCCTGCCACCCAACAACTGCTAGAACTCAATTTGGTGTATTTGCAGTTGAAAATGGATGACGTAATTCTGCGAGAGAAGCGCACTGGGCTTGTCTCCAGCACATCCGCCCAACCCATCGAGTTTGCGCCAGCCAGCCCACAAGAAGCACCTGCAACAGACTATGCACACCTACATGCCAAACGAGCCAAAGAGTACTTAAAAAAAGAAAACTTGGCTCAGGCAGTACAGGAATTGCGAGATGCAATCAAAATTGAACCCAATCAAGGCGAGTACCACGCTTTGCTAGCACTTGCCTATCTCAAGCAGAATCTCTCAGGGATGGCTACCGTTCATTTTCGCCAAGCCCTCAAGCTCAATCCCCAAGAACCTTTAGCGCTGCACTATGCGGCTAAACTCAATATCAAGCTAGAAGACAAAGTGCAGTCTACTCAAACTGCCAAAAAAAGTGGTCTCTTTGGCCTATTTGGAGCCAAAAAATCTTGACCGAACCATTGAGGTACGGATTCGCGCAACTATTCGGCGGTCAAGTGCTGCACTAAAATTGAGATAAGCAATGTGAAGCCTATCGTCGCTTCTCATTGAGCGAGCACGGTAGTTGACCCAAGAAACAGCAATGGGATTTTTTGACTCAGAAATTGTTCAGCAAGAAGCCAAGCAGTTGTTCGAAGATTATCAATCCCTAGTGCAACTGGGAAGCGGCTACGGCAAATTTGACCGCGAGGGTAAAAAGCTCTTCATTGAGCAAATGGAATCGATGATGGAGCGCTATCGCATTTTCATGAAGCGCTTTGAGTTGTCAGAAGATTTCATGGCTCAAATGACTGTTCAACAGTTGCAAACTCAGTTGGGCCAGTTTGGCATGACACCCCAACAAATGTTTGATCAAATGCACCTCACCTTGGAGCGCATGAAGGCTGAGGTCGAGAAACCATCTTAAGCGTTTCGGCCCACGAAACCTAGGTTAGCGAACAACCTGGCCCATGTACTCACCCCATAACTCAGCAGCCTGCCCACTACTACCCGTTGTGGGATCATTGTTGTCATTTCCCAACCAAATCCCAGTCACTAGAGAGCGGTTGGGAATATAGCCCACAAACCAGAGATCAACGTTATCGTTGGTGGTTCCGGTTTTTCCAGCTTCTCCCAACCCTAAAGCAGCGCTGCGTCCCGTACCACCTTGGATCACTCCTTGTAACAGCCCTGTCATGGTATCTGCGACTTCTGGCGACAACGCCGGGACATTGGCTTCTGAATCTTGTTCGTAGGAATAAATGACTCGACAGGTTTGCAAGTTATTGCGATCCTGACAATCACTGCTGTCTAGAATGCGCTGAATGGCATGGGGCCGATGGCGCACTCCGCGATCGGCCAACACGCTAAAAGCACCTGTCATTTCCAAAGGTGTGACTTCACTTTGGCCCAGGATTAATCCTGGCACAGGATTGAGATTGGACTGGATTCCCATGCGTCGGGCGGTTTGCACAACCTTGTCAAGGCCAGCATCCTGAGCAATTCTAAGGGCGATTGGGTTTTCGGAGCCAGCAAGACCGCTATACATGTCCAAACTGCCACCCCCAGCTACACACCCATTAAACGATTGGCCACCCCAATCTAGAGGGGCGCAAGAATAAGGCTTTCCCGGCGAAATTCCTTGCTCTAGAGCTGCGGTGTAAGCAAAAATTTTGAAGGTTGAGCCAGGTTGGCGTAGTGCTTGAGTGGCACGATTGAATTGGCTTTGCTGATAATCGATTCCACCCACTAAAGCCAGGATAGAGCCATTTGTGGAGTCTAGGGTGACGATCGCCCCTTGAGAGAAATTGTAGGTTGCGCCTGCGTTAGCTACTGAGTTTCGCAGAGCAGTTTCTGCCAAGGTCTGCATTTGCAGATCAAGGTTAGTTTCAACAATAAAGTTGCCTTCTTCCGCGAGTTGCTGCCCCAGCAAAGTTTGTAGCTCATCAAACACGTAGCCGTAGAAGTAAGGAGCCCGAATGCTCTCTAGAATTTCTCTGGCTTTGGGGTTAATCTCAATCCGCGATCGCCTTGCTCGTTGAGCCTCCTCTAAGCTCACCATCCCCATTGCCGCCATCCGATTGATGACGCGATCGCGGTACTCCACTGCCGCTTGGTAATCGCGGATCGGGTTAAAACTATTGGGGGCAGGCAAAATACCTGCTAGGGTTGCCGCTTCTGAGAGAGTTAAATCTTTAGCCGACTTCCCAAAGTAGAATTGAGCCGCATCTTCGAAGCCAAAATTACCATTGCCCAAATACACCCGATTCAAGTAAGTCTTCAGCACCGCGTCCTTGCTGTAGACCATTTCCAGCTTGAACGCTACGATCGCTTCCCGGAGTTTGCGTCCAGCGGAGTCTTGAGTACCTACATAGTCCCGGAACAAGCTACGAGCCACCTGCTGAGTAATAGTGCTGGCTCCTTCCCGAATCCCGCCACCTCGCACATTGGTGACTAAGGCCCTTAATATGCCAATTGGATCAACGCCTAAATGCCAATAAAATCGACTATCTTCCGAGGCGATTACAGCTTTGGGTAAATAAGGAGAGAAATCTGAAAGTCTTTTTAGCTCCAAGTGAGCCTGATTTAGAGGAGGACTCAAGGGAGTTTGGCGATCGCGAGCATAGACGATGACTGGCCCTTGAACAGAGCTGGGTAAGGGACGCACCGAAAACTTAGTCCACTCAACGCCAACCAATAAGGCTGTGATCGCTGTCAGACCACTCACCCCATAGAGACCATAACGAAACGCTTTAACATACCACGGTGGCGGGTTGTGATACTGAATCCGAACGGCTGCTGCCAACTCCGGCGGCCCCAGCGTCAAGACATCACCGTGATACAACGTCGAAGTGGTGATACGGCGCTTGCCTCGATAGACACCGTTGGTTGAGTTCTCATCCTTGATCACAAAGGGAGTTTGCTGCTGGCGATCGCGAATCAAGGAGAGATGAATCTGGCTCACCACTGGATTGCGCACCACAATGTCACAAGACTTAGAACTCCGTCCCAACAGGTAGCGATCGCCCAATAGCGGATAAGTTTCTGCCTTATCCGCTCCCGCATCTTGCACCCAAAGCTCTGGCACCCTCGCATTCGGATTTAATGCCAGCTTCGAGAAGTCAATTTTGGCTTGAATGGTCTGCACTGCTTGGGTTAAGTTGCCCAACAGAGTTTTAGATTGGCGAGGCGGCTGGGGAGGAGTCATTCACTATTAACAAAATTCGGCTAAAACAACTGAGTAGCGGTATCAATCAGTCTTGACTGGAGTTAGGCCAATCAGGTTGCCGTTAATGTTCCAATCGCGCAAAGTAAACATAACAGCATCCTAACTATTTTCGGGGAGAATCAGGATGAGAGTCTGGTTGGGAAGAATCTTGTCTAAAAGTAGCAATCAACAAACAAACAATCCCAACATTAATAAACACATCGGCCATATTGAAGACCGGAAAATTAATTAAACGAAAATCCAAAAAATCCACGACTCGACCGTTCAGAAATCGATCAATGCCGTTGCCAGCCGCACCCCCTAAAATACAGCCATAGCCAGCCTGCTCCCACCGATTCATCTTAGGTCCAAACAAACCCAGTGCCACCAAAACAAGGCTAACACCCAGAGACAACCAGCGTAGCCAGTCGCCTCCTTGACTAAATAAGCTAAAAGCAGCACCCGTGTTGGTTACATAGGTAAAGTGAAAGACATTAGGCCATAGCGGCCAAGACTCCGGCGGTATCGTGAGGTCAAACTGAGTCACAACCCAATATTTAGTGACGCGGTCTAACACTAAGCTGATGAGAGCCGTGAGCCAAAACAAACGATTCTTCCAATTCATGGCAGCGGGATCAAAGAACTTAAAACCAACCGGGCAAACCTAAGCAGCAAGAACATAGACTACAAAAGTTAGCTTAATTCAGGCTGTCTCAATAAAACATCAGATGCCGAATTGCAAAGGCTAGAACCGTGACGGCACAGGTGAGAGCCAATTGACCTGGGAGAGCATAATAGGAGTATTTCAGCACTGCTTCTAGCAACGGCACACTCGTATTGACCCAGCTAAAGAGATAGCCAAAAATCAAATAGAATAACCCCACTAAATGAACGGTTAGCAGGCCACAAAGACAACTAAACGTCAACGACTCTAAACGCGGGGGAGCCTTAAAGGCGAGTAGGCCGCAGATCCAAGCTCCTGGCACAAACCCCAGCAAGTACCCAAACATAGGTTCGCGAACATAGCCTATGCCACCACCTTGGGTAAAAACCGGAAATCCTGCCAAGCCCAATGCTAAGTAAGCAATTTGGGAAAGTACTCCAGCATTTTTACCCCCCAAACAACTAGCCAGCAACACCGCTCCAATCTGGCAAGTAACTCCTAACGGATAAGCTTGAATGCCAGAGTTTTCCCAACTCCAAGGTGGACTGGTAATCGATGCCCCCACAAGGGTTCCACCAATTGTTAGGATTAGGCCGATGAAGGCCCATAGCAGTTCAATGGGAGCGGCCACTATTGGTTCAAGAATACAAAGCGAGGGGGGCTGGAGTAACAAAACTATCCTCTCTTAAGCTAGAGGTTTAGCTACCTCAAAGATCTAAAGCGCTGACATCAATTAAGTCTGTAAAAGCTTATTTACAGCGCTTGAGAACCAACTAGCATCAGAAGCAAGATCAATTGATTTGCCTTTAGTGTTGGCATTGTATCACTGGAGTGGAAGTACCTATCCTTCTGGATCGAAAGTAAGGCATTGGGCATCCCAGCAATTTCAGATATGCAGCAGGTAATCGCGCCCAAATTGCCTTAATCCGTCAAAACTGGCTCCACTGTGGCTGCTTGATTTACAGTTTTATTAGGATTAAAGTAAGCTTCTAAAACTTGTCGTACTATCGGAGCAGCAAGAGAGCCGCCACCCCCACCAGAGTTTTCCCCAAAGGCCACCACTAGCACTTTTGGTTTATCCAAGGGAGCATAACCCCCATACCAAGTGTGAGATTCTCGGCCAAAATCCTCGGCAGTGCCAGTCTTGCCAGCGTTTGGCGGCAGCGTTTGGACATCGAGGGCCTCGCCAGTACCACCATCCACTACCTCTCGTAAGCCTACTTGCAAAATCTCAAGCGTTTCAGGTTTCAGATTTAGAGATTCGCGCCAGTTGCGAGCAGCTTCATTGTCCTTGAGGAGGTGAGGCTTGACCTTATAGCCACCATTAGCAGGCACCGCAAACATCACCGCCACTTGCAAAGGCGTAGATTGCAGAAAGCCCTGGCCAATAGACATGTTGACTGTGTCACCGAGGTACCAGCCCTCCCCTAATTCCTTGCGTTTCCAAGCATCGTCTGGCACCAAACCTGCCGCTTCTTCTGGTAACTCAATGCCCGTTTTTTGGCCAAATCCATATCGTCGAGTCCAGGGAATGAGGATTTGGTCACCAATCCCCATCGCGATTTGGTAGAAGAATGTATCACTACTCCATTTCATAGCGCCTGTAAACCCTAAAACGCCAAAACCAGCTCGGTTCCAGTCACCAAACTCAATTCCCCCAACGGTGATGGAAGGGTAGGTGTTGAGGACGGTATCAGGAGAATATTTACCCGACTCGATCGCGGCTGTGGTGGTCACAATTTTGAAGGTGCTCGCCGGGGGATAGCCTTGCACTGCTCGATTCACAAAGGGGTGGTCTTCGCTCTGCAACCGTTGCCACTGAGCATCCGTAATCCGGGTCGAGAAGAGATTGGGATCGAAGGCAGGGCGACTCACCATTGCTAAAATCGCGCCGTTGTTGGGGTCCATCGCCACGATCGCTCCTTTGCGATCGCCCAATGCGGTTTCTGCCGCTTTTTGCAACTTCAAATCCAACGTCAGGCGCACATCCTTACCAGCCTGGGTTTGCTTCTCACCCAAAATACGGACGACTTGGCCCATGCCATCAACTTCGACTTGCTGACCGCCCCATTCTCCCCGTAGTTGTTTTTCGTAGGCGGCTTCTACCCCCATTTGGCCAATTACATCGCCAAGACGGTATCCTTCATCCTTGCGCTTGTCTAGCTCCTCATCGCTCATCTCTCCCGTGTAGCCCAACACATGAGCGGCCAAATCACCATGAGGGTAGTAGCGGACAGCTTCAGCATCCACTTCTACTCCCTCCATTTCGCTGGAATACTCCGCTAAAGCTGTGACTTGGGCAGGACTCACCCCCCTAGCAATTCGCACTAGGTAGGGAGAGGTATAACCTGCTTGTTCCAGGCGCTTTTGGATCTCAGCTTCGGGAATTCGCAAAATCTGAGAAAGTCGCCGCAATGTAGCAGGCCACTCAGACTGCTTACGCGCTAACGGCCACAGAAAAACCGAATGCGATAGGCGGCTACCTGCCAAAATATTGCCCTGTCGGTCCAAAACTTTGCCGCGTTCTGGTTGCTTAGGGATTAACCGGATGCGATTATTTTCTGCTAACTGGCGATTACGGTCCCCCTCAACCAATTGTAAATAAGCCAAGCGACCACCAATTCCACCCAACATGAATAAACTGACAACCAGCATGAAAGCTAGGGATTGGTACTTTCGGCCAACGGTACGCGAAGCGGGTTGTTGAATGACGGGATGAGATTGTGTCAGAGTCATAGGGTCCGAAAAATTAGGTCTGGGGAAAGCCAAGCCGTCGCAGTGAGTTTTTACCTAGTCTACAGTGAGTCTCTCTGACGGATTGAAATCTTGATTGAGTGAAGAATTATTGCACATCTGCCGAGTTAACTGTTTAAAGTTATTTGCTAACAGTGTTCAACTTTCGATCGGGAAAGCTAGTTTGGGCAGGTTATAAGTTAGAACAGTCCCAATTTCGTAACTTAGGTTAGAGGGAATAAAATAGCCAAAGTCAGATTTAAACTCGCCCGAAAGGCAGGAATCGAGTCTGGTCTTGGATTCGTGGAGAAATCAGCGCAGGAAATCGCCGCTATGTCTCAGACTGCTGTGCAGCGTCAGGATACTACCAGTACCGATACCGAGTTCGATGTTGAACTTCGCAAGGTGTTTAAGGTCTTCAATGGTGAAGCAGTCGTTCGAGGTATTGATCTCAGTATTCACAAAGGTGAATTCTTTAGCATCCTAGGGCCTTCTGGCTGCGGCAAAACTACGACGCTGCGCTTAATTGCGGGCTTTGAAGCTGCGACTGCGGGGGAAGTACTGATTCGGCGTCAAATCATGAATCAGATTCCGCCTTATCGCCGTCCTGTCAATACAGTCTTTCAAAGTTACGCCCTATTCAATCATTTGACGGTCTGGGACAACATTGCGTTTGGCTTACGGATTAAACGTCAAAATCGAGCTGAGATTCGAGAACGAGTGGGTGAAGCTTTGAAGCTGGTTAAGATGGAGTCTTATTCCCAGAGGTTTCCAGCTCAGTTATCGGGAGGACAGCAACAAAGGGTGGCTTTGGCGAGGGCTTTAGTCAACCGTCCGGCTGTGGTTTTGCTTGATGAACCTTTAGGTGCTCTAGACCTGAAGCTGCGCAAAGAAATGCAGGTGGAGCTTTCCAATTTACATCAAGAGTTGGGTATCACTTTTGTGATGGTGACTCACGACCAAGAGGAAGCCCTCAGCTTGTCAGACCGCATTGCAGTGATGCATGAAGGCAAAATTGAGCAAATTGGCTCTCCCAATCAGATTTACGAACAGCCCCGCACTCCTTTTGTGGCTGATTTTATTGGGGATACCAATCTTTTTAGAGGACGGCTGGTAGGAGCAGATACAGAGACCGTCCAGGTAGAGACAGAAACTGGACTTAAAGTGGTTGCCAGACTGGCAGAGTTTGGGAACTCAACGGTGACTGGACCTGTAGTTCTGAGCATTCGGCCTGAAAAGGTGCAGGTGAGCTTGTATACGCCTAGTGTGTCCCATAATTGTTTTGAGGGGCGGCTGAAGCATGTGATGTACTTGGGGACGCATGTTCACTATGTAGTGGAATTGCTTTCGGGCGATCGCGTCACTGTCATGCAGCCGAATACCGTAGGTACCCTTCCCGATTCTGAAACTCCAATTTACGTTTACTGGGCGGCTACAGATTGTCTAGCTTTGACAGCCTAAGCAGCACAACCACCCTTTTCTAGACAGCATGGCAACGAGACGACAATTTCTTAACTCTACGGCATCCGCTGTTTCTGGGCTGGCTCTTTCTAGTTGTGGCTGGACCCTAGCCCAAGTCAGGCAATCAGCCCCTCCGTCTAGCGCCTCTAATAAGCTCTATATTTATACTTGGTCTAACTACACAGACGCAGGTCTGCTCAAGAGTTTTAGGGAGCAAACTGGCATTGAAGTGATTGCCAATGTCTTTGACTCCAATGAGGCGATGTTGGCTAAAGTCCGAGCAGGGGGTGGTTCGGAGTACAGCATTATCTCACCCTCTGACTACATGGTGCGGCAGATGAGCGAAGTGGGTCTTTTGAGCAAGCTAGACCACAACCGCTTAGATGGGCTTAACAATCTTTTGCCACGATTCCAAAATCCTATCTATGACCCTGGTAATCAGCATAGTATTCCAATTAGCTGGGGTACGACTGGACTGATTTACAACACGCAAAAGCTGAAAGAAGCGCCCACAGACTGGAATTACCTTTGGGACAATCAGGAGCAATTAACCCAGCGCATCACCTTGATTAATGACGTGCGGGAGGTGATGGGAGCAACGTTACGGATGCTGGGATATTCCTACAACTCCACTCAACCGGAGCAGTTGCAGCAAGCCTATGAAAAACTAGTGGCTTTGAAACCCGCGATCGCCACCTTTACTTCCGATGCATGGCGCGATCAACTCGTAGCGGGAGACCTATGGCTAGCAATGGGGTACTCAGCAGATGCCATTACAACGGCTGAGGAGAATCCTAATCTCAGATACGTGATTCCTAGCAGTGGGACTTCCTTGTGGACTGATACGATGGTGATTCCTAAATCAGCTCCTAATCCCGATGCAGCTTATGCTTGGCTAAACTTCATTTTGCAGCCATCTATCATGGCTCAAGTCTGTTATCGCCTCAAGTTCGCAACACCTAATCAAGCTGCCATCAAGTTGCTACCCCCTGATATCCGCAACAACACCAATTTGTTTCCACCAGATTCAATCCTGGCTAAATGTGAACAAATTGCTCCGATCGGTCAGTTCAGTGAAGTTTACGAGCGCTACTGGACGCAGCTATCCAGCAGTTAAGCCAATAGTTAAGCCAATAGCCGTCTCAATTTCTCCATCTAGGTTCTCCGCATGACGCTTGCTTCTAAACATACTCCGTCTGCACCGGATATTGGTCGTCCGGAATCCAAGTGGCTAGGGCCATTAGTCTTGCTAGGGCCATCTGGCATTTGGCTAACGCTCTTACTGGTGCTGCCAACGCTGGTGATTTTGGAGTTGAGTTTCGTTCCGGGAATCCGACCGGGGGATGTCGTCAACCCATCCGGTTTAGAGAATTACACGCGGATTTTTCAGCCGATTTATTTGCAGGTGATCGGGCGATCGCTATTCTTTGCCATCAACACCACCATCATCTGTCTGCTACTCGGCTTTCCAGTCGCTTATTGGATTGCGCTGTTGGCACCGACTCGCTGGCGCAATTTGTTGTTGCTATGTTTTGTGCTGCCCCTCTGGACCTCGTCTCTCCTGCGTTCCTACGCCTGGATCACGATCTTGAGACCTACAGGGGTTTTGAACACTTTGCTCACCAGCATTGGCTTGCCACCTTTGAACTTACTCAATAGCGGTTCGGCTGTGTTAATTGGCATGAGCTATAGCTTGTTGCCTTACATGGTTCTGATTCTGTATGCCTCGCTAGAGAAACTAGACCGACGGTTGCTAGAAGCTGCGGCTGACTTAGGAGCTCCGCCCAGCGAAGCCTTTTGGAAGGTGACGGTACCGCAAACACTACCGGGGATTGCAGCGGGTTCTTTACTGGTTTTTATTACAGGGTTGGGCGATTTTGTCGATCCCGAACTGCTGGGTGGTGCGTCTAGCATGACTGCAGCGCGGCTGATCTACAACCAATTTCTAGGGGCAACTCAGAACTGGGGTTTTGGGTCAGCCTTGAGTATGCTGTTAATTTTAGCGGTCAGTCTTGCGATCGCTTTGTTGATCAAGTATGGCGATTCTACGACTCAACGCTAGTTTTAGAGCTAGTACGGGGCGATCGCTGAGCTATCTGGGTGCAATCATCGATGATTACGGGTCACTATCGCTGGAAGGATTCATATCTCTGTGACTGGATTGCAAGCCAAAACCAAACCTCGTGCTTCCTGGCAGGCATTGTTCTCCCTGCTCATGTTTGGTTTCATGTATTTGCCCATCTTCGTGCTGGCGTTTTATAGCTTTAATCAGTCAGCCTACAGCGCCAGTTGGGCAGGATTTACTTTAGCTTGGTATCGCAAGTTTTTTGCCGACGAACGCATTTTGTCAGCTTTGCAAACCAGTTTGATGGTGGCGCTGTTGGCAGTGGCGATCGCAGCAGTGCTCGGAACGCTGATGACGGTTGGGTTAGCTCGCTATCACTTTCCGGGCAAAGGGCTTTATCGGGGCGTTGCGTATCTACCCTTAATTATTCCGGATATCGCGATCGCGGTTGCGACTCTAGTTTTCTTGGCAGTAGTGGCAATCCCACTCAGTTTATGGACGATTGTCGCCGCTCATGTCGTGTTCTGCTTGGCTTACGTCGCGATCGTGGTGTCCACCCGTTTAACTGGGCTAGATTCTCACTTAGAAGAGGCGGCCCTTGATTTAGGAGCCACCCCAGCTCAGGCATTTATTCAGGTTCTGCTCCCAGAGTTGATGCCAGCCATTGTCTCTGGTTGCTTGTTGGCCTTTGTGCTTAGTATGGATGATTTTCTCATCGCTAGTTTTACGGCTGGGGGTGGCGTAACCACATTGCCAATGGAAATTTTTAGCCGCATTCGGACTGGGGTGAAGCCTGATATTAATGCGCTCAGCGTCGTTTTAATCTTGGCCTCTGGTTTTGTCGCGTTCGTCGCTGAATCAATTCGCTATCAGGGCACACAAAAACGGTTGAAGTAGCTGCGGCGGTCAACCCGTTCAGTCCCTTTCAACTCATCTCATCACAGCAAATTGACTCGTGGGGGTCTAGCGATCGCCATGAACCCAGCGCCAAAGGGGATGGCTCGGCCCTTGTTGGCGAATCCGATGCGCTTGGCGCTCTAGTCGCTCTTTTTCTGGAGCAGGCAGACCGAAGAGAATATTGCGGCTTTGCCAAACCAAGGTAGCCACGGTTAAACCAATACACAACCCCAGACCAAACGTGGGAAGTGGGTTATAAGCAAACCCATAGCGGACTGCGGCCCAAGTAAAGTACTGCATCCACAGGGCAATCTCTCCTCGCAATCCCCACAGACTGAGCAGCCCAACAGTCAGCCACAGGCAAACCACAACTAACCAGCGGCCCCAAACAGTCACCTGATGCAATCTCATCAATTCTGGTGAAAGATTGGGGTTGTAGCTCAGTTCTGGTTTGTTGTCAGACTGCTCCATAATTTCTAACTAACGTGAAGCAGAAGTTGCTACGACCAGAAGTTAAGCCTCCTCAGAACTTACGGAAGCATCGAGTACTGGTGAACCTGCTGTCATTGCTGCAATTGCTCTACCACTGCGCTTCCGCCACCAAGCCAGCATACTACCAGCAATAAAGATGCTAGAGTATGCTCCCATCGCAAAACCAATAATCAAAGCTAGGGCAAAGGTCTTTAGAGTTTCTCCCCCGAAGAAAAAGATAGCAAATAAGCTTAATAGGGTGGTGAAGGTGGTATTGATGGAGCGAGTTAGGGTCTGGGCAACTGCGTCTTCCACAATATCGTCAATATGGCGATCGGGATTCAGTTCAATGGTTTCTCGGATGCGATCGTAGATCACAACTGTGTCGTTGACTGAAAAACCCACAATTGTTAAGAGAGCCACAATAAACAAGCTGTCAACTTCAGTGCCAAACACTAGGCCCAAAATTGAGAAAATTCCAGCGGTAACTAAAACATCGTGGAACAAAGCCACGATCGCCATAAAGGCGTAGTCAAACTCGAACCGAAAGCTTAAATAGACAATAATCCCCGCGAAAGAAACGATCAGCGCCAACATCCCAGAGGTAAACAATTGGCGACCAATGGTTGGGCCTACTGTATCAATTTGGGCCGTTTTGGGATCAAATCTGCCAATCTTCTCGCTCAGAGCCGCTTGCAATTTAGTGCGCTCATCCACATTCAGGGTTTTAGTGCGAACGGAAACTGCTCGCTGCTCTTGCCCAACGATCTGAATGCTACTACCGCCCAAACCTTGCCCATCTAAGACTTCTCGAACCGCAGCCGTTCTAATAGGTTGGTCACAATTATCGGGCTGGGTGCAATCTAGTTCAAACTGGATGCGTGTCCCACCCACAAAGTCTAAACTGGGGCGCAGTGGCGCTCTAATATCAGGGCGGGTCCAGGAGATTGCCATAGCCACTAGACCACTCAGAATGATCAGTAACGAGATGCTCCACCAGAGCGATTGCCGTTTAATCACATTGAGTTTCATGAGGTCACCCCTGCCTGTGATGAATTCGCTGCGGGTAGCTGAGGGCAAAAAAGATGAGGTTTACGCAGAGAGGGGAAGCTTAACGCCAGCAGCATTAGGGTGCGACTACAGGTAATGGCTGTAAACATACTGATGACGACTCCTAGAGCGAGCGTGAGGGCAAACCCTCGCACTAAACCTGCTCCTAGCCAGAACAAAGCCGCGCAAGCAATTACCGTGGTGACATTACTGTCCAAAATGCTAGAGAAGGCGCGATAGAAGCCAGATTCTACCGAGCGATACAAGGTTTTGCCTGCTCGCAATTCTTCACGGGTGCGCTCAAAAATCAAGACATTCGCATCTACCGCCATGCCAATGCTGAGAATAAATCCCGCAATTCCCGGCAAGGTTAGTGTGACTCCCAACAAGGTAAAGCTGGCAAAGGTGAGTAAAGCGTAAACCATCAAAGATAGGTCAGCGATCGCACCGGGTAGGCGGTAATAAACCACCATAAACACCAACACCAAAAACAGACCACCCAAGCCAGCATAGATGCTGCGTTGGATGCTATCTCGGCCCAAGGTTGCTCCCACAGTCCGGTTTTCGACAATTTCCACCGGGACAGGCAAAGCACCACCCCGCAACTGCACCGCTAAATCGTTCGCTTCTTCAGCGGTAAAGCGGCCTTCGATGACAGCACCGCCACCTGTAATGCCAGTTTGGGCAAACTGTACCCCAACCGTAGGAGCACTAATCAAGCGATCATCTAGCAGAATGCCAATGCTGCGTCCCGTTCCTGCCAAACTCTTGGTCAACTCTGCAAACAGCGTTGCCCCTTTCGGATCAAATCTTAAAGAGACATTCCAGCTATTGCCACTCGCTGAAGCAGGCTCAGCCGACGCATCTTGGAGGTTTTCTCCCGTCAGGCCAGTCCGCTCAAAGAGTTCCGCGATCGCAGCATTACTCCGCTTAATCGCCGCTTGGTTTTCCGCTAGCGCAGCCTCATTGCCAGCACCCGGCTTTTGCAGTTCTGCCTGCTTCGCCAGCAATTCTTGCCGTACCTGATACTCCACCGCCAGTTGAGCTTCTGACCCTGGTTTTTGCTGACGGAAATCTAGTTGGGCTGTCCCTCCCAAGACCCGCTCCGCCTGCTCAGGATCGCTCACGCCGGGAAGTTGAACCAAAAGTTGGTCTTCTCCTACCGTCTGAACCACCGATTCAGACACACCTAATCCATTGATCCGTCCTTCCACGACTCGCTGCACGGCTTCCATCACCCGTGGTGTGATTTCTTTCACAGTCTCGGATGGTTTCACCTGCAATGTCAGTTGGGAGCCGCCCTGCAAGTCGAGTCCTAGTCGTGTAGGAACCTGCACGATGGTAACGATCGCCCCAATGACGAGGACGAGAATTAAAGCTAATAATGAACGCTGTCTTTGCATAAGTTCTGAGTTTGGAATTTTGAGTGTTGAGCTGGAATAAACATCCAAGTTGCAACCTCAACACTCAAACCTATCTTAGCTACACCCGTAAGGCCACCATTTTTTGCACAGCTTCAACAATCTGTTGGGGCTGCACAATGGTTAGGTTTTCTAGGGTCCCGTTGTAAGGGGTGGGGATGTCTTGCGAAGAGAGACGCAAAACAGGAGCATCAAGTTCGTCAAACAAGCGATCGTTGATCGAAGCAATCAGCTCTGCCGCAATCCCCCCTGTTCTCATACATTCTTCGACGATGATCACCCGGTGGGTTTTGCGAATAGAAGCGCCAATGGTATCAAAATCCAGAGGTTTGAGCGAAATCAAGTCAATCACCTCTGGGTCATAACCATCTTTTTCCAAGGTTTTAACTGCTTGGAGAACATGATGACGCATTCGAGAATAGGTCAGAATCGTGACATCTTTGCCTTGCCGCACCACTTCTGCTTTATCTAAAGGCAGCGTGTACTCTGCTTCTGGTAGATTTTCCTTCAAGTTGTACAGCAGCACATGCTCGAAGAATAAAACTGGGTTGTTGTCACGGATGGCAGACTTCAATAAACCCTTGGCGTTGTAAGGAGTTGAGCAGGCCACAATTTTGAGGCCAGGAACTGCTTGGAAGTAAGCTTCTAGACGCTGCGAGTGTTCTGCCCCTAGTTGTCGGCCTACCCCACCAGGCCCGCGAATTACCATCGGGATTTTGTAGTTGCCACCCGATGTATAGCGCAGCATCCCGGCGTTGTTGGCAATTTGGTTGAAGGCTAGGAGCAAAAAGCCCATATTCATGCCTTCAATGATGGGACGTAACCCAGTCATTGCCGCGCCTACTGCCATGCCTGTAAAACTGTTTTCGGCAATGGGCGTATCTAAAATCCGCAGCTCACCGTATTTTTTGTACAGATCTTTCGTGACTTTGTAAGAGCCGCCGTAGTGGCCTACATCTTCCCCCATCACGAGCACGGAGGGGTCGCGGGCCATTTCTTCGTCAATGGCCTCACGTAGGGCGTTAAACAAGAAAGTCTCTGCCATCGATACCTCTGAGTTGCGGCAACAGTCTAATGATCGAAACTAATGGTCGAAATTACTTTGGTTATCCAATTACTTTGGTTATCCAAGTTAATAATCATAGCTGTTGAGGGCAGCCATGATTATATCGGACGTGTATAAGATTTGGCCTTACAGACAAGACACAGACAGAGCGATCGCCCGCTCTACAATCACCCCGACAGAAGACAACATACAAAAATCGGACAAGCTCCTCACCTGTCCGATTTCCGCTACGAGGGTGACTAGATTATTCGTCCTCGGCAAACACAAATCGATACAGTTCGCTAGCGTCAGGTTCAGGACTTGACAGCGCAAACTCAACCCCCTCATCAACGGTGGCTTGAATCTTACGCTCAATTCCCTTGAGTTCTTCTTGACTGACCAAGCTCTGCTCAATCAGGTAAGCCGCAAACTTCTTGATGGGGTCACGCGCTAGCCACGCTTCTTTTTCGTCTTTGGTACGCAGTTCGTCGGGGTCAGCCAGAGAATGACCTCGGAAGCGATAAGTCAGCGCCTCAATCAAAGTAGGCCCTTCACCTGCCCGTGCCCGTGCTACTGCTTCTTGAGCGACAGCCCGCACAGCCATCACATCCATGCCATCCACTTCCACACCGGGCATACCAAAAACACTGGCTTTTTTGTAGATTTCTGGCTGAGAAGTCGCCCGCTCATGGGCCATCCCGATCGCCCACTTGTTGTTCTCTACCACAAATAGGATGGGGAGCTTCCACAAGGCGGCCATGTTGAGGCACTCGAAGAACTGACCATTGTTAGTGGTACCGTCTCCGAAGAAGCAAGCGGCGACTTGATCTGCCGTCTCATCCCCCAAGACTTCCCGACGGTATTTGCTCTGAAAAGCGGCCCCCAAAGCAATGGGAATTCCTTCACCAATAAAGGCAAAGCCTCCCAGCAAATTGTGCTCTGCCGAGAACAGGTGCATTGAGCCACCCCGTCCTTTGCTGCAACCTGTCGCCTTCCCGAACAGCTCTGCCATCACTTCGCGCGCCGGAACTCCAGCACTGAGGGCATGGACGTGATCGCGGTAGGTGCTGCATACATAGTCTTCACCGGGCCGCATGGATTGAATCACACCTGTTGACACAGCCTCTTGGCCGTTATAGAGGTGGACAAATCCAAACATTTTGCCCCGATAGTACATCTCCGCGCACTTATCTTCGAAGAAGCGCCCTAAGATCATGTCTTCGTAGAGCCTTAAGCCTTCTTCTTTAGTAATTTGTGCTGAAGCAGCTTGAAATACTGGTAAAGTCCGTTCCTGAACCATTGATTTATAGTACCCTCGCAGCAATACCAAGCTAAATTTTATCGAGATAGTTTGACTTCCTTTAAAGAAAGTCGGCTTCCTGTACCTGCCAGATTTTCCCAGTCTACTGACAACGAAGGCATAGCGCTCTCAGTGTTTCGGCAATACCGGGCGAAGCTGCACACCGCATCTTTGAGGTGCTAAAGTGTTGACGTTTTGCCACTAGCACCTGAATCAAAATAGCGTCCTCTGGAACCAAAAATCAAATTTTGTCACCCTTGCCTAACCTATTGAACCAAAAAGGTAAACGATGCTGCCAAAGGGTTCGTTGATTGAAGCTTCCAGAGCTAACCTGTTAAAACTTATATAAAAGTTATATTAGTTGGCGCAAATTTTTCCTTATCTTGGTACACTCCCCCAATGAGGGTCACGGGTTATGATTGTGGCACTATCTTGGCAACTTTATTGGTTGTCACAGATTAATACTTATTTCTTGCCGCTGGGGAAGTGAACCGTGCGAATTCCGCTCGATTACTACCGAATTTTGGGCCTACCAATCCAGGCCACTGCTGAACAGTTGCAACAGGCTCATCGCGATCGCGCCTTGCAACTTCCTCGGCGTGAATATTCTGAGGCAGCGATCGCTGCCCGAAAGCAGCTGCTTGACGAAGCTTATGCTGTTCTCTCCAATCCCGATCAACGTCAGGCTTATGACGCTAATTTCCTCGCCAAAACCTACGAGCTTGAGCCCGATCGCCCTGGCATCTCGTTAACTAGAACCCCAGAATCAACAGACACCAGTAGCGATCCCTACACCCCCAGCATTGATATTCACGACGATCAACTCGTCGGGGCTCTCTTGATTTGGTTGGAGCTAGGTGAGTATGAGTTGGTGTTGAAACTGGGGCGTACCTATCTCAGCAACAACAGCAATTTAAAGAATGGCCGCTTTGGCGAACCGGACATTGTCTTTGCCGATATCATCCTCACCGTTGCTTTAGCTTGCCTGGAACTAGGGCGAGAGCAATGGCAACAGGGGCAATATGAAAATGCCGCAGAATCCCTTGAAGCTGGGCAGGAGTTGTTACTACGCGAAGGTTTATTTGCAACTGTCCGGGGCGAAGTACAGACTGACTTGTATAAGTTACGGCCCTATCGGGTTCTAGAGCTACTCGCTTTACCCGAAGAAAGCACAACTGAGCGCCGCCAAGGACTCCGTTTGCTTCGAGAAATGTTGCAGGAGCGTGGTGGAATTGACGGGACTGGTACCGATCAATCTGGCCTCAACATTGACGACTTTCTTCGTTTTATTCAGCAGTTGCGCGGTTACTTGAGTGCAGCCGAGCAACAAACCCTGTTTGAAGAAGAAGCGCGTCGTCCTTCGGCAGTGGCTACCTATTTAGCGGTTTATGCTTTGCTGGCTCAAGGGTTCGCCCAACGTGAGCCAGCCCTGATCCGACGGGCAAAGTCAATGCTAGTGCGCCTGGGTAGCCGCCAAGATGTGCATTTAGAGCAAGCGGTTTGCGCCTTACTCCTCGGTCAAACTGAGGAAGCGAGCCGCGCTTTAGAGCTGAGCCACGACTACGAGCCGCTCGTCTTCATCCGAGAAAACTCCCAAGGTTCGCCAGACTTGTTGCCAGGTCTTTGTCTCTACAGTGAGCGTTGGTTGCAAGAGGAAGTGTTTCCTCATTTCCGAGACTTAGCTCAGCAGCAAGTTTCCCTGAAAGACTACTTTGCCGACGAGCAAGTGCAAGCTTACTTAGAGGAGCTTCCCAACGAATCGCCGAACCACACTCCTAGCAACCCTTCTAGCCAAAATGGCTGGGCATCTGCCACCCAAGCTGGAAGCAATGGACAGTCTAGCCCTACGGCAGCAGGTCACGCGACCAACTGGCGTACCACGACTAGCTATCCGCCTACGCAATCGACCGTCCATACCCGCTTGCAGCAAGCAGTAGAGGCAGACCCTAGGGTTGCTCCTGCCACTCGTGCCGTTACTACAGCTTCTCCAGCGGCAGGGCCAGCTGAGCCAGAGCGTATTAGCCCAACGTCATCTTCCTCCAGCCGCAACCCAGCAACCTCTAACCCACCTGCCACCTCCGTAGTTGTCACAGGCGGGAATGGGACCAATGGCTCGCAGCGTTCCGCTTCCTCAACTCAAGCAGGGCAATCGCCTAGGGAGCGATCGCGGGGTCAAGTGGCCAATGGATTCCGCGTTCCCGATCCAGAGGATTTACCACCCCGTCGTAGTAGCACAGGTGCAGCATCAGCTAACAAATTCAAGCCAGTTTTGTTATTTGTGGTTGCCCTCTTGTCCCTGGGGGTGTTAGGGTACCTAACCACCAAAGCTTTCAGTAGCTTACAGGCCGCTCGTGGCCCCAAGTTGGAAGCAAATCAACCGATGATCTCGCTCGACCAACCTTTGATTGCTGTTCCCGACCCGGAAACGGTTGCTCAGTCAGCCACAGGGCCTTTAACTAAGGAGGCAGCTCAGCAGGTGGTTCAAACTTGGTTATCGACTAAAGCAGCTGCTCTCGGGCCTAATCGCGCCACCGCTCAGTTAAATCAAATCTTGGTTGATTCCGCCTTGACGCAGTGGCAACAGCAAGCCGAAGACGACAGACGCAGTAATTCCTATCGGCAGTACCAACATGCCATCCGGTCTATTGATAGCGTCGAGATGAGCGATGTTGATCCCAATCAAGCCAGAGTGGATGCCGAAGTCAGTGAGGCTGCGGCCTTCTATGTCAACGGTCAGCTCGATCGCAGCTCGTCTTATACCAGTGACAGCATCCGAGTGCAGTACAACTTGGTACGCCGTAACGGTCGGTGGTTGATTCGTGAAATGAATGTTCTCTAGATAAACTTTAGAGAAATATGTGATAAATCTGCGATCGCTAATTGCCTCAGAGACCAATGATAAGATCAGCCTGGGTTCCCCAAAAATAACTGCAAAAAATGGCAACTATGTTATCGCTAGAAGCGGCTAGGGCACAACCTAACTTGAAATTGGGACGAGTTTTGATTGTCGAAGACGAAGAGTTAATTCGTGAAACGATTGCTCTAGCGCTAACCGAAGAAGGTTATGAGGTTCTGGTTGCGGAAGATGGGCGCAGTGTTTTAGAGCTAACTCTCAAATCTGAAACAGGCAGTGAAGCTGAATCAACCCAGCTAGATTTAGTCATCCTTGATCTGATGCTGCCTTACATCAACGGGCTAGATCTGTGCCGATTGATTCGTCATGAAGGCAACAGCGTTCCCATTCTCATGCTCAGTGCTAAAGGTAGCGAAACCGATCGCGTGGTGGGGCTAGAAGTTGGGGCAGATGATTATCTCACCAAGCCCTTTGGCATGCGAGAACTGATCGCTCGCTGTCGTGCCCTACTCCGTCGCCATCGTCATGCTCAGCCTCCGAGCCACGAAACAACCCTCAAGTTTCAAGACATTACCCTCTATCCTCAAGAATGTCGCGTGACGGTGAGAGGCGAAGAAATTAATCTTTCACCTAAAGAATTTCGGATTTTAGAGCTATTCATGACTCATCCCCGGCGAGTCTGGTCGCGCGAACAACTGATTGAACGAGTTTGGGGGCCTGACTTTATGGGAGATAGTAAAACGGTGGATGTGCATATCCGCTGGTTACGGGAAAAACTAGAACTTGACCCTAGTCATCCAGAATACCTATTGACGGTACGAGGCTTTGGCTATCGGTTTGGCTAAAGCTAGGAGCTAGAAAACGCCGATGACACTAGATTCAGCAATTTTTGGTAGAAACGCTACGCGAAGAGATTACTGCCCTCTGCGATCGCAATTACCGCAACTGTGGAATTCCTAGGGTTTCTGTTGGGACTGGCACTGGGTTTAGCATTACTAGGAGGGTATCGCCTCCGGCTGAACCGCAGACTGAACTTGTTGGTCCGAGAACTAGAGTCGGAGATTTTGGGAGCGCCTACTTCTTTGACTTCCCGCTTAACGCTGGCGATCGCCCACCAAAAAAATCTGAGTCAACAGCTCGAAAGAGAAATTGAAACCTGGAGACAGGTCGTTTTTAGCGCCCCTGTCGGCTATGTACAGGTGGATGAAGATAATCAATTAATTTGGTGTAATGCTCAAGCGCGGCAGATCCTAGGCATCCAGCAGTGGGAATCTAGCAAACCTCGCCTCTTGCTGGAATTAGTCCGCTCTTACGAACTCGATCAACTGATTGAGCAAACCCGTGATGCTCAGCAACCTTGTCATAGCGAGTGGGTATTTCACCTGAGTAGTCCCGATCCCGCTAGCATCTCCCGCCAACCAACCTGCCCCCTACGAGCTTGCGGATTACCCTTGCTAGCAGGGCAAGTCGGAGTTTTTCTAGAAAACCGTCAAGAAGCTGCAACCCTAGCGCAGCAACGCGATCGCTGGACTTCAGATGTCGCCCATGAGCTAAAAACGCCTTTAACCTCTATTCGCTTAGTAGCTGAAACCCTACAAACTCGACTAGAGCCACCCCTCAGGACTTGGATCGATCGCTTACTCAACGAAGCCATTCGCCTGAGCAATTTAGTCCAAGACCTACTAGACCTGAAACAAATTGAGCGGGGTGCGCCTTACTGCCTCAATCTCAGCAGCCTCAATCTCTCGGAGCTAATTCAGTCCGCTTGGCTCAGCTTAGAACCACTGGCTCGCAAAAAACATTTGCACCTGCTCTACCGAGGCCCTGAAGTAGTGTTAATTCAAGCCGATGGCCCACGACTTTTCCGGGTCTTAATCAATTTGCTAGATAACAGTATCAGATACAGCCCTCCCCACCAGGAAATCAGGGTGCAGGTGAGTGTTCAGGATGCCGCTCTCAAGCCCACAGAGCCACCTAACCAGCAGAACCAGCAGATCTGTTTGGAAGTGATTGATTCGGGGCCAGGTTTCCCTGAAAGTGCTCTACCCTACGTCTTCGACAGATTTTATCAAGTTGACCCTTCGCGATCGCGTCCTTCCGGGACCAGTTCTGCTTCAGAAGGACAAACCGCCGTCAAACGGATTAAGGTGCCAAACTCAACTCCCCTAGGAGCTTCGAGTTCCAATAGCCAGAATAGCGATGGAGCTGCCTCTCCAGAAGCGATCGCGGCAGAAAAAAACAAGAGCCTAATTATTTCATCAGGCTCAACAACAAACCCAAAAAATAAACTAGAACCTCTACCCCATCCGGTGACAGTTGCTACCGAGCGTGGACAGACACACAACTTCACCCCCCCTGAAGCAGAAGCTCAACGGACTGGCAGTAGTGGATTAGGGCTGGCCATTGTCCGACAGATTGTGGAGGCACATCAAGGATCGGTCAGTGCCAACAACCATCCCGAAACTGGAGGAGCGTGGTTACAGGTTTTTCTACCCTGCCAGCAATCTCACCCATTGGTAAAAGGCTGAGCCTCGTTTCTCAGGCCGATCTTCCTGTAATATTTGTACATATCAACAAACGCATAGTCTGCTGAGCAGTCCCCTATGGAAGAACGGCTGCATAAAATTCTGGCCCAATGGGGCATTGCTTCTCGTCGTCATGCTGAGAAGATGATTCAAGATGGGCGAGTGCGCTTAAATGGTACTGTAGCGCAACTAGGCCAGAAAGCGGATACTCAACGCGATCGCATTGAAGTGGATGGAGTCACGATCCAGCCCGCTCAGCGGCCTCAACACCTGTACCTTCTACTCCACAAACCTGCGGGTGTCGTCTCAACCTGTGATGACCCCTGGCAGCGCTCTACAGTGCTTGATTTACTGCCTGAAGATCTACAACAAGGCCACGGTCTGCATCCTGTCGGTCGTCTAGATTTTGACTCTACTGGGGCTTTACTGTTAACCAATGACGGTGAACTAACGTATTATCTGACTCACCCTCGTCATCAAATCCCCAAAACTTATAATGTTTGGGTGCAAGGCCGTCCTTCCGAGTCAGTTTTGCAGCAATGGCGTCAGGGAGTTATCTTAGCGAATCGCAAAACCTTACCTGCACAAGTCCGTGTTATAGAGCGGCAAATGGGGAAAACTCACTTAGAAATCGTGCTGAACGAGGGTAGAAACCGACAAATTCGCCGAGTGGCCGAACAACTCGGACATCCAGTCCTACAACTCCATCGGATAGCAATTGGACCGATTCAACTCCAACAACTCCTTCCCGGTCACTACCGAGCCCTTAGCGAGTTTGAAATTAATTTTTTACAGACGGAAACTGTTAGCCCTAAACGATCTACTGGTTCCTAGAACCAATGGATAAACAAAACATTAAACAAAACTATAACTGTGCAGCAGACGTCAAGGAGCGTAGCGTATGAAGAAGTCAGCCCTACAACAAGAGCAAGAGCGAATCGAAATACTGCAAGAGATGGGGTCTCACTTACGCCAGCTTCGCCAAGAACAGTCAATGTCGTTAGAGGAAGTTGCTGCCAAAACCAAGATCCAAATGCGTCTCCTCAACGCGATTGAATCAGGTCAACTAGAGGAATTACCGGAACCCGTTTATATTCAAAGCTTTATTAAACAGTTTGCCGATGCGCTGGGGATCAATGGGGCAGCGTTTGCGAGTTCATTCCCCACTACACCAATTTTGCGGCCTGTCCAGCAGCCTTGGCGTCACCTACCCGCAGCTCAATTACGTCCCGTTCATCTATACGTTGTTTATGTCTGCTTGATTGTATTTGCAGTCAATAGCTTGTCTTACCTCATGAACCGTTCTACTACGCCGACGCTGGCGAATGTAGAAGCTTACCAACCATCGGGTAATCAACCACCCGGACAAGCAGTTAGCCCAGTGGTATCTAATCAGGTTTTTGGCCCCTTTAGCCCTGCGAAAACGACCGCCACTCCAGGTAAGCAAAAATCTATAACGCCAGGGCTAGCGGGTCTACTCTCTGCTCCACCAGATGCTAACAACGCCAACGATGCCAACAAGCCCGTCAGAGTCAGCGTGATCTTAAAAGCGCAATCTTGGATTCGGGTAGTAACTGACGGCAAAACTGAATTTGAAGGAGTCTTGCCGGAAGGCACCCAGCGGGTTTGGATGGCAGATGAGCAGCTAACATTGCGGGCGGGTAATGCTGGGGGTGTCTTGGTCGGGCTAAATGAACAACAGGCCAAGCAGCTAGGTGATCCTGGCTCGGTCGAAGAAGTCACGTTTGAAGCCAATGCGAATGCGGCTCAACTTCCCTCAAATGTGCTGAATGATGCCATAGAAGGCTCTGGAAACACCGCGAATGTTGCAGTATTTTCAGCTCCATCTGACCAGGTAGCGATTCGCTAGATCTTAATTAGCGGCTCACAACGAGTTGGGTTCAGTTAACTGATGGGGCCAACTCATTGTGAGTTCAACCTGGATTTTGGCTTTTAACTTTGAGTTTGAGGGGCGCGACCAAACAACTCGGTCATCCTTTTGAGGCGATCGCGAACCTCTGGAGTTAGGGCATTGGTTTGGTATCGCCAGGTCCAGTTGCCTGCGTTGTCGCTGGGATCATTCATGCGACCTTCGTTGTCCAAGCCCAGCACATCTTGCAACTGAATGATGGCTTGGTTAGACACAGAGCTGAGCGCCAGCCGCACAAAGTCCCAGTGAATTCCCGCTTCACTTAAGCAACCCAAGTAGTTAACCACAGTGTCGCGATCGCTGGGCGAGAGGCGATTAAACCAACCCACAATCGTTTCGTTGTCGTGGGTGCCTGGATAAACCACGCTGTTAGGCAAATATCTAAAGGGCAAGAAATTTTTGTCCCCCATGTCGCCAAAGGCGAATTGCAGAATTTTCATACTGGGGAAACCAAAGCGATCGCGCAAGGCATCGACTTCTGGCGTAATCACTCCTAAGTCTTCTGCGAGTACAGGCAGTTGCCCAAATTGCTGCTGAAGGGTTTCAAATAAAGCTTCCCCTGGTGCTTCAATCCACTCCCCATTCATCGCGGTGGTTTCACCCTGCTGCACGGCCCAATAAGCCTGGAAGCCTCGGAAGTGGTCAACCCGAACCATATCTACGTAGTCGAACAAGGCTTGGAAACGCTGCACCCACCACTTGAAACCAGTTTTTTGCAACTGCTCCCAGTTGTAAACGGGATTGCCCCAGAGTTGTCCCGTTTCACTGAAGTAATCGGGTGGGACTCCTGCCATCAATGCAGGCTCTCCAGTTTCAGAGTCGAGGCAGAAGTTTTCTGGATTACCCCAGACATCAGCGCTGTCCTGAGAGACATAAATAGAAATATCGCCAATCACTTTGATTCCGCGTAAGTTGGCGTATTTCCTCAGCGCTGACCACTGCTGGAAAAACTCAAATTGCAGGAATTTGTGCAGCCAAATCTCGGCTTGAAGTTTGTCTTGCCACTGGGCGATCGCGTCTGGTTGGCGTTTAGCGATCGCGGGTTCCCAAGTGGGCCAACTGGTATCTTGAAATGCCTCTTTCAATGCCATGAATAGGGCGTAATCGTCCAGCCAGTAAGCCGTGCCTTTGCAAAACCCTTCAAATTCTTTTTGTTGTACGGCTGAAGCGTTCGTCTGAAAATTCTGCCAAGCCTTTTGCAGCAAGGGCATTTTGACCTGCCGCACTTTGCCGAAATCAACGGCTAAGGGCATTTCTGGCAGCTCGGTTAAATCTGCTTCTGCTAATAGTCCTTTGTCGCGCAGGACTTCCAGGCTAATCAGCAGATGGTTGCCTGCCATTGAAGAGTAGGACGACAGGTAAGGAGAATTCCAGGGCTCGCCTGTTGGCCCTAATGGTAAAATCTGCCAAAGTTGTTGGGCGCTGTCAGCTAAGAAGTCGATGAAGCGGTAGGCTTCTAAGCCTAAGTCACCAATTCCAAATCGGCTGGGAAATGAGGTGGGATGCAGTAAAACGCCGCTAGCTCTGGGAAAGGGCATAGACAACCTGAAGATAAACAGCAAGCGTCCTGACTTTAACAACTGTCTACCATTACAACATCAGTCTCGAGTTTCGATTTACTGCTGCAATAGGCTATCTCTTTGGCTAGATGATAGTGCCTCGAATATAGGGGATTGAGAGCACCGCATGATGTAGTGTGTCTTCGTCTCTTCAAGGCTAATAAAGCCTAGGCGATCGTAAAGGCGCTTAGCTGGGTTCTGTTTAAGCACCTGTAACTGCACAGGTAAATTTAAAGCTTGCCCTTGTTCAAGAACATTTTTCAGGATTAGAGTACCAAGGCCACAGTTTTGAAATCTAGGCAGAATCAAGAGATTGCTAAGATACAGCTCCCCTTCACGCTGCAAGAGTTGGAACATTCCTATCTCGATTTGATTAGCAAGAATTATTTGGATCAGACGAGGATTAAAGGTTTCACCGAATAAGTCGGGATTCCAAGGATAAATGCGCTCTACATGTTCTCTGAGACAAGCTGCGTGCATTTTATTTAGGAAATCAAAATCTACTTCGGTTGCCTGCCGAAATTGTATTTTCATGCTTTCTCACGCCAAGAAATGTCGAGGGTTCCGAACGCCAAGATTAAGAGTAAGCGATCGTCCCCAGCCCTACTAAACTTACTGGGCAGGATTCACCTTACCAATCGTCTCTAGCTTGCCGTCATCCTTGACTGTCCAGACATCGTAGCTGCTGACCACATCGCCATTCTCATCAATGTCCACATTGCCGCTCGCGCCTTGGTAATCAATTTGTTCACCCTTTTGTAGGCGTGCTAAGCCGTCGCAGACATCCGTCACTGGAGTTCCAGGGGGGCCAGATACTTCCCTAAGTTGGCTCTTGATGCCTTCACCCGTGTTGTTGTCCGCCGCTTCTGCTGCCAAGACCAAAAGCGCTGCCGCATCCCAGGCATGAGGAACAAACGCACTCAGAGGTTTAGCCTGTTTCTGCTGCCAGAGCTTCGTAAAAGCGGCCAAGGCTTGACCGTCCGCACTCGGAATTGTGCCGATCGCCCCTGCCAGAATGAATTTGCCATCCTGGGTTTTACCCACCTGTTCGGCAAAGTCCTCCGAATAGCCGCCATCGGTCAGCATGATCTGCACCCCTTGGCTCAGACCCTGTTGATAAGAGGCTTTGAGGAACAAACTGCCTGTCTCGCCATAGATAAAGGCAGCAACGGCATCAGGTTTATTGCCAAAAGCGATCACGGCTTCTGAGTCAAAAGTCGTTGCTTTGGGGTCATAACGAGCGGGTTTATCTTCACCTGCCACCGTGCCACCCTGCTGCTTAAAAGCTTGTGTAAACTCTCGCTCTAACCCCACGCCGTAATCGTCGTTGATCACAATCGTCGAAACTCGCTGGTATTTCCGTTGCTGAGCCAGTTTAGCTAGAGCCTGAGCCTGGTAAGTGTCGGGTGGAGCAGTCCGTGCCCAAAAGCCTTGAAAATCACCTTTTTTAGCTCGTTCCGTAAACGTTGGGCTAGTGCTGGCGGGCGAAATCAGCATCACGCGATTGCGAACTGCCACATCCACCGCTGCACTGGAAACACTACTGGGAAAAGAACCCACCACCCCTGCAACTCGATCCACTTCCACCAGTTTGGCCATTGCTTCCGCCCCAGCCGCAGGCTCAGTCTGGTCATCTTCCGAAACTAAACTTACAGGTGCCTGATTCACGCCACCACACTGGTTCACCGTCTGCACCAACAACGAAACAGAGTCCAGCAGGGGTGGCCCCACCGCCGATAAGTCACCTGTGGCAGGCAGCAAGGCTCCCAGTTTTAGCCCCTTAGTGTCAGGAGTAGCGGTAGGGGACGGGTTGATGCCACCAGGATTACTAGGGCTTTGGCAGGATGCGATCGCCAAACCAACTGCACCAGCAGCCACTACCGCACGATACCTCAACCACTGCCTCAGCCAAGCAAATCTATTCATCACCGTGCCACACCAGAGGGATGGAGAAAAGCTTGCGACATTAGCAGCTTTGGTGTCAATGCCAAAGAGCGATCGCCCCTAACTCTACACCTTGTCTCCTTGGCGACCGTAGATGTAAACCATCTCCTTGAGGCGGTTGCTGTAGTCTTCGGTCATAGCCTCCCCTCGGAAACGCCAAGCCCAGTTATTTTCAGCGGTGCCAGGGGCATTCATGCGGGCATCAGAACCCAAGCTAAACACATCCTGAATCGGAATGATCGCTTGATTCGACACTGAACTCATTGCTAGACGAATCAGATCCCAGACAATCCCGTAAGGCCCAGTACAACCTAGATAGCGATGCAAGCGATCGCGCTCATAATCTGGAGCCTGTTGATACCAACCCAACGTCGTATCGTTATCGTGAGTGCCCGTGTAGATGACGCTATTGGCTTCTACATTGAACGGCAAATAAGTATTCTTAGCATCGCTACCAAAAGCAAAGTGCAGGATCTTCATGCCGGGAAAGCCAAAATGATCTCTGAGATCCAACACAGCCTGATCGATCGAGCCTAAGTCCTCAGCAATGATGGGCAGGCTTCCTAGCTGCTCCCGAATTGTTTCAAATAGCTTATATCCCGGAGCCTTAATCCATTCCCCATTGATCGCGGTTTCCTCACTCGCAGGCACCGACCAATATGCTTCCAAACCTCGGAAGTGATCGATCCGAATCATGTCCACATGAGCCAGAATTTCTCGAACTCGCTCCACCCACCAGGCAAAGTTGGTAGATTCCAGATGACTCCAGTTGTAGAGCGGATTGCCCCAAAGCTGCCCCGTTTCGGAGAAATAATCTGGTGGTACGCCTGCCACTTCTGTGGGTTGGCCCGTGGTGGGGTCTAGTTGAAAGACTTCTGGATGGCCCCAAACATCAGAGCTATTGTGGGCGACATATATGGGAATATCGCCAATAATCCGAATATTCTGAGCGTTACTGTAGGTTTTTAGCTCTCGCCACTGCCGGAAAAACTCGAACTGCAAGAATTTTTGGAAGTAGATTTCATCCGCTAGCTTGTCTCGCCATAGCTCTAGCGCTTCTGGTTTCCGCAGGCGCAATTCTTCGGGCCATTCTACCCAGCTACCACCTTCCTGAGTTTCCAGCAGGGCCATGAACAGAGCGTAGTCATCTAACCAACTGGCTTTGCCGCGACAAAACCCTTCAAATTCTGTTTGTTGAATCGGGCTGGCTTTCTGCTTGAAGTTCTCAGAAGCTTGCCGCAACAACGGCATCTTCCAAGCAATCACCCGCTCAAAATCGATTTTGTCTAACGGAAAGTCGGGGACATCGCGTAGATCTTCTTCACTGAGGAAGCCGTTGTCTCTCAAGATATCAGGGCTAATCAGCAACGGATTTCCCGCCATTGTGGAGAAACTCATGTAGGGAGAGTTGCCGTAGCCCGTGGGGCCAAGGGGCAATATCTGCCACAGCCGTTGTTCGCTGCGAGCCAGAAAATCAATAAACTGATGCGCTTCTAGCCCTAGATCACCAATGCCATAACGACCAGGTAGACTCGTTGGATGTAGCAGGATACCACTGGCACGGGGAAAGGGCATAGAAATTTGCCTCCAAAAAATACTCTGTCAGTGTAGCCACCCCTCATCTTAGTGGAATCTTCCCTTGGTAGAATCACTTCTGCCTCCCTTTTAGGAGTTGAAACCTTTGACCTACCGTAATCCAATCCCCACCGTTGACATCATTATTGAGATGAGCGATTGCCCTCACCGCCCAATTGTGTTGATTGAGCGGCTAAATGAGCCTTATGGGTGGGCCATTCCAGGGGGATTTGTGGACTATGGGGAGCCTGTGGAGGTGGCAGCCCGACGGGAAGCGCAGGAAGAAACAGGTTTAGCGATCGAGTTGATTGAGCAGTTTCAGGTCTATTCTGACCCCAGCCGTGATCCGCGCAAACATACGATGAGTGTGGTGTTTATCGCAGTGGCGAAGGGAGAACCGCAGGCGGGGGATGATGCAAAGGGAATTGCGCTATTTGAGTCTTGGCAGGTACCTGAGAATTTGTGTTTTGATCACGATCGGATTTTGCGGGATTATTGGCGGTATCGGCATTATGGGATACGGCCTCGTTTAGTTTAGGTTTTGTGAGGTGTTTGAGTTTTGACTAAAATCCGAGCCTTGAGGGCACTCGCCCTCAAACTCCCGCTGAGGGACGGTTGCGTCCCCCAGACCCCCTCCAAACGAATTTAAGTGTGGGTGTTTCGAGATTGAAGCTAGCTTTCCGTTTAGATCTCAACTTCTAATTTCTGGCTTCTACCTCTCCTTCTTCCCCTTTCATCCCTCATCCCTCACTTCGTGAGAAAATGCCTTGGTTTCATACTGATAGCTAAACGGATATGACGCGCAAGGTAATTCGGACAGAACAGGCTCCCGCTCCGGTGGGGCCATATAATCAGGCGATCGCGGCGAGTGGTCAGATGGTGTTTGTGGCAGGGCAAATCGCACTCGATCCGCAGACAGGTGCGATCGTGGGTGAAGGAGATGTAGTGCGGCAGACGGAACAGGTGATGGCAAATCTAGAAGCCATCCTCAAAGCAGCAGGAGCCACTTTCGCCGATGTGGTTAGAACTACAGTATTTCTCGCTGATATGAACGACTTTGCCGCAGTCAACGGCATCTACGCCCGTCACTTCGACGACGCCACCGCCCCAGCCCGCGCCTGCGTACAAGTTGCCCGCCTTCCCAAGGATGTCCGAGTCGAAATCGACTGCATCGCAGTTATTTAACCTTCCTGCCCCCTGTTATCCATTCCTCCGCTCCTCTGCACTTTTCATCCTTCATCCCTCATCCTTCCCCCCTCCTTCCTCCTTGCCTCATGTCGATTGATTTCAGCAATACAAATTCTGTTTGGGCTTCGATCCTGGCAGAAACGTTGGCTCGTCTAGGTTTGATGAGGGCGGTGGTTTGTCCGGGGTCTCGGTCTACACCATTGGCGATCGCGTTTGCTCAGCACCCTGAGATTGAAGCAATTCCGGTGTTGGATGAGCGATCGGCGGCGTTTTTTGCGTTGGGCTTGGCGCGACAGTCGGGGTTGCCTGTGGTGTTGGTTTGTACGTCGGGGACGGCGGGGGCAAATTTTTATCCGGCGGTGATTGAGGCGCGGCAAAGTCGGGTGCCATTGTTGGTTCTAACGGCGGATCGACCTCCGGAGTTGCGCGATTGCAATGCGGGGCAGGCGATCGATCAGCAAAAGTTGTTTGGGAATTTTCCCAATTGGTATGCGGAGTTGGCGATCCCTGTTTTAGAGGTGGGGTTGCTTCGGTATCTACGCCAAACGCTGGTTTATGCCTGGGAGCGATCGCTTTGGCCTGTGGCAGGTCCGGTGCATCTCAATTTGCCGTTTCGTGACCCGTTGGCTCCGATTACTGATCCAGTGGTGGAAGCTTGGCGATCACAGTTTGACTCGGCTCAGTTTTTTGCAGCAGTGCAGCCTATAACAGAGGCTGATGCGGTTGGGGTGGGCAATATTCAGTTGCCGTTGGCGACTTGGCAAGCTTGCGAACGGGGTGTGATTATTGCGGGGCCTGCTCAACCGCGATCGCCTGTGCAGTACTGTACGGCGGTAGCGCAACTATCGGCGGCGTTGGGGTGGCCTGTGCTGGCGGAAGGGTTGTCGCCGCTGCGGAACTATGCGGATCTCAATCCCAATCTGATTTCCACCTACGATTTGCTGCTACGAAATCGGCAGTTAGCAGAGCAACTTGCTCCTGAAATGGTGATCCGGATTGGGGAAATGCCGACTAGTAAGGAACTGCGGCTCTGGCTAGAGAGGGTGCAGCCGCAGCAGTGGATTGTTGATCCGGGCGATCGCAATTTAGATCCGCTGCATGGTCACACCACTCATTTACGGCTGGCGATCGAGCAGTTGGCTCCCCTGTTGCCGCCTACGTCCCAGTCATCAAGTAGTTATTTCAAAGATTGGTGTAGTGCCGAAGGGAAGGTGCGGCAAAGGCTAGACCAAACCATGTCAGATACAGAAGCGTGGTTTGAAGGCAAAGTCGCTTGGTTGTTATCCCAGCATTTGCCCCCTGGTACGCCTTTATTTATTGCCAACAGCATGCCTGTCCGGGATGTGGAGTTTTTCTGGAAACCGGGCAATACAGCGATTAAGCCTTACTTCAACCGAGGAGCGAATGGCATTGATGGCACGTTGTCTACCGCTTTGGGGATGGCGCATGGCAATCAAAGCAGCGTCCTGTTGACGGGAGACTTAGCGCTGCTGCACGACACCAATGGCTTTTTGCTCAGAAACAAGCTGGTAGGACATTTGACCATTATTGTGGTCAACAACAATGGCGGTGGCATTTTCGAGATGCTGCCGATCGCTCAGTTTGAGCAGGTGTTTGAAGAATTCTTTGCGACCCCTCAAGCGGTTGACTTCGCGCCACTCTGCCAAACTTATGGTGTGGAGTACGAACTCGTTCAAGCTTGGCCCCAGTTAATAGAGCGGTTGAATCCCCTACCCCAAAGCGGAATCCGAGTGCTAGAGGTGCGAACCGATCGCAAGGTAGACAGTGCTTGGCGGCGGACTAACCTAGCAAAATTTGCCGTTGATTGACAAAACTGAGCGCCCCAGCTTTACTCTTGAAGGCGAACAACGGTTCTCAGGCATGGATCAATCACAAATCAGCGCGGAAACTCTAGAGCTTCTCTGCCGCATCACGGGCCAAGAGTTGCAGCAGGACGAGTTAAATCCCTTGCTAGTGTTTTTGGCAGCTTTGGTCACGGTGCTGCTAGGCGTCATGCTAGTGGATCGGGCGATCGCCGATGCCGAGAAGCAAGAGTTGCAGCACACACTCAGCTCGTTTCTGACGTTGGATGACCAAACCCGTGAGCTGACGCAACAACTGGTCACTGGGGTGCAGCGGCATCAGATTTATATCATTCCAAATGAGCTGCTCAAGCTCACAGCACTACTTTCTAAGTCAGAAAAAGTATTGCTCATTGGCTTGGGCTACAAAATGGCCGCAGCGGATGGTGAAGTAGATCTACGGGAGAGTATGTATTTACAGGCGATCGCCAGCCGTTTGTCACTCTCTACTGCTGAGGTGGCGGTTTTAGCGAATGGTTCTTCGTTGAAATCTGACGACCTAGAAGCCTTAAACACGATTAAAGATTTGCTGCTGCCAGAACAATTTCAACTGCCGCTCCTAGTTGATATTGCCAACCAATTTTCCACTAGCCTATGGGTATCTTTGTAGCCCCGACTTGTCAGAGTCCGTTCGTGAAATTACTCTAAAATGGCACCACTGAGCCTAGGCCATTTCTTGATCTCAGGGTAAAACTTCAACTCTGGGTAAGAGATGGCCTAATTGTTTACACTCACGCACAGACTATGCAAGTTGAATGGCAAGTTGCCAAAACCTACGAAGACATCCTGTATCACAAAGCGGATGGCATCGCCAAAATCACCATCAATCGACCTCACAAGCGCAATGCCTTTCGTCCCAAAACGGTGTTCGAGCTTTATGATGCCTTTGCCAATGCCCGTGAAGATAGCCGTATTGGGGTCGTTCTCTTCACTGGGGCAGGGCCGCATACGGATGGTAAATATGCCTTCTGCGCCGGGGGCGACCAAAGTGTGCGGGGTCAAGGCGGTTACGTAGATGATGAAGGGGTGCCGCGACTCAACGTCCTCGACTTGCAACGTTTGATTCGCTCCATGCCCAAGGTAGTGATTGCTTTGGTAGCGGGTTACGCAATCGGTGGCGGGCATGTTCTCCACATTCTTTGTGATTTGACGATCGCCGCAGACAATGCCATTTTTGGTCAAACTGGGCCGAAGGTAGGTAGCTTCGATGGTGGGTTCGGAGCCAGCTACTTAGCTCGGATAGTAGGACAAAAAAAAGCCCGCGAAATTTGGTATCTCTGCCGTCAGTACGACGCGGCCCAGGCGCTAGAAATGGGTTTGGTGAATTGTGTGGTGCCTGTGGAGCAGTTAGAAGCGGAAGGCATCCAATGGGCACAGGAAATTCTAGAGAAAAGTCCGATCGCGATTCGCTGTCTCAAATCGGCTTTTAATGCTGACTGTGACGGCCAAGCAGGCTTACAAGAATTAGCAGGAAATGCAACTTTGCTCTACTACATGACAGAAGAAGGGGCCGAAGGGAAAGAAGCGTTCCTAGAAAAGCGTCAACCTAACTTCCGCCAGTACCCTTGGTTGCCTTGAGCCGAGCTGTGGCCTAACCTTCAGCACTCAACCACTTAAAAAACCGCACTCTTGCTTTGAAAGTGCGGTTTCAAATTTTTGTCTGTAAGAAACCAAATATTTGAGCTGAATTACAAACGTGAAATCTTTAGCCTAAGCCAGCTTTGGCAGTTTAAGTACCTAGTCTTGAGGTTGTAGCGGTTTCGTCAAAGCTTCCAACTCAAATCAACAAAATGAGGATGCATTTAGACTCAAGCTCAAATCTAAAAACAAGATTACTTCAGTGTTTTTACAGAGCTAATTTAGAGAAGAGAAAGGATTATTTAGTTAGCGATCGCACTGCCAAATCATCTTTTCTTTCAGAAAAACTAATTGGAGAACAATCCAATGAGATCACATCTCCTAGGATTAACGTACTTTCTGACCAATTCATAATCTCTTCAGAATTCTCCCAAGAAGGCGCAAATGGGGGGATCGCCAAGGAACAAGCCTTCCAAGCGCCTCGAACAGGTACATTTAGCTGCTGACAAGAGCCGCCGCGTCGCCCTTCGGGGGTGTAATACCGACAGTGGCGACATGCTGATGTTTCGAGGTTTATGGTTCTCATAGAAGGATTTTTTAGGGAGGTAACCTGTTGTCTTTAATTTTTAAGCTAGAGTTTTTTTGAGGGCGTTGATTTAGAGACCTGCGATCGCTTTTCCACCTGGTTTTCAGCGATCCATGATAAAAAACGCCTTTTAGATTATCTTTATAATCTTGTTAAAAGCCAGATACATTTACAGCTTTTTAGTCCTGAACAAATCGAGCTGATTTCTCTCAAAAATAATTGGGGATCAAGGGAAAGGATAACCAATCGAATTTAAATAGCTCCAAGATTCGAGTAAATTCAGGGGTCATCAGTCACTTTTTGAGCTTAAAAATTCAGCTATTTGACAGATGCAACGGAGCTTAAGGCGATCTATAAGCTGGGCTATTCCAAGTCCTGAATCAGGTCAAAACCTATAAAATGAGCGGTTCGCCCATGCTTAGTGATACCCAGATGTAGGGCTCAATTCACTAGCTGTACGATTTGCCAGTTGGATTCACCAGTTGTAAGAGTGACGAGTTACCCCCGCCATTGTTGCGCGGCGCAGAGGGCACAAAGAGACCAACGCTGCAATTCTCCGGGTGGGGTCGGACAGTGACAACGGGGGCAAGCGGGTAAATGCTGCGATCGCTGTTGCACCAACGCCGACCAAGCCTGAAACGCGGTTTGAGGGTCTTTTGGCGCTGCTACCTGTGGAAGAGATGGATTGAGTGTCTGAGGGCTAGGGCTAGCTACATGGCTAGGATGGTCTTGCCAAGGGTTGGCTTCTGATCCAGAAGTGGCAGAAGAATTGTCTCTCCGGCTACTGTGCCATTGAGCGGTAGAAAAACGAATGTCAGTGAGTTCGATGGTTAACCGAGTATTGAGCTTTTCTAAGATTCGTTGCCGCTCAAAAATCAAGTTTTGGGCCCAGGCAGGGCTAGAAGTGGCTACTTTTAACACACCCCGCTGAATTGCCACTGGTTTTGTCTGGCTGGCAACCGCTAGCCCTACGACTTCTGGCCAATAAGCCAGCAAGCGCTTGAACTGCTGTCGCTCTTGCCATCCCCCTTGATTTTCGAAGCTGCCTAAAACATGATGAAGGGATTCAAAAGCCATGCTGCCAATCTCGGTAAGAAATCGTATACCCTTTTTCTAAAGGTTCTCTACTTTAGGATCAGAATCAACAGCAGTACTATACGATGCATCTACTAATTCGCCCTGACACCTAAGCTAGTTGTGTGATTTAGTGTTGATTCGATAGGGCTAGCTAGAGCTGGCTTGCATCTGAGACAAGATTAGAGTTAGGCTTTGACCGAACCAGTCCAGGGTGGATTGCACACGTTTATGAATGCAATAAATGTCATGAGTTGAGGGACGCCCCCTTGAAAAATTTGCGGTTAGTCAAGATGGTAGGAATCCTGTAATGAGTCAACGCCCCTCGGTTGAATCCCCAAATCAATCCCAGCAAAACAAATCCTTACATTCTGTGTTGCAAACGGCCTTAGGCAGTTTAGATGTGCACTTAGAAGAGGAGTTGGTTCGCTATCGGCGTCAGCGAACAGGTCGCTCTGTACCGCCGCCTCGGGGTCTAGGTCGCCAGCAAGCCCGAAAGACCTTGGACTTGATTTCTGTGGGCGCGGTAGGGGGTAGAACTCAGCCTCAACCGACGAATTCGGGGTTTTCCACCAGTACTGATACCGCTACCGCTAACCCAGCTAACCCATCTACTACAACACCCATTGCACCACCTGTTCAACCAACCTGGTCACCCAGTCAGGAACCACGCTCAGAGTCATCTTTTACTTCTGCTCGTACCCATTCTGCTTCCCAGCTAGCAGTTCTACCTCGTGTCCAAGAGCCAGAAGCGCCAGCAGTAACCCATTCAGAAGCTGACAACTCTGAATCTGACCATTTGATCAACTTGGCTAGCACTCGAATGCCGCCAGATGATTACCTGGAGTCTTCAGAGGAACTGTTACGCAGTTTGGCCGAGGAAGAAGCCGTCGCCAGAGTTGAGCGGGGCTTTATGCAAAACCTACTCACTCCGTTGGGTTTAGGCTTAATGCTGCTACTTTTGCTGTCTAGCGCGACATTAGGCTATCTGTTGATGAATCCCTTGGGGCCACGCCAAGGTTTAGGGCGATCGCCTGCTGCTGGATCATCCACTACAAGCACTAATTCTACGAGTACCAACCCCAATCGCTCAGAAGCAGTAGGTCTGCCAAATTCACCGAACTTAGCCTCTAAAGAATTTGTCGATTTGAATCTGAACACCTTGAGCACGCTCAAGGCTAATTCGGGTGCAGGCAAGACTACAGCCACTCCTGGGAAATCTGTAACGGTGCCTAAGGTGACAGCGGTGCCGAACACCAGTAAAGCGACTAGTGGGGCTAGGGCCACGACAACGGCTCCTCAAACAGATTCATCTCGTGCTGCTGCTCCCTATGTGGTGCAGCCTGTAGCACCGCCTCTGTCGATCGCACCTGCACCTCCACCCGCCGCAATTTACAACCAACCTGCTTATAACCCACCTGCCGCTGAGCCACCCGTTGAACGATATACGCCTGAACCTGCCCCTGCGGCCCCAGAACCTCCTAGAGTAGAACCTGCCCCCGTAGTGGCCGCCCCAGAGCCGCCTGCACCTCGCTCACGAGCAGCCGAACCGGAAGCCGAAAGTGCCGCCAACTCAGCTCCAGCGGCTAATAGCGCCTACGACTACAAGGTGGTGACTGAGTACAGTGGGGATGCCACGCTAGAGGAAGCCCAGAAGGCAATTCCGGATGCTTATGTACGGAACTTCTCGGATGGTGCCCGCATTCAGTTAGGAGCCTTTGATGAACCTGGCAAAGCAGAAGCCTTAGCCGAAGAACTAGAAAAACAAGGAATTCCCGCTAAGGTAGAACAGCACTAATCTCCTGCTTTTGGTTCGCTTAGGAACTGAAAAGGTGCGATACCATGAGGTTAATGTTCCGCTGGGGCCGTTAAAAACTGCATTTTTGTAGTGGATACATTAGTGGCCTACCAAGCTTGTTGTAGCAACGTGGACGGAGATCGGTATGGGCTTATTGGACCGCATTGGGCGGGTAATTCGAGCCAACATCAACAGCTTGGTTGGGCAAGCAGAAGATCCAGAAAAGATTCTGGAGCAAACGGTCTTGGATATGCAGGAAGACCTGATTCAACTGCGGCAAGCTGTGGCTCAAGCGATCGCCACTCAGAAGCGCACGGAACGACAATGTGCCCAAGCTCAATCCACCTCTAATGAGTGGTATCAACGGGCGCAACTCGCTTTGCAAAAAGGGGATGATCACCTAGCACGGGAAGCTTTGACCCGTCGCAAGTCTTATCAGGAAACTGCTGAAGCTTTGCGATCGCAGCTAGACCAGCAAAGTGGCATTGTCACCAAGCTCAAGCAAAATATGTTGACCTTGGAAAGCAAGATTTCTGAGGCCAAAACCAAAAAAGACTTGTATATCGCTCGTGCCCGCTCGGCGAAAGCTTCTCAGCAGATTAATGACATGCTCGGTCGCGTCGGGACGGGTAGCGCCATGTCTGCGTTTGAGCGCATGGAAGAGAAAGTATTACAACTAGAAGCGCAGTCAGAGGCGATCGCGGAACTAGGCACAGATGACCTAGAAAAGAAGTTTGCTTCCCTAGAAGGCGGCGACACGGTAGATGAAGAGTTGGCTGCCATGAAGGCACAACTGCTCAGCGGTACCGAGAACACTGCCAAACTGCCACCCTCTCAATCCCAGTCTCAGTCATCCAGCGCTTGATCGATTACAATAGCCACTCTGACGCTTAATCACTTACTAAAGGGTTTTCTATGCCGCCTCGTTGGCCTCGTCAACCAGATCGTCGTGATCCTGCTTATCGCCGTCTGGATGATCGGATGAATTTTGCCATGCATGTAGCAGTTTTTGGTGCAACCAATTCTGGCATGTGGTTCGTGCGTACGTTAGAAGCTGCCACTTGGCCTTGGTCTAAGTGGGTTACGGGAGCTTGGGCAGTAGGACTGTTAGTGCATCTAATTTATATTGCTGCGATCGCAGACTACTCTGGCTACAATCCTCAGTTTTCTACCGGAGCCGCTGAGCCTAAAAAAACGAGTGCAAAGTCTACCAAACCATAGAGCGACGTTCTTGCAGGTTGAGTTGACTAGAATGGGGGCAGAATCTGGCTAAATTAGCTGGTTTAGCCTCCATTTTGCATTTAGGAAATGATTATCATGGCACAAACAAATACAACCGAGCTTTTAGAAGCCCTCGCCGCTGATATTGGCGAAAACATCTACATGGATATCGCCAAGTGGCACCTCTACTTAGGCGATGCTCACCTAAGTGCCCCTCTGGCAGAGCAACTCTATCCCTTGCTGACCTCAAACTCAGCAGATGAAAACCGAGTGCAGCAAATCCTTAGCAGCATGCCAGTCAAACTGGGAGGTGGTCGTCGTGAAGTACCCCTGCTAGATCTTCTGCCCATGCAGTGCCAAGTCACATTGATGGATTTGCTAGAGAAGCACCAAGACCAGCTTTAAGATCCAAACCTTCTGGGGCACCCAGCGTGCCCTTTGTGTTTAGTTAGCACCTCTTTGGCTAGCGCCTCAATAGCCGCTGGCGAATGCGATCGACAAATAAATCAACTTCTGGCAACCGTAACTGAGTCGCAAATAGGCCAAATACCGCTAAGCCAGCGGCACCCGCTACTGCTAGTTCTAGCAGTTGAATCAGTAGTCCCTCCTTGCCCAAAAATCGCTCGCAGACTTGAAGCATTCCCCAAGAGGAAGCTCCGGCGATCGCGCTACCCAAGCCCAAACCTAAAATCGGCCAGCTCAATTCTCGCCAAGGCAGACCATGCAGACGGCGATGCAGAATAATCAATAGGGCAATACTGGAGGTGACATTAACCCCAACAGTAGCCAAAACTAGACCAGACGCCCCAAACGGCTTGATCAACAAAAAGTCCAAAGCAGCGTTCAGAAAGATGTTGATGATGCTGATCCGGAAGGGGGTATCTCCGTCTCCTAAGGCGTAAAAGACTCGAACCAGCACGTCTCGCGCCAAGTAGACAAACATGCCAACACTGTAGGCAATCAAAAGCGAGGCTGTGAGGCGAGAGGCCGATTCATCAAAGGCGTAGCGCTCATACACGACCCGCACAATGGGAAATGCCAGCGCGATCATGATGGCACTAAGAGGTAGCATCGCCACCGCAGTCAGCAGCAAACCCTGACGAATCCGCCCCTTTAGTTCGGGCCAGTCTGCCGGATCGGTAAGCCGAGAGAACACAGGCATTAAGGGCACCAAAATCATGTTAGAAAGAATGCCCAAGGGTGTGTTGACCAACAAACCTGCATAGCCTAAAGCCGATACTGCCGCTGCCGCCTGAGGCAAAAACGAAGCAAAGAATAGATCCGTCCAGACATTGATTTGCATCATGCCTGAGGAAAAGGTAGCTGGCCCCATAATTTTAATGATTTCTTTGACTTCTGGGCGATGGAAGTCAAAGCGCAGCCTTAGTCCACCCATCCCCGCTCTTGCCTGTGCTGGTAATTGCACTAGCCACTGCAAAACCGCACCAGCCAAAGTGCCCCAAGCTAATACAATTCCCCCGATCATGGCGTACTGGGGAGTAGTAATTTTGGAGCCAGCTTGGAATGCTAAGATGCCGATCCCGATCAGCACAGTCACACTAGAGAACAGAGGGCTGATGGAGGGTAACCAATATTGATCTGAGGCATTGAGGGTGCCAAAGCCAATCCCGATCAACCCAGCTAGTAGAGCCATCGGAGCCATGATCCGAAACTGCTGGATCGCGATCTCCCTAGTTTGCACCAAGACTTGAAATTGCTCTGAAGTCACCCCTTGGGCCTGCGCTAGCTCTGGACTGATATACAAGCCCGGAGCTACTAGATGCATCAGCGGATCAGCAAATACGATCAAGCCAATGGTGACTAGTAACAGCAACCCACCGACCAAGGTTGTGATCGTTTCGACAATCGGAGCAACTTCACTTTGCTTGCGCTTGGATAGGACACTGACGATCGCACTATGGAAGGGGCCATTGATACCGCCTAACAAAATCAGCAAAAACCCTGGAATCACATAGGCAAAGTTGAAAGCTCCAGCGGCAGGACCCACCCCAAATGCAGCGGCGATCGCTTGCTGACGCACCAATCCAAACACTTTACTGATCATCGTGGCCACAGCCACAATCCCAGCAATTCCAGCGAGGGAACGAGAAGGCTTTTTAGTTTCAGACACGAATAGTTACAGATAACGAACGTGCATCCCCTATTTAATCGCGAATCGGCCAGTTCCGCCCGGATCAATCTTGTGGAACGCCGCCGTCCCGACTACCGTCCTGATTAATATGGTTGTAGCGAATGGTTCTAGTAAAGGTTTGTAGGCTACTCAGCACTTTCGCGTAGTAACTTAGGCCAAAGATCAGTACAAGAACTGGTAAAACAAAGTCATACTGAATTCATCTACAGGTCTAGCGAGCGCATCTCCAAACTTGCGGGCGAACCACAAGAGTTTAACCACTCAGTTCTCTCAAGCTTTGGAGATGCTGAACTGTTTCAGGCAGTTCTTCAGGGTGCTTAAGTCATGCCACTAGTATGGAAATTAAGGCAGAGTTAGCCTATGAGCACCGAGCAGTTTTATGCCAAGCTCCCTCGCCTCAAGCAGTTTATCGAGATTACCCAGCCTCACAATTTTGTAGATTTGCCCTACGACTGGCATGTGGTGATTACAGATATTGTGGGTTCTACCCAGGCCATAGAATCAGGCCGTTATAAAGATGTCAATTTGTTGGGTGCTTGCTCAATTGTGGCTGTGCTCAACGTCGCTAAATCTGCCGAAATTCCCTTTGTTTTTGGGGGCGACGGCGCTTCTATTGTGATTCCTCCCACTTTGCTGAGTCAAACGAAGCAAGCTCTACTAGCGACGCAACAGGCTGCTAAGACAAGATTTGGCTTAGACCTTAGAGTAGGGCTAGTTCCAGTGGTTGATGTTCTAGCAGCTGGCTTTGAAATCAAAGTGGCCAAGTTGCAAGTTTCAGAAAACTACAGTCAAGGAATATTTACAGGTGGGGGGCTGACTTATGCCACCGAGATGGTAAAGCAGGATATCCCTCATAATCCTTATCAGCTAAAACCCGCAACTCAACCGCTACAACCTGATTTTTCGGGGCTGGAGTGCCGTTGGCAAGATATTCCTAGCCACCGAGGAGAAGTGCTCAGTCTTTTAGTGCTGGCAATGGGTTCTCAAAGCGAACAAGAGCATACGTATCAGACAGTCATTCAGAAGATTCAAGAAATTTTTGGTGAAGATACAGATTTGCATCCCATAGGCGCTGACAATCTTCAGCTTTCATTTCGGAATCAAAACTTGTTACCGGAAGCCAAGGCGCGATCGCTATCTCAGTCCTGGCTACACCAACAAATCTATTTGCTCAAGGAAAAGCTGGAGAATTTTCTCGGCTGGTTCTTCATGAAGTTTCAGATCAAGCTGGGAGAAGTGGACTGGGGAACCTATAAGCAGATTGTGACCGCAGCGACGGACTACCGTAAATTTGATGACATGCTGCGGATGGTAATTGCAGGTACCGCCGACCAACGGGAAGAACTGAATCGCTATTTGGAAGCTGAATATAAAGCGGGCAAGTTGGTGCACGGAGTCCATCTGTCCGATCGCGCCCTCATGACTTGCCTGGTATTTGAGCGCAATGGGCAACAGGTACATTTTATTGATGGCGCAGATGGCGGTTATGCTCTGGCAGCTAAGGCTATGAAGGCTCGTCTCCAGCGCAAAGCAGCAAACTGGTCAGTCTATGTCAAGATGATGAAGTTGCGAAAAGTGAACCAGCGTCAAAGCTCCAATTCACTCGAATTTCACACCGATGACCGCTTTAATCTACCAGTACCCGACGCTTTACCCCGGCATTCTCCTCAAGCGCTACAAACGCTTCTTCGCAGACATCGAGTTAGCTAGCGGTGAAGTGATTACGGCTCACTGTCCCAATACAGGGCCAATGAGTTGCATCTCTAAACCGGGTAGCTCTGTGTACGTGTCGCGCAGTGACAGCCCAACACGAAAACTGCCTTACACCTGGGAACTGATTGAGGTGTATGAGCATGAGCCAACCTGGGTGGGGGTCAATACGGCCATGCCCAATCGCATTGTCAAGCTAGTCCTAGAAAAGAACCTCATTCCCGAACTCGGAGACTACAGCGACATTCGCTTGGAAGTGGCTTACGGCCAGGAAAAAAGTCGAGTGGATTTTCTGCTTACGGGCGAAAAGTTAGAGCGTCCAATTTATCTAGAAGTAAAAAGCACAACCTGGTGCGAAGGCGATCGCTTGGTTCGCTTCCCAGATACAGTCACGACACGGGGCCATAAACATATTCGTGAGCTAGCTGCTCTGCTCCCAGAAATTCGACCCGTCATGCTCTATTGCATTAACCGGGGAGACTGTACGCATTTTGCCCCCGGTGACGATCGCGATCCTGCCTATGGCAAACTGCTACGCGAAGCGATCGCTCAAGGGCTAGAAGTGTTGGCTTGTCGCTTCAAGATTACCCCAGAAGGCATCTACTACCTGGGCTTAGCTGAGCTAGTTCTGTGATCTAGCGATCGCCTGCCTTGGCAATCTTTTTTGATCATCAGCCTCAGCCTTTCCGTAATTGGCAACAACACCTGTGTAGTTAGGCGAACCCCCCTTTCGGGTGAGTTTATGAACTACTTTTCGGTGCTGATTACACTGCTACGCGATCGCAAAGATTTTATTGATGAGGTGCGCCAAGGAATTCGCCTCAATCGCAAAATCACCTCTTTATTAATTTCTAGTTCAATTCTGTTTGCCATTTATGGAGCGGTGATTGGGGCGTTTACAGGACCTTTGCAAGCGCTATCCTCTGCGGTAAAACTACCAGCACTCTACCTAATTACTCTAATTATTTGCCTACCAACCCTATACTTCTTCAACATAATTTTCGGTTCTAAACTAACTTTAGGACAGCACTTTGTGGTCTTGTTAGGGGCAGCAGCAATTATCAGTATTTTGTTGTTTAGCTTTGCTCCAGTTACCTTGTTTTTCTTGGCGACGATTGACAATTACCAGTTCTTCAAGCTACTCAATGTCATCATTTTTGGCATTACAGGCTTCTTGGGAATTAATTTTCTCTACCACGGTTTGCAAGCACTATCGCATCAAGATGAGGCAGGTCAGGCAACTCGGACACAAATTTTGCAGTCCTGGCTGATTCTTTATGCTTTTGTGGGTAGTCAGTTAGGGTGGACCCTGCGTCCTTTTTTCGGCGCACCCGGACAGCCCTTTGAGCTATTCCGAGATATGCAGGGAAACTTCTACTTAAACGTTATTCAATCAATTTTAGAAGTATTAGGTTTTCGTTAATTCGAATTTCCTGAAAAACCAAGTTATGTATAACAGGATTAAGGTTGGTTGACCTAAAAATATGAACTACTTCACAGTATTAATTACGTTGCTACGCGATCGCGAGAATTTTGTTGATGAAATTCATCACAAAGCTCGTCTTAAAACCAAAATTACGGCTTTACTCATTTCTAGTTCAATTTTTCTGGCAATCTATGGAGGGATTATTGGCGCTTTTGCTAGCCCGCTGCAAGTCTTTGCTTCTGCAATCAAGCTGCCTGCCCTCTATTTGATTACACTCATCATTTGTTTGCCAACGCTCTATTTTTTTAATGCCTTCTTTGGTTCAAAACAAAGTATCAGTCAAAGCTTGGCTCTCCTACTAACCGCTATTTCGATTACGGCAGTACTCTTGTTTAGCTTTGCCCCTGTCACGTTGTTTTTTCTGATTACGATTCGCAATTACCAATTCTTCATTCTACTAAATGTATTAATTTTCGCTCTCACGGGATTCATCGGTATCTCCTACTTATATCAGATTATGCGGCCAGAGTCTGAACAGCTAGAGCTTTCTCCAGTTACCACAGTTACTCCAGTTGAAGACAAGGTTGAAGGTGATTTTGTGGTAGTAGATGCAGACCAAAGGTCAAAGAAAAGAGTTATTAAGAATGTAGATCCAGCAGTTAAAACTCGTACTAATATCTTGCGCTTCTGGTTAGGATTATATGCTTTTGTGGGTTGTCAACTAGCCTGGACACTTCGTCCTTTCTTTGGGGCTCCCGGACAAGCTTTTGAACTCTTTCGCCCCCGTGAAGGCAACTTTTACCTCAGCGTAATTCAATCACTACTGGAGATTTTGACCAACTAAAACTACAATTGCTTTTTGCGATCGCACCATCCAAGCAATTAATCAGGATAAAGGCTATGCCATCATGCAATCTGATCTCAAAGCTTTGAAGATTGGCGAGGGAGAGTTAGAAACTTTAAGTGGTTTAGACATTAATGATATGTTTGTTGGAGGAATTTTTGGTGGCACCTATCGTCCTTCAGTGTGGCGAGACTCGAAAAAGCTCTTCTTCTTTTGTCTCACAGAAGTTTCTGTTTTTGTTTTAATTTTAGTTTTTACTCTGCCTGTTGGTTTTATTCTGACTCAAAACTCGATGCAAGTAGGAGGGGAAGTTCAGCAAGCATTACAGTTTTTCGTCATTAATTTGACTATTGCCTTTATCCTCATGTTGGGTTGGAACTTTTATCTCTGGAGTAAGCAAAAAAGCTTGGCTCCGCTAGCAAAATTGCTAGATGAAGTCGATAAATACAATGAAGTGATTAAAGCAGTAGAAATTATTGATAAATTGGCAGCAATTGGGCATTTACCTGCAAATTTAATTAATCGAGATGAGGTTTTGGAGGCACTCCGAGTGACGAGAGAAAGTTTGGTGTGTGCTTTAATGACTGAAAAAATTCTGCGGCAACACAAAAGCTTTATCGCTCGCCGTCAGGAGTTATTTGTCAATATTGAAAATAATCTGCTCACCCTTAGAACCTTGGAAGTCAACAGTGAAGCTAGCGAGTATGGCCGACTGCTGAATGAAGCCCTAGAGATTGGCATGAGTGTTTATAAAGAAGTCAAAAAATTACAGAACTAGCCACCAAAAATATCCAGTTGTTCAGTTGGTTGAGTCGTTGAGGATTTATCGTTTTTCTCTCGACTCGCATTTTCCACCTGACTTCCTTTGCGGAGTCCGATCGCGATGCGGGAATGCTTTTCAATTTGGCTCATCACTTGTCTAGCCCGCTGAATCACTGAGGCTGGAAGACCTGCCAAGCGGCCTGCTTCAATGCCATAAGAGCGATCGGCTCCTCCTGGTCGTACTTGATGCAGAAAGATAATTTGGTCGGGTAGCTCTTTCACCGTCACCTGATAATTCGCCACATTGGACAAGCTAGAAGCGAGTTCATTAAGTTCGTGGTAGTGGGTGGCAAAAATGGTGCGGGCGCGAATTTCGGTAGCTAAGTGCTCAGCCACCGCCCAAGCGATCGAGAGGCCATCAAAGGTGGCGGTGCCCCGACCAATTTCATCCAACAAAACCAGCGATCGCGGCGTAGCGTGATTAAGAATATTCGCCGTCTCGTTCATTTCCACCATGAACGTCGATTGACCTGTGGCTAGATCATCCACCGCTCCCACACGGGTAAAGATGCGATCGCACACACTCAACGTAGCTGCTTGAGCTGGGACAAAACTTCCCACCTGCGCCATCAGTTGAATCAGTCCCACTTGCCGCAGATAACAGCTTTTGCCACTGGCATTGGGTCCAGTCAGAATCACTAAATCAGGCACTACTTCTGGGGCTTCTTGTCCTAGCTCAGTTGAATTGGGCACAAAGAATCCGGCGGGCAAGGAGCGCTCTACCACAGGATGGCGACCTTCAACGATAGTAACTTCTCGACCCGCTGCCATTTTAGGACGGCAATAGCCGCGATAAACCGCAATCTCTGCCAACGCAGACAACACATCTGCCGCTGCCACCGCTTTCGCCACCGTGCGGATCAAGTCAGCTTGTTCGCCAACTTGCGATCGCAACCCTAGAAAAATTTCGTATTCCAACCGCTTTTGGTCTTCCTGGGCTGTCAACATCCGAGCTTCGCGTTCTTTCAGCTCTGGGGTGATGTAGCGCTCTTCATTGGTCAGCGTTTGCTTGCGGATGTAGTCTTTCGGCGCTTGTTCCGCCTTGGCGCGGGAGATGCTGATGTAGTAGCCAAAGGTTTTGTTGTAGCTGACCTTCAGCGTCGGAATGCCTGTACGCTCTCGTTCCTGTTGCTCTAAATCTTTCAGCCATTGCACGTCATCTTCTGACTGCTGGCGCATCGTGTCCAACTGTGGCTCCACACCGGGACGAATTAGATTGCCCTCAGTGAGATACAGCGGTGGCGAATCAACCAAATGTGCGTGCAGTTTTTGACCTAACTGCTCCAACAGCGGGGGCACCGCTTGTAAGGCTTTGAGATAAGGCGATCGCGCGTTGGCGACTAAACTGGCCAAGTCTGGCAGCTTCTCAAAAGAATCGGCTAGAGCAACCAAATCTCGCGCATTCGCTGTCCCAGAGCCCGCGCGTCCTGCGAGTCGTTCCAAGTCATAAATTTGACGAAGTAAACGCTGCAAATCTTCTCGTAGAGCGCCGCTCTCGACTAATTCTTGAATCGTGTCTTGGCGGGCTTGAATCCCTTTGATGTCGAGCAAGGGTTGTAGCAACCAGCGACGCAGCGTGCGACTACCCATCGCTGTCACTGTCTCATCCAAGGCCCACAACAAAGAGCCATGAAATGTGCCATCCCTAACAGTTTGAGTAATTTCTAAATTGCGCCGACTTTGATGATCCAAAATCAAGTAATCAGTCAGGGTGTAGGTGCGGAGAAGTTGCAGCGGAATTTGAGTTTCCTTCTGCGTGTCCTCCAGATACTCCAGCAAGCCACCAGCCGCCCGAATAGACAAAGGCAAATGTTCACAACCCAACCCCTCCAGCGATCGCACCTTAAACTGCTGCATCAACCGAGGCTTGGCTTCTCCAATCGTGAACGGGGTTTGCGATCGCAGCGTGTAGCAAAACTGAGTTGGCAAGCAATCAGGCAGATGTTCTGAGGTTTCGCCGGGACGCAACAGCCCACCCAAATCTGGCGCATTGGTAGGAAGCAAAATTTCTGAAGGTTGCAACCGCATCAGTTCTTGCGTCAGTTGATCCAGTTCGCTCGATTGTGTGGTTAAAAACTCTCCCGTAGAAATATCGGCGTAGGCTAAGCCCCAATGGCTACCCGCAATCACAACGGCTGCTAAGAAGTTGTTGCGACGGGCATTCAGCATCCCATCTTCGATTACGGTGCCAGGGGTAAGGACACGGGTTACTTCCCGCCTCACCAATCCCTGCGCTTCTGAGGCATCTTCAACTTGGTCACAAATAGCGATCGCGTAGCCTTTCTCCACGAGCTGAGCACAATAGCGATCGAGTGCATGATGGGGAATGCCTGACATCGGCACCCGCCCCACTTCTTTGCCCCCCTCTTTGCTGGTCAGAACCAGTTCTAACTCCCGTGATACAGCGATCGCATCTTGGAAAAAGCACTCAAAGAAGTCGCCTACTCGATACAGCAGAATGGCATGGGGATACTGGTCTTTCACGTCCACATACTGCCGAAACATCGGGGTCAACTCTTCCCGATTCACAGAGCGATGGTCGGCATAGCGAACGGTGTGCTTGGCTAATCGCTCTGGCAAGCCATTGGTAGGATCAGGAACAGCAGATGCAGCGGGAGACACGGTCATAAATTCAACAATACGCATTAGCCTTTACTGACTTTAGCGCAAGGGTTTCCCCCTCGTTGTAATCAGGTGTAATTGGAAGGCGATCGCTACCTCTAAACTGGCTACACTGAGAATCGAAAGCATTATCGGTTGCTTGTGATGGCTCCTATCACTGCGGTTACACCTAAGCGCTTCACTTTAGAGGAATATCATCAGCTAATTGAGCTGGGTTTTTTGACTGAGAATGACCAGATTGAATTAATTCGTGGAGAGTTGATGCAGATGGTTGCAAAGGGGACGGCTCATACCGTCTGCACAACCCGATTGATTCAACAACTCATTGTCCTCTTACAGGGCAATGCAGTGGTTCGGAGTCAGGAACCGATTCTTTTGTTACCTAACAGTGAGCCAGAACCGGATGTTGTAATTGCTCGAAATCGCTCTGATGATTACTTATCCAGACATCCTCAACCCGTTGATATTTTGCTAGTAGCAGAAGTTTCTGACTCTACACTCAAATACGACCAAGAAGTGAAGCTAGCGCTTTATGCAGAATCAGGGATTGAATATTATTGGATTTTTAATTTAGTTGTTAGCTGCTTAGAAGTTTATCAGCAACCTTATCAGGATCTACAAGGTGGTTTTGGATATGCGCAAAAGCAGATTTTCTTGCCAAATACAACGGTTGTGATTCCTGGGTTTGACGATTTGGCGATCGCATTAGAAAAGGTGTTTCCAAAGCAGTAGTTTAAGTTTTGAGAATGAATAGAATTGAGACCACCTTCAAGTTGTAGGCCGCACCACTCCAGTTAACTTTCCTTGCAAGGATGCTTCAGTCGCGATCGCTTAATAAATTCACTCTGCAAGTCTGTCAGATTTTTGCTTACTGGAACAAGTTTTCATTCTATTTCTGTATGAGAGTGACTTGGTCAAGCCGACAGGCACTTAATCTAGTGTTATAAAGATGAAAAGTGTGAGTAGGTTTAAATTCTCTCTTAATCCTAGGCGGCAATCGTATGAAAGCATCTGAAACAAGTTTTCGTAATCTTTTAGAGGGCAGTAAACAGTTCAAGGTTCCTCTTTTCCAAAGACCATACTCCTGGGAAAAAGGTAATTGGGAAACTCTTTGGGATGACCTAATGAGTTTATACAGTGATGGTGTAGAAGAATATCATTTCCTTGGGCCTATTGTTACTCTTGCAGAGCCAGGAACAGCTGATGGTATTTCTCCTTACCTCTTGATTGATGGACAACAACGTTTAATCACCCTCACACTATTACTGATTGCACTAAGAGATCTCTTAAAACAACAAGGTTCTGAACTAGCTGAGGAGCTACATGAATATTATTTGATCAATAAATTCAAGAAAGGAGATGATCGATATAAAGTTTTGCCGACTCAGGCTGACTCCAGTTTTTACCAACAAATCGTTCAAGCCAAGGAACCCGAAAAGCGTGGACGAATTGATGAAGCTTATTTATTCTTTCTAAATAAGCTAGAGAAGGGTGAATCAGCAGATCCTAATACTCCTCTAAATTTATCAAAGCTGAAGACTGTAATCCTAGAACGTTTGACACTAGTCAGCATTACTTTAAACGACGATGATAATCCTTATTTAATTTTTGAAAGCCTCAATTATAAGGGAGCACCTCTTACACAAGCAGATCTAATCCGTAACTACTTCTTTTTACAAATACCGAAAGAAAAACATGATGAGATTTATTCTGATTCTTGGCTTCCTTTACAAGAAGGATTTAAAGCAGTAGCAAGAGGTAGATACCTTGATGAGTTAACTCTAGCGTTCTGGCAATATCTTCGTAAAGATGGGGTATCTCTCAAACAAAACCAAGTCTATCAAGTTTTTAAGCAAGCCTTTGAGAATAAACAACTGGATGCCTTACAGGAGCTTAAGCAGGTTCTTGAATTCGCGGACTACTACCGTAGAGTCCACTTTCCTGAAACTGAGAAAGAACCCAAATTGTTCAGATGGTTCAATAGGTTTAAAAGATTGGATTTTACAACTTGCTATCCTCTACTCCTAAATCTCCATCATGATTATAAAAACAAAAATATATCGTTAACTGAGTTTGAACAAGCGCTGAGATACGTTGAGTCTTATTTTGTACGTCGCTTGCTATGCGGTATGCCATCTAATGCATTAGATAAAGTTTTTAATACTTTATATCGTGAAATAAAAGAGCGTTGGTCCGGTGATTTAGTAAGTACATTGCGTCAAGTTTGGCTAGGTTTGCAGCGGACTCAAGTTTGGCCTGATGATGACTCATTAAGGCGCAGTATTGTTGAAGAACGATTGTATACAGATAGACGTAACGATCGAGTAAAACTTATATTAGAAAGCCTTGCTGAGAATTTATCGAAGGAGCAAATAAAAACTGAGAGTCTCTCTGTCGAGCACATAATGCCTCAGACATTGACGGATGAATGGCGGGCTATGCTTGGAGCTAATGCTAACGAGCAATATGAAAAGTGGCTACACACTCTAGGCAACCTGACTCTCACTGCTTACAATCCTGAGCTCTCAAATAAACCGTTTGCGGAAAAATTAGAATACCTGAGTGAGAAGAGTAGCTTTGCTCTGAACCAATACTTTAGAAATGTAAACGCTTGGAACGCATCTGAAATTCAGCGCCGTGGACATAAATTAGCCGAGATTGCTGTTCAAGTTTGGCCTCGTTAGGTTGAAAGGGTTTGAACGCGATCGCTTGGTGAATCTGCTCTGCCAACCTGATAAAGTTGAACTGTCAGAACATCGTACCCAAGATTGCGAAGGAATTCTACGACAGGTCGCGGAAACTGTTCATCGGCATAAAGCCTTGCCATGCTTACAAATCTTCCTGCATCAAACCTTCTTGCTCCTGAATAGCCATAGCAATTTCTTCAGGATGAGCATCCGAATAAGCCCAGACATTAACCAAATCGGCAGCAGTAAGGTGCGGATAGGCTTCTAGAAGCTCTGCATCAGTTGCACCTTGTTGTCGCAGGCTAACGAACAGCCAAACGGGAAGGCGTGTGTTCGCAATGCAAGCGTCTCCACCCATCACACCAGGGGTTTTAGTAATACCCTGAGAACGTGTGCTCAAAGTTTGAGTCAAGATTTGAATCGCATCCGCTCTTTCCGCCAGAGTCAATGCTTGAAGTTGAGTTTCTAGCTCTTGCAGGGTCATGATGCTTTTAGAAAAGGCTTTGCCATCATTCTACTGAAGCTCATCCTCTCAAATCTTTGGCGATCGCTCCTTTGCCCCTCACCACTCTATTGCTCTACCCAAACCGGGATATAGCGCCAAACATTGTGCAGATCAGCATCCAATGGCTCATAGTTAGGATCTTTTTCACCCACTAATTGCCAAAATGCAGCGGAATGGTTCATGTGGATGGTGTGACACAGCTCATGCACAAACACATAGCGCACCACGTCAGGCGGGAGAAACAGCAGTTTGTAATTGAGGCTAATCGCTTTCTGCTGGGAACAGCTAGCCCAACGGGTTTTTTGGCCTCTGACTGAAGCTTTCGCGAATGGTAGTTGAATTTCGTTGCTGACTGTTCGTAACCAAGGCACAAGATGCGTACGAGCTTTGTGGGCTAGCCATTGGCACAATGCTTTGTGGCAGAGCTCTGTATGATTAATAGCCCCTCGTACTTGTAGTTTTTGCCCTGACTTTTCCGTGACAGTGACATGGGGATCGGTGGTGGGGTAATACTCCACTTGCCAAGTCTCCGCGATCGCTTGCAGCACAATCTCCGTTACTTGTTGATCTGGAGCAGTAGGCGTTAAAAACTCTTGCTGGGCCTCAAATTGCTGAGCAATCTTATTAATCCACTTCTGCTTCCGTTGCAGAATTTCAGGAATGCGACGGTGATCAAACCCTTTAGGAACGACAATTTCCAACCCGTCATGGGGGGAGATTTTGAGGTTAACATGCTTCGCTTTATGGCTTTCTCGAACCTTATAGTCTGGTAGATTCGCCAGTTGCGGTTGAGGCGATCGCGACTTCATGAATCTTTGGAACTATGTTGCTCTAGCCACTGTAGCAGAACTAAAGCGAGAGCGTTGCTAGGGATTGCACGGATGTGAAAGGAAATCGAGCAAAATCTGCTGATGAGGTGGACCCAGTGGGCGGACTTGCTGAGCAATTTCTGAGTAGCGATCGCCTCGTTTAATATCTTCGATGGTAAAGAAACCAAAATCCCAGCCCTCGCCCAAAACTAAAGCGTCGATCCCAACCGTGAGTGCCCCATGAAACACATGCCGCACCACTTGATCATCAGCATAAATGCCAAATTTTGATAGTACAGGTGGTTGGTAGCCAATCTCTTCCAGCAATTCTCGCTGCATCGCCTCTTCTGGCGCTTCGCCTGGTTCCAAATGCCCGCCAAAAAAGGCCCAGTAACCAGGGTAAGGAATGCCAGGAATGTCATCCCGTAGTTGCATCAGAAATTGATCTTCTTGATGCAAAATAGCGATCGCGACAGCGCGACGAGAGCCGTTCGCTAAATTTACATCGCTACCTCTAGAGTTTTGTTTGCTCCTCAATATAAATCTCTCCTAAACTTTTATTGCCGCTCGGAATTTGTTGATAACGCACTCTGCCCTTGACTAATACCGCTTCACCAGATTTAGGCGCTTGCTTTTGCGTCACAATCCAGATGCTGCCAGTTCGGTCTTGAATCTCGTAAGCTTGCTTTTGCACTAAAGGCACTTGCCGTACTACCTTGCCTTGGATGTGGACAACGCGATCCAGTTGTTGCTCTTGCTGCAATGCCTGAATATTTGTCACATCAACATTGGGCCTGAGGATGAGCATTCCAGCCCCTGATTGAGGCAAGGGACTGCAACCTACCACACCCGCCACGAGCAGCAAAGCACTCAGTCGAATTGCCTGGATCTTCCCTAGCATGGTCACAATACTCCTAGATGGCCGCGCGATCGCCTAACTAATGAAGTGAAATTTGAGGTGGACGATTACAGGATGAACCAAATCTGAGACACTAAGAAAGCAAATAACTCCACTGTTCTAGCATCGATACAAATGTTTGGAACAGCTTTAGACTACAGATGTTTCTTAAACTTTGATGCAATCTCACGGCGCTCAACTCATCGACGGTAAAGCTCTGGCTCAAAAAATTCAAGCAGAGCTGGCTCAAAAAATTCAGTCGCTTCAATCTCAGTACGGTCGTCCTCCAGGTTTAGCCGTACTGATGGTAGGCGATAACCCTGCCAGTGCCGCCTATGTGCGAGGCAAAGAAAAAGCTTGTACAAATGTGGGCATGGCTTCTTTTGGCCAGCATTTACCTGCGACTACAACTCAGGCAGAACTAGAGCAAATCATTCAAGCGCTAAACCACGATGAGCGAGTGGATGGCATTCTGATTCAGTTACCCCTGCCAGAGCATTTGGATGGTGTGGCGCTGCTGAACCAACTCGACCCCGACAAAGATGCCGATGGCCTACATCCGGTCAACTTAGGCCGACTCGTCCGAAGTGAGCCAGGACTTCGCAGTTGCACGCCTGCGGGTGTGATGGAGCTGTTGAAGGAATATCAAATTGATCCAAAGGGCACACATGCAGTAGTCATCGGTCGCAGTATTTTGGTCGGCAAACCGATCGCACTGATGTTGTTAGAAGCCGATGCCACCGTCGCGATCGCCCACTCCAAAACCCCGGATCTTGCTTCAGTCATCCGTAGCGCCGATATTGTCGTAGCTGCGGTCGGTCGTCCAGAAATGATTACGGCTGACATGGTGAAACCAGGCGCAGTGGTAATTGATGTAGGGATCAATCGCGTCACCGATGCTGAAGGCAAGAGCCGCTTAGTGGGAGATGTCCACTTTGACTCAGTTAAGACAGTTGCCAGTGCGATTACGCCAGTTCCGGGTGGGGTTGGTCCCATGACTGTGGCCATGCTGTTGCAAAATACTGTGTGGAGTTATATCCAACGTCATCAAGGCGTGCAACAAGCCCCGTAGAATGTATAGAAGCTGAATGGCGCAGCCTTTGGCAATCTAAGCAGTTGTGATGAAGAAAACCTGAGATGACGAGTAGGAGAGAGCTAGGGATGGTCTTGACTGATGAAACACATTTGTCCCAACCGCAATCCCCTTTTGATCTATCAGCCTATCTGAGCGAATGGCAAGTTCAGGTTGAAGCAGCACTCGACCATTCCATTGAGGTCGTTTACCCTGAGAAGATTTATGAGGCCATGCGTTACTCCTTGATGGCAGGAGGTAAGCGCTTGCGCCCCATCTTGTGTCTAGCAACTTGCACCTTGCTCGGTGGCACAGCAGACATGTCGATGCCTACAGCCTGCGCCTTGGAAATGGTGCACACCATGTCCCTGATCCACGATGATCTTCCCGCAATGGATAACGACGATTATCGGCGGGGTAAGCTGACAAACCACAAAGTCTACGGCGAGGATATTGCGATCTTGGCTGGAGACGGGCTACTAGCCTATGCCTTTGAGTTTATTGCCACGCAAACCCAGAACGTACCTGCGGAACAGATTCTTAAAGTGATTGCTCGGTTAGGTCGGGCAGTCGGTGCCGCAGGGTTGGTAGGGGGCCAAGTGGTGGATCTAGAGTCTGAAGGACAGCCTGATGTCTCTTTAGAAACGCTCAATTTTATTCATAACCATAAGACCGCCGCTCTACTAGAGGCATCTGTCATTTCCGGGGCTTTGTTGGCAGGAGCCGCAGAAGTAGATCTGCAAAGGCTGTCCCGCTACGCCCAAAACATTGGCTTAGCCTTTCAGATCGTCGATGACGTGTTGGATATTACGGCGACCCAGGAAGAGTTGGGTAAAACCGCAGGTAAAGATCTTCAAGCTCAAAAAGCCACATATCCCAGCTTCTGGGGAATTGAAGAATCCAGAAATCAGGCCCAACGCTTAGTTGAATCAGCAAAGGCAGAGTTAGCCGCTTATGGCGAAAAAGCCCAACCACTGATGGCGATCGCTGACTTCATCACCGCCCGTACCCACTAAATCTCCTGTTGCCGTATTTTGGGTTTTAGACTTCCTAGCGCCAAATCTAAAATCCAAAATCCAAAATCCGATCGACGTTCTCTAACCCAAGCAAACCAACATGCAGGACTTTGCCGACATCCTAGACAACCGGGTGCTGATCGTTGCGCTTGTGTCTTGTCTTGTAGCTCAGGTCTTAAAAGTGATCGTTGAACTTGCCAAGAATCGCAAGTTAAATATTCGCGCTCTTGTAGAGACGGGCGGTATGCCTAGTGCCCACTCTGCTTTAGTTTCCGCTCTGGCAACTGGTGTGGGCCAAATCGTAGGCTGGGCAACTCCAGAGTTTGCGATCGCTTTTATCTTCGCCATTATTGTCATGTACGATGCGGCAGGAGTCCGCCAGGCTGCGGGCAAGCAGGCACGGATCTTGAACCAAATCATTGACGAAGTGCTGCACGAACAATATGAGTTCACAGAAGCTCGCCTGAAAGAATTATTAGGTCACACACCTGTACAAGTCTTTGTCGGTTCTGCTTTAGGTGTCGCGATTTCTTGGTTTGCCGTACCCATGTTAAGTCGAGGCGTTTAGAAGTTGGGTGTCAGCGATCGCAATTCATCCGATCGCGACCCTGACTCACTCGGCTGAGAGCGTCACTGTAGGCTTGAGTAATACCACGCGACGGCTATCTACCAACATGACCCAAAAGCCGCGATCGCTCAAAGTTTGAAGTGTGGCGTTCGCAGTAGTCTGATTGGTGGTATAGCCTGCCAGCAGATAAGGCCGTTGTCCATAAGAAACCAAACCTACATTCTGGCTCAGAATTTGCCTGACTTGGATAGCGATCTCTGGTTGCTCGAAATAATCAACCAAAACTGCATAACCTGGCCCTAAAGGGCGAGGGCTATAAGCTAAATTACTCGAAGTTGAATTTGGTAGGGCTGGCTGTGGCTGAACTATAGAGGTTGGAGAGGTTGGAGCTTGTGCTGCTTGACCTTCGTGAGGACGAGCCACAGTTGCATCGAAGCCGCTCGTTTCCTTAAGATACTGTGCCCAAGCATTAGCAATTCCTAAGCTACTAAAGCCACTAACACGAGTGACCACCTGGTTCTGGTAATCACAAACTGTCAAATCAGCCGTAGCGGGTAAAACTCGCTTTAGCTGTGCTTGCTTGTCCGCTGCTTGGCCAGCCACTAAAAGTAGATACTCCTCGGCCTTGGGTGGTTGGCATGCTGGGTAGCGAGTCTGCCCTATCGCCACACTGCCTTTGAACACAACCTCCATCGCAGTTAGCAGAACTAAAGGCAGCAGAATGGTAGACCATCGCTTCATCAGTGAGAAAAACTCAAGCATGCCAAACAAAGGGATGGATCAACAATTCCATCGTTGAGTGGAGTTTAGGATACCGATGCTAAAGAAGCAAGCGGATCAGGAATAGAAGCACTGGGAGCCTGAAATTCACCAGTCAAAACAAACTCTAAACGCAGTTTTAGCCAAGTGATGAATTGAGGATTCATAGAAATTACCGCAACCGGAGACTGGGGGCACTTCGCTTTTACCGCTGCCAGTTCTGGAGCTTCTAGAAAAGCGGGTTGCTTAACTAACCAAAAATCAATCTCCTTTTCTTGTTCTCGATAATAGCGATGCCGCTCTTCCAGAACTTCATGAAAAGGTTCTTCTTCCAACAAAAAACGCTGACTAGCGACGACGTAATAATATGTTTGCATCTCGAATAATTCCTGTTCTTAAATCACTTGGTTGAAAGTTGCTGGGTTATAGCTCTCCGCGCAGGGCTTGCTTCATTTCCCGCACTGCTCGCTCCATCCCCACAAGTGCCGCTCGGCTGATGATGGTATGGCCGATGTTGAGTTCTTCCATGCCTTCTAAGCAAGCCACTGGGTAAACATTCCAGTAGGTGAGGCCATGCCCAGCATTAACTCGCAGTCCAGCCGCGATCGCCTGCCGACATCCCTCCGCCAAGATCTCTAGCTCCTTAGCTCGACTCACTTCATCATGAGCTTCTGCATAACGCCCCGTATGCAACTCAATAAACTTGGCTCCCGTAGCGGCAGAGGCTTGAATTTGAGCGGGGTCAGCATCAATAAACAGACTGACTGGAATTCCAGCATTTTGCAACTGGGCTACCACTTGCGCCATGCGCTCCTGCTGGCCTGCGATCTCCAAACCACCCTCTGTCGTCACCTCTTCCCGCCGCTCTGGAACCAAAGTGACGTAGTCGGGTTTGATGTCGAGGGCGATCGCGATCATTTCATCCGTTGCTGCCATTTCCAAGTTCAAGTGAGTACGTACCGTTTGTCGCAACAGCCGCACGTCTCGATCTTGGATATGCCGTCGATCTTCGCGCAGGTGAACCGTAATGCCATCTGCTCCAGCCAACTCTGCTAAAACAGCCGCCGCTACCGGATCTGGCTCCACCGTTCGACGCGCTTGCCGAATCGTGGCAATGTGGTCAATGTTAACGCCAAGCGTAGGCAAACTAACCCTCTCCCCTGCCCAGAACTTCCGTTCTTTATCTTACCTGAAAGGCTGAAAGGCTTACGTTAGCAATCGAGTTTCGCAAACTTAAGTTGACGATTTTGAAGGGTGGACAACCTCCCACTCAAACTCACGACCCCTGTAGGCTTAACCAGAAACGTATGTGTCTGAGCTTGGTGCTATCTGTAACTGGTCAATATTCTCCTCCCACTCGCTGCCGTTAAATGGTGTAATTTGGAACCTTGTCAGCACATCACCATCAAGACATCGGACATTCACGTCGAAATCGTTGGGGTGGGAGCGCGGTCGATAAAAGGCATGAATGCCACAGGTACGACAGAACAGATGTTTGGCGGTGCCCGTATTAAAGGTATAAGTGGCGAGTGCCTCAGAACCCGCTAGCAGCGTAAAGTCTTCCGGAGGCACGATGAGATGGAGAAATCCTTTTTTGAGACAAATTGAGCAGTTGCAGTCCACAGCCTCATGACGAGCCACACGCACCTGGAAGCGAACGGCCCCACAGTGGCACCCCCCTTCGTAAGTACTAGCTTCCTGCATGGTCAAATTTCACCTGTATAAAATACGGAGAGATAGAATCTCTTATCCTATTCTCCACATAAAGTTCGGTATTGGCACGAAGCCACTTAGTGAAGCTTCCTGGCTATTTTGATAACAGATGGAACGGCATATCAATCTGAGTTGCGGTTCGACAAGAATCGGGACTCTACTAGTTCAGCCTTTGAGCTGAGCTGATGATTGGTTTGCCGATTTTTCATTGAGATCTAGCAGGGATAAATCGTCACTAAGGGGCAACTGCCATGCAGATGGAGAAGCAGAAGCAGCAGCAAATTTTAGGTTATTTCATTGAAGAGGCGAAGGAACACCTCGAAACCCTGGAAAGCGGGCTGCTGGATTTGCGCTCTACAGTGGCAGATCCAGAACGAGTGAATGAGCTATTTCGAGCCGCCCACTCCATCAAAGGGGGGGCAGCGATGCTAGGGTTCACCAGCATTCACAAAATAGGTCACCGCTTAGAGGACTCTTTCAAGCTTTTACAAGAGCATCCGATCGCCGTTGATCAACAGCTAGAATCTTTTTTCCTTAAAGGCTTTGATGCTTTGAAGGAATTAGTAGATTATCTTCAAGGGCCGTTTGGTCTGAGAGATGAAGACGCCGACCAGGTTTTGCAGGAGTCAGAACCTGCCTTTATAGAACTGCAAGACTACCTGAATCGCCTCATTGGTGTAGGTGGCAAATCGGCTGCGGCAACAGTTCAACCTATCAGTACTAAAGCGTCTGCTCAACCACAAGCTCGATCTGCTAGTTCAGAGAGCATGACGGCACAAGTCACGGTGGGCTTGAAGCTAATGCTGCAATTGTTTAAGCAAAAAGACTCTGCCACTAGCCGCCAGCAGTTACACGTTTTGTGCGATCGCTTATTGCAACTAAGCAGAGGAGTCAATGCTTGGCAGAACTTAGTCCAAACAGCTCAAGCTGCGATCGCTAATCCCCAAAACTCCTATCAAGTCCTGGCCCCTCTGGTGATCAAGGAGTTAAAGGAAGCAAGTGCTTTAGTACAGACAGGCCGCGCTGATGAAGTAGCCCCTAGTCAAAAATTACTACGTCTCACTAGCCCTCCAGAACCAGTTCGGCGGGCACCTAAGCCTACCCCTGAGCCAACATCTACAGCAATGTTCATGGAACCAAGACTTACTGCCAAAGCACTCATTCAAGCTTTTAACAAACAGCAGCTAGTTGAAATCGCTGAGCTTTTGCTGAAAGCTTCCAAGTAACCTTCCCGACTTAATTTGACTTACAGTTTTAGGGTTTAATCTAGATTTAGGTTAAACCTTTTTTATTCATTTTCTGGTGGCTTAATTCGGCGATCAACATTGAGACTTTCATAGAAGAAAGGGGGGCGATCGCCATAGAGAATCAGAAAATTTGGGGGTGGAGTAGGCTCATTATAGCGACTAGGCTGTGCCAACCCACTTACACCCATTTCCCGCCAATAAAGAGAACTCACAATCCAATCTGTTTGTACTTGCTGAGGAGTATTCCAATTCCAAGTATGCCAAACACCGTCAACTACCATCACTCCCTGAAGCATTAGCAGCGTTAGTACCCAGGTTACAGTCTTAGGCTGACTCGGTTTGCGATGGTAATAAAGAATATATAAATATAAGCTCAATCCCAAAATAAGCTGGACAGCGAATAGAGTTAGGGCATAGTTATCTTTGACAGATAAACGATCTACGAACCGTTGATATCGCTGTTCCCAAAAACCAATCTCAAAACCTAAGACACCGCCCTGACCTAACTTACTAATTACTAAAGTTTTAAGGATTTCTGTCTGAACGATCTGAGCCATCAACCAAAGAGCAATCCATAGAGTTCCCCACAAAATTGTTAGTTTCTTGAATCCAACCATCAAGAGTTTAGGCATCTGATAATGTGCTAACTCTTCTAAAGCTAAAGCTACAAAAATGGGGGCTCCCAAGCCTAATGTAAATTGAATTAAACGAAAATAAACGAATTTATATGTTGGCAGCACACACAAAAGCCAGGACAAACCAAAAGACGTTAACCAGAATCTAAGAGCTGGGGATCGAACCAAACCTTTTAAAGTCTTGTGCTTTTGCCAAGTCAACAAACTAACTAGAACTAAGAGAACTGCATAAAGGCTGCCACAGTAGTTTGTCAGCGTATCAATAGAGACATATTCTCTGCCACCAAACCAGCCTAGAACCTTCCAAGGATCAATGGTGTCAAAGCTACCCAATAAACCAGCGGTAGGTATAGTAATAAGAATTAAAAATGGAAGGAGCGCCCGCTTACTGCTTAATAGCAGCTCCTGAAGCGGATTCGTTGCGGTGATATAGCGCTGAGATTGATCTAGAAAAGCTGCAATGCTTGGGCTAATGAGAAAAATTACGATTCCGTAAGCGATGGCAGCCGCAAACAGAAACCGCAACCAAAACTGCAAATCACGATAGCGCGGCCAACCACGAGCAACAAAGTAACTCAGTAAGACAATGGCGAAAACAACACCACACAGCAAAATTCCTTGCAGCGAGGTTGAAAGCAGAACTAACAAAACCAACACACTAAATAGACCGTAACGCCAATGGGGAAGATAATGCTTTTCTGCTCCCACTAAACAGGCGATCGCTAAATACAGAAACGGTACAGGCAAAGAATATTGGTCATATTGCAGCTCTTTACTCAGCCAAAAAGTTCCTAAGGAAACGGTTGCCCCTAAAACAATAGGAACTAGAGCAAATTTCATACGCCATAGCGTAATCAAAGTAGCTAACCAGACTAGGCTAGCTAGTAGTAAATAGCCTAGGTCGTAAGCTAGAAAAAAAGGTAAAACTCTCTCTAACCAACGGCGAGGGTCTAGGACGGTGTAAGGGCGAGAAGTCGCTAATGGAAAACAACTCTTGTCAGGTAGCGTAACTCCACGGTGCCCTAGGGTTAAAGGGGGAGCTGAAGTCTGACAGGTAATTGCTTCTGGCGCATGAGAAGCCAAGTAAAACTTCCAAGGAAAATAGATGAAGTTAATGTCGAGCGAGTAGTGATTGGTCACTCGTGCTGCATTACCAGGTTGATACCAGCCTTTATATGCACTATAGGTATCAGTTGGAAAGATCGAAAAGCCAGAAGTCAAGGCTTTTAGCCATAAGATAGCTATCAAAAGAGGAGCTAAAGCTCCTAGCAGCAAAGCCCGGACGATAAGTTTGTGAAGAATGGGATGCCTCATGAAGATGACAGTGCAATGGTTGATAAGCCTGTGAGGGATTGAATCTCAAGTTTCTGTATCCTATCGTTTTAGCCACTGGTAGCAGCTTGAGTAACTCTAAAGACCAGCAATTAAGAACTCGATCGCCAATTACTATGAATGGGAAACAAAAAAGCGATCGCTGAGGGCGTGGAGGGATGCCGTGGTGACAGTAGGGTTTATTGGTACAGGACTAATGGGCTTGCCGATGGCGGAGCGGTTACTGGCGGCTAATCTGTCGGTCATTGCTTACAACCGTACTTCAGAGAAACTGGAACCATTAAAAAATGCTGGGGTGGCGATCGCTCAGTCTCCAGTCGAAGTATTGCAGGAAGCAGAATGTGTGTTGCTGATGCTGACAGACGCTCCTGCGATTCAGGCTGTCTTGTTGTCACCAGAAGCTCGCTCAGCGCTGGCAGGACGAACCATCATTCAAATGGGTACGATCGCACCTTCTGAGAGTCGCGCGATCGCGTCAGAAGTTGAAGCTGCGGGAGGTGATTATCTAGAAGCACCCGTGTTGGGCAGCATTCCGGAGGCGCAGGCGGGCAAATTGATTGTAATGGTGGGGAGTTCCCCAGAGCAATTTCAACGCTGGCTGAGTCTCTTACAACAACTGGGGCCAGAGACGCGACTGATCGGTGAGGTGGGCAGTGCAGCAGCACTCAAGCTGGCGCTCAATCAATTAATTGGCTCCCTGACAACGGCTTTTGCCTTGAGTCTGGGTTTTGTAATGCGGCAAGGCGTTGACGTAGAAACTTTCATGGATATTCTGCGAAATAGCGCTTTATACGCTCCAACATTCGACAAGAAGTTGCAACGAATGGTGGAACGTAACTATGCCAATCCCAATTTCCCCACGAAACATTTGCTGAAAGATATGACTTTGTTTTTGGGAGAAGCTCAATCAGCGGGGTTGAATGCCAATAGTTTAGAGGGAGTTCAAGCGATTTTGGAGATGGCTCAAAAGCTGAATTTGGCGGAAGCAGACTACTCAGCTTTATTCTCTGCGGTGAGCCCAGAAGATTAACCCAGGAAACTACGGCGATCGCTCACTTTCATCGGGCTGATGTTTGAGCCGACAGAGTGCCAGCTATCTACGCCATCGGTCAAACTGATCTTCGGAACAACCATTGATATAGGCATTGGAAACCCAGCCATTGAGAGCACGCACACGCTCAGTAGTTGGGTCTTCAACTCCTACAAGCTTGACCCAATTACCTTGCCGATTAAGCGCCCTGACTATACGAGCACGATTGAGCTGGGTCAATACAGGATAGTTGGTGCTAGGACCGCTCCGAACATTGACATAGTTAGCAGTAATAAAGGAGCAAACTGCTTGATTAGCGTTGCTTGAGTCAGTTCGGGCTAAATACCTGAGGACTCTCTCCTCAACCCGCCTTCCGTTAGGAAATTCAACAGCTAGTACTGGATTGGGAATTTGGGAAGTAGGAATCTGCAAGGTATAGGTATAGTCGTTATTCGTAAATTCGAAATAACGCATTTGCCGAGGATTATAGTTAACGGCTTCTAGGTTTAGCCCTTGGCTGCCATCTCTCGTGCGGCTCCGGTAGAAGCGTGGAGCAGTTGGGTCACCCTCAGTCCCACAAATGTAAACTAGATAGTTTTTAGTTTCTGCATAGGCTAAGGTTCCTCCAGTCCCTCGACCACAAGTAATATCTCCTTCAATTTCGCTTAAGTTGCCAACTCTTAGCTGCGCGATCGCTGGCAGACTGGCAAACGTAAAAGTAAGGACGGCGATGGAGACAACTGAGCATAAGGTACTAAATTTCTTAAGATTTAACATATATCAAATATCATTTAGGTTGCTTTTTCAACTAATCCTATCAGGTCTAACCCTAGCATCTTCCTAATAAAATCTATCTTCAGCCTTTCTTCATTTAAGTGAAGGATCTAATTGAACAAACTACAGAAAAATATGTTCAACTTAAAACCAAAAATCAATAAGTTCACTGATATTTTAACTAGTAACTAAGTGCCAAGATTAGCGATTCGTCTTACCCGCCTCAACACATCCATGACTTTAATTTAAGCTTTTTCAAGAAGAGATGGAATATGAACCACAAGCCGCTGCGAAAGCGATGGAGCCTAGGATTCAAACTAGCTATTTTGTTAGTTTTAATTTCGATTTCTGTTTTGGCAGTTCAGTCTTTAAACCTTGAAGTTTGGTTGCCTGTACTGCTAAGGCGAGTTAAAAGTTTAGGAGTCTGGGCACCGATCGCCTTTATGGGCATTTATGTAGCAGCAACTCTGTGCTTCATCCCAGGCTCACTCTTAACTATCGGGGCAGGAGTTTTATTTGGAGTGGTTTTAGGCTCAATTTACACATTCTTGGGGGCGAGTTTAGGGGCGATCGCCGCCTTTTGCGTGAGTAGATACATGGTGCGAAAATGGGCACAAAAATGGATAACCAAGCAGCTCGAAGGAAGTGAAAAGTTTCAAGCAGTAAATCAAGCAGTAGCGAGAGAGGGCTTCAGGATTGTACTGCTAACTCGACTCTCCCCAGTCTTGCCTTTTACCTGGTTGAATTATGCGTTTGGTCTAAGTCAGGTATCTTTGCGAGATTATGCCCTAGGCTGCTTAGGCATGATTCCTGCCACTGTTATGTATGTCTATATTGGTTCACTATTGGGCGACCTAGCGGCATTGGTGAGTGGTGCTACAGCGCGATCGCGGACTTTGGCTGAAGTGATCCTCCTGAGTGTGGGTCTAGTTGCGACGGTGGTTGTCACTCTCTACATCACTCAAATTGCCCGAAAAGCCTTAGACGAAAAAGCCTTATAAAGGAGAACTCTCATGTCCCATGCCAGCGTTGAACCCGTAACCGTGCTGCCTGAGGATACATACAACCAAGCTTTAGTAGAACAGGTACACCCTCCTCAGTGGGAGAATCCACAGCCCGCTGCTAGTTATAACTTGGTGGTCATTGGTGGTGGAACAGCAGGACTCGTAGCGGCGGCTGGGGCGGCTGGTTTAGGGGCCAAAGTAGCACTAGTCGAAAAGCACTTGCTGGGGGGAGATTGCCTGAATGTAGGCTGCGTCCCTTCTAAGTGCATGATTCGCTCGGCTCGTGTAGCAGCGGATCTCCAAGCAGCAGAACAGTATGGCATCCACGTACCACAGGATGTAGAAGTTGATTTTTCTGGGGTGATGGAGCGGTTGCGGCGGCTCCGGGCCGAAATTAGCCCCCACGATTCAGCCCAGCGCTTTCAAGAACTGGGAGTAGATGTGTTTCTTGGAACAGCTAAGTTTGCTAGTGCCAACAGTATAGAAGTGGCAGGCCAAACTTTACGGTTTAAGCAGGCGGTGATTGCTACAGGCACCCGTCCCGCCGAACCTGCGATTCCGGGCTTGGCAGAAGCAGGTTATTTGACCAATGAAAATGTTTTCTCCCTGACTCAGCGCCCACAGCGCTTAGCAGTGGTGGGTGGTGGCCCCATTGGTTGTGAGCTAGCCCAAACCTTTCACCGCTTAGGTTCCGAGGTGGTATTGTTCCACAAGCATTCTCACTTGCTCGATCGCGAGGACGAAACTGCCTCTGAGATTATTCAACGCACCTTTATTGCTGAGGGGGTTCAGTTGGTTTTGTCGGCTCAGATTCAAAGAGTTGAAGCAACGGGTGGCGGTAAGGTAATCCATTACGAAAGTGAAGGCCGAGCGGGGTCAGTCGTAGTGGATGAAATCTTGGTGGGGGCGGGGCGTGTTCCCAATGTGGAGGGATTGGAGCTGGAGCGCGTGGGCGTGAAGCATGACCAGCATCAAGGGGTGTGGGTGAATGATCGCCTTCAAACAACTAACTCTCGTATTTATGCCGCAGGCGATGTTTGTATGGATTGGAAATTTACCCATGCGGCTGACGCAGCGGCCCGCATCGTGATTCAGAACGCTCTATTTTTGGGACGTAAAAAGCTGAGTTCCCTCACTATGCCCTGGGTAACTTACACTGACCCAGAAATCGCTCATGTGGGTTTGTACGAGCAACAGGCGCAAGCGCAAGGCATCAAGCTCGATACTTACCTCGTGCCTTTAGAAGAAGTCGATCGCGCGATCGCAGATGGTGAAACCGCAGGATTTGCCAAAATTCACGTCAAGCACGGTAGTGACAAAATCGTGGGCGCAACCATCGTGGCTCGCCATGCTGGAGAGATGATAAGTGAGGTGACCTTGGCAATGGTAGGAAACTTGGGGCTAAAGGCGATCGCTACAACCATTCATCCCTATCCCACCCAAGCAGAGGTCATTCGCAAAGTTGCAGACGCTTACAACCGTACCCGCTTAACTCCGACGGTCAAAAAACTTTTTTCTACCTGGCTGGCTTGGCGACGCTGATAAATTAAATCCAAAAAATTTAGGGCGCAAATGTCTGCGCCCCAGAGGTATGTAGCTATCCCTGAAATTCTAAATCAGCAGCTTTCAACTTACTTGAATTACTGCTTAGAAGCATCTGGCTTAGCAGTTGCATCGGTGCTAGCAGCAGAAGCGTCTTGAGCCGCATCCTTAGCAGCGTCAGCGGCCTTATCAGCATCTTGAGCAGCATCAACAGCCTTATCAGCAGCCTTGTCAGCATCTTGAGCCGCTTTGTCAGCTTCAGCAGGCTGAGAAGTAGTGTCAGCCGTACCAGCAGCAGGGCTAGCTTCGGTTGCAGCGCCATCAGTGCTAGGAGTGCTGGTGTTAGTTTCTGAGGAGCAGCCGATCAGAGCGCCAAAACTGAGGGTAACAACAGCGGCCAAAGTGGCTAGGTACTTAGCTTTCATAAAACTCTCCAACGGGTTAGGACAGAAGTGCGATCGCCCTAGGCAGGACTGGGCTTAGCTATCATTAAGTCCTACAAGAATGAGTTTTCGCTGAGAAGCAGGTGGGTATCTGCTAAGAAAAAAGCGTAGGAGAGCAATATGGGGTTTTACTCGGCAGTGATTTTTCCCCGATTACTAGATTGGGGCATGTCTCACCCAGCTTTGGCGCAGTATCGCCAAGAACTACTGGCTGAGGTGCAAGGAGACATCTTAGAAATTGGTTTTGGCACTGGACTAAATCTGCAATACTACCCTGGCCATGTCCACAAAATTACAACCGTGGATGTGAATCCAGGCGTCAGTGCTTTAGCCCAGCAACGCATTCAAGAGAGAGCGATCGCCGTTGAGCATCATTTATTAAATGGTGAAAATCTGCCAATGGCCGACCATACATTTGACAGTGTAGTTAGCACTTGGACCTTGTGCAGTATTGCCAAAGTCAATCAAGCCTTGCAGGAAATTCACCGCGTCCTCAAACCCGAAGGCAAATTTTTCTTTGTTGAGCATGGGTTAAGTGAAGACCCCCAAGTCCAAGTTTGGCAAAATCGCCTGACTCCTCTACAAAAGGTGATTGGAGATGGTTGTCACCTCAACCGTCAGATGCAGCAGTTAATAGAAGTCAGCAACTTCAAAATTTTGAAATTAGACAAGTTTTATAGCAGCGGCCTACCTAAAATAGGCGGCTACATGTACAAAGGGATAGCCGTCAAAGCTTGAGGAAAGCGAGGAATAGCTGCATAGCTCAATATCTTTGCGATATCTTTGCGATCGCCAGCGTGAGCACAATCAACCGAAATTTATAGATGAGTCCTAGAAAACGTCGCAAAGGAAATATCTGGTTACATGAACTGGATGATTTAATTCGAGGAGCCTCAGGAGGCTTTTTGTTTGGAATTCCCTTGCTCTACACCATGGAAGTCTGGTGGATTGGTTCCTCGACAGAGCCTCCCCTCATACTGCTCGCTTGCGCTGCCACATTTGTCGTTATTTTCCTGCTCAACCGCACGGCTGGCTTTCGTAAGAGCCAAGGAGCACATCCTATTGATGCAGCAAGGGAAACCATTGAGGCGATCGCCATAGGCTTCGTTTGTGCAGCGCTAGTGCTAGTTTTACTGCGGGAAGTGACTTGGGAAACCTCTAGGAGCGAAACCTTAGGAAAAGTCGCTTTTGAAGGCATTCCATTTGCCTTGGGCGTTGCTTTAGCTAATCAATTTCTCAGTAGTGGACGCAATGGCGATGATGATGCGCAAGCTACTTCTTTTAGACGGGCAGATGATCTGAACGAAACATTGTCAGATATTGGTGCCACCCTCATTGGTTCGCTGATTATTGCCTTTAACATCGCTCCCACCGACGAGGTGGCTATGTTAGCAGCGGCGATTTCAGGCCCGTGGCTGCTGTTGATGATTGTGGCCTCTCTGTTAATTACTTACGGCATTGTGTTTGAAGCAGGGTTTGCCAACGAGCAAAGGCGTTATCAACAACCAGGGATTTTTCAGCGGCCCTTGAGTGAGACTGTAGCGGCTTACCTAGTTTCTCTCATAGCGGCTGCGGCAATGCTTTTTTTCTTTCAGCGATTAGACTTTCAAGATCCGTGGTCTATGTGGTTGAGTTATACACTGGTGCTTGGCTTACCCGCTAGTGTTGGAGGAGCGGCAGGACGCTTAGCGATATGAGTCAAGATCAAGCAAATTCTGAGACACCAATACCACCTTTTCGTCGTTCCCTACCAGAGTGGATTACTTTTATCATTGCGTCCTTAATCTTGCTGGCGATCGCAGGTTTAGTAGTGTACGAATGGCTAGCCAAGGAAAAGCAACCCCCAGTGTTGTCCGTGACACCCAGTTCAGTCATCCGTGAAACCCAAGGCAATTTCTATCTTCCCTTCGCCGTCACTAATACGGGGGGTAGCACCGCAGAGTCAGTACAAGTGATTGCAGAGCTTCGGATCAACGGCGAAGTTGAAGAATCAGGTGAACAGCAAATTGATTTTCTGTCGAGCGGTGAAACCGAAGCAGGAGCCTTTATCTTTACTCGTAATCCCCGTGATGGAGAGTTAGTGTTACGAGTCGCGAGTTACAAACTACCTTAATTTTTCTAGGATATTTTTGCTCCATCTTGCTCCATCAGGCATAGCTTCCCTGAACCTAGCAGCGATCGCCCCAAGATCGCCCCAAGATTGCCCCAAGATTGCCCTAACTGCCTAGAATTTTGATTGGAGTTCCGAAGCACGAAATGAGGTTATGTTAAGAAAGGTTGCAATGATAAATCTTGTATAGAATAATCTTGAAGAGATATTTTCAGGAATGAGTCTTCTATTTATATAGATTCAGATCATCAGATTCAGATCATCGACTCCGGTTAAATCCTCACCCTGCGTTTTTTCTCGTCATGAGCACTCAAGCTGTTGATCCTCAATCCCTAGACCGCCATGAGTGTAGAGCATGCGGCTATGTCTACGAACCCGCCAAGGGGGATGATAAGCGTCAAATTCCTCCAGGGACGGCTTTTGAAGAGTTGCCCGTCGATTGGCGCTGTCCAGTTTGCAGTGCCAAAGTCTCACAGTTTACCAGTATTGGGCCAGCAGGTTCCGCCTCCGGTTTTCGGGAGAACCTAAACTACGGCCTTGGGGTCAACCGAATGACACCTGGTCAAAAAAACTTGCTAATTTTTGGAGGTTTAGGGCTAGGGTTCTTGCTGTTCCTCAGCCTCTACGGTTTGCAATAAAGTAGTGAGCATTGGCAGCGAAGCGATCGCCGAGAAAATCTCTTAGTTAGGGATAATTAGCTCAGTTCTGCAACCCTCAGCACTTTCAAGTTAAGTTGCAGGATTCATGGCAATCCTCAGACATTATTCATAAAACATTCCAGGTACAGGCTGAAGCGAGATGAACTCGATTGTGAGAACACTGAAACGAATTGTAATGTTGCTAGCAGTAGTCATGCTATGTGCTAGCTGCGGCAATCAATATTTAAGCTCTTTAGATTACAACCCTTGGCAACTGGTCCAACTACCCACCGATGCCACCATTGCTGACATTAGCTTTGCCAGCGATCGTCAGCATGGATGGGTAGTAGGCAGCAACTCTACCCTGCTCGAAACTAACGATGGCGGCCAAACTTGGGAGCTACGGAACCTAGATCTGGGCGATCAAAAATATCGTTTTGACTCGGTCAGTTTCAGTGGACAAGAGGGTTGGATTGCAGGACAACCTGGCTTACTCCTCCACACCACCGATGGCGGCACATCCTGGGCTCGGATTCCCCTCAGCGCTAAATTACCCGGTTCTCCCAACACAGTCTTAGCGCTTGGCCCTAAAACCGCACAGATGACGACTGACATTGGAGCCATTTATCGCACTACAGATGGCGGTAAAAATTGGAAAGCTGAAGTTCAGGAGGCAGTAGGGGTCGTTCGTAACATTTCTCGCTCCAACGACGGCCAATATGTAGCGGTCTCAGCGAAGGGTAATTTTTACTCAGTTTGGCGACCTGGACAAGAAGCTTGGGAGCCACACAACCGTAACAGCTCACGTCGAGTACAAAATATGGGCTTCACCCCAGATGGTCGCCTGTGGATGCTAGCACGGGGAGGGCAGGTACAATTTAGTAAGCCCAACGATTTCGAGTCCTGGGATACAGCAAACAGCCCTGAATCTGCGACTAGTTGGGGATTTTTAGACCTGGCTTACCGAACCCCAGATGAACTTTGGGTTAGCGGTGGTAGTGGCAACTTGCTTTGCAGCTTAGACGGCGGCCAAACTTGGCAAAAGGATCGAGATGTAGAAAATATTCCTGGTAATTTCTACAAAATCGTCTTCCTCAGCCCTGAGCAAGGATTTGTGATTGGGCAAAGAGGCACCCTACTTAAATATCAAGCCTCAGTTAAGTCTGCTTAATTATAAGTTTGCTTGACAATGGCGCAATCATAAGAGGTCAAAAAAGAGGTCAAAAATTAGCTCTTTCAGAAGATGACTTGCTTGTGACTGTTTCTATCGTTCCGTATGATAGTGATTAAGCTTTCTGTTGTTGTTAGAGGAGAAGTCTGAATGTCCGGTACTACTGGTGAGCGTCCATTTTCTGACATTATTACTAGCGTCCGCTATTGGATTATTCACAGCATTACAATCCCCGCATTATTTATTGCTGGCTGGCTCTTTGTGAGCACTGGTCTGGCATATGATGTGTTTGGTACTCCCAGACCCAACGAATACTTCACTGAGATTCGTCAAGAAGTGCCTATTGTGAAAGATCGCTTCGAGTCAAAAGAGCAGATCAATCAATTCCTCAAGTAATTATTTTCAAATTTTGGTTCTAGATCATGACTAGCAATACCCCCAATCAACCCGTTTCTTATCCAATTTTTACAGTTAGATGGCTAGCTGTTCATACCCTAGCGGTGCCCACTATTTTCTTCTTGGGCGCGATCGCATCTATGCAATTTATTCATCGGTAGGAAAAGAAATGGCAGATCGGTCTTCTAATAACCCCAACAAGCAGCCTGTAGAGCTGAATCGAACTTCGCTCTATCTAGGTTTGCTGCTGATTTTCGTTTTGGGTATTTTGTTCTCTAGTTATTTCTTCAACTAACTGGATGCAAGTTAACTGGCTGTTTTTTCTCTGCCAGTTTTATTGAATTTTAATTAGGAGGTAAAAGCTGTGTCTGGAACTGGAAGAATTCCTCTGTGGGTTGTTGCCACTGTGGCAGGGCTAGGCGTAATTGCAGTCCTAGGTCTTTTCTTTTATGGAGCTTATGCGGGTCTAGGCTCATCTGTTTGATGAACAAAAGCTGGTTTTAACTCAAAATTTTTGCTCGTCTCAAATCTTTGACATCTGTTTGGCTAAAACTCAGCGCAAAAAACCACCTACCCTTAAAAGATAGGTGGTTTTTTATAGTTCCAGGTTTTGGGTTTGGCTACTATTGATTGAGTACCAAATTAAATACCTGAGGGATCTTCACGCTCAATATAGATAAAGAGAAAAGCCATTGCCACCGCAGGGAAGAGTAGACCTACTGCGGGCACTAGGATTGAGGGCAAAAATGAAGCTGCCATAAGAAAAGTTTCCTATCTAAAATTGCAAAATTGCACAGTTCCAAAACCGAATTTACTGTGAATTGATAGGTAAATTCTTATCTGCTAAAGATTTTTAACAAAAACCTCGGCAGGCTAGGGGTTAGAGAATCTCGTATCCTGCTTACCCCCATTCTGGAAATGACAATGTAGGAGTGTCAGGGGGGACTACCATCCGAGTTGCTACTACTTTGTGACTCTCGCGTTGGGTTGCCATTTCAATTGCGATCGCCTCAAACTGAATTTCTAAGCTACCAAAGGGTACGGTGAGCTGCGTTGTTGCCTCTAAGTCCCCTAGCCCAGTTGGAGTGAAGTCCACCAGCCAGCGAGGGCCATCTAGCAGCGATCGCGTCTGGCGATCGTTAACCCAAAACTTGACATAGATTCGGCAAGGCAAATCAGGCATTCTGACTCGGACTGTCACTGGCTTACCAGAAACTAATTCCCCCGCTGGCACTTCTAACTGCGGATTGGGTACCGATTCATCTGGATGAAGCAAAGCAGGGCTGAGCACTTCAGGTTCATCAGGTTCAGGCTCTGCTGGTTGCGGTGTCGCTACCACTGGTTCATCTTCAACGACAATTTCTTGGGCAACCCACCGATCCTCTGGTGACCTTGCCGTTGGATGCACAATCATTTCACCCGATTGAGGCATCCCCGGACGAGTGGGGAAGGCTTTAACCTCGTTAGTAGACGTTGAGCTTATTTCCCTGGCTGGTTCGGCCAGGTCTGTCAAATCAGAGGAAATGGATGAGTCGGTGCGATCCTCCCTCAACCACTCAGACAAATCAACGTCCGATGCTAAAGCATTTAGGCGGGCCCAGAAGCGCTCTTGGAACTTCAAGGCCTGCGAAGTAGTATCCCCAACTAGAGCCTTGCTCTCATCTGAAGTCGGTACAGGCTCAGTCTCAGATACCTCAGTCTCAGGTACCTCGGCCTCAGGCACCTCAGCTTCAGATGAGCCGATTGTCATTAGATCTATATCTGGATCTGCCAAGCCCAAATCTCCTAAATCGGAGTCAAGATCAAGAAAAGCCAAGGCAACGTCTGGCTGTAAGGCTTCCTCAGGACTCTCTTCAACCGTTTCTGGGGTCTCTGCTACTACTTCTACAGGTGGCTCCGTTGCAGGAGGAGCAAACCCTTGAAAGACAGGTAAAGCTGGGGTCTTGGAAAATTCAGATTGACCGGATTGATGAATTTGGGGCGGAAGCGGTGAACCCGTAGAAGGTTGAATGTGAAATAGCTGCTTACCTTGAGACTGCTCTCCCAAGTTTAGAAAAGAGAGATTTAGATAGGGCCGTTCCAACTGCTGATCAGTTGTGGCAAAGTCGGCTGCTGCGGATTCCAGTTCGGATGGTTCTGTAGACAGAGGTAAATCCAGCAACTGATTTTCGCTTAAGTCAGCAGCGATCGCATCCAGCAACTCATCTACATCGGCTGTAAGCGTAAATGACTGAGTGACCGCAGATGTGTCAGCAGATTGCCAAGTGGCAGACTCTGCCTGGTCTGTCGGGATCGCTGGACGATGAAAGGTGACATCTCCTAGCAATAATCGAGTTTTGCAGCTTAAGGGAATTTCTATCGTGCAGTTAAACGTGTAAGGCAGAGGTTGGCTGGTCAGAGGTTGTCGCACTTCGACTAAAACTTGAGCACTTTGCGGATCGCGCAAGCAAACCTGCAACTCTCCCTGACCAGAACGAACTGCTGCGGGGAGATTGGCGATCGCGGCAGTGGGAATTTCTGGCTCTTGCAACTCAATGCGCCCAGACAAAGTGAAGGGTCGCCCCCAGGAAGTCATGTAAGCAGAATCAGCGAGCACTAGCTGGAGCGGCACGTTTTCCAACTCTGGCGGCTCTGCTACCAGATCTGGAGTATTGGGAATAGCCACCCCAGTCCCTTCAGGAGGGACCGAGAAATCTTCTACTGGGCTTGTCTCTGGGCTTGTCTCTGGGCTTGCCGTCTCAGCGATCGCAAGGGTCTCAGCAGACTCAGGGAGTTCAGGTATTTCTGGACTGGGATTGGCGATCGCCGCACTCTCTAGATCCACCTCAGGCAACAGGGTAGCTTCCGATTCTGAGATCCGCTCTGCAAGGTACTGTAACTGTTCTACAGAATAGTTTTCTACAGAATAGTTTGCGGTTGCAGGAATCTGGTGCGTGTTATTTACACCCTCCGGCGTCACAGGCTCGGGGGAAACTTCTACGCTAGCTTCAGAAGTAGCTTCTACGGTAGCTTCGGACTGGGCAGTAGTGACTTCTGGTTCTGGCTCAGATGCTGTCTCATGCTCTATCGGCTCTGGCTCCAGATGAGTAGCTGTGGCTGTAGTCACCACTGAACTGGACTGTGAGGATGAGGAGTCTGTCGTTTCTTCATCCTGCATCTCCCACTCAGGGTCCCAATCTGTCTCAGACTCAAATTCTTGGGGTAATACTTGCAGGCAGACATTGTGCTGCCAACTTTGACCCAGAAAATCTGACATCAAATCGCCAGCGCAACGAATTTCCCACAACCCTGGTTTCATCCGGGTGAAGGGGAAAACTACCATTAATCCATCCTTATTGGTGCGGCCAAATCGCTTTTGCGACCGCCGCTTGGGTGGAACTTCATCAGCGACTTGATGCGTGATCCGGATTTCAACGCTTATATTGGCACGGCTAGAGCGAGCAACCACTCGATAGCGTCCCTCTAAAATTTCCACATCCGGTGACTCTAGAGGTAGCCAAGAGCGATCGCCCTCTTTCTGTAGTAGAAATTCCCAGTATTCCATCTCAACCCTCGGCAAGGGGATGCCCACCGCACATTACTTAAGCCTATGAATTAGTTTGGCGGCAAAAAAGACTGCTGGTTTAAATTAGCAGCCTTAGTCGGCGACAGGATTGCTCTAGAGGCAACCTAGACGTTCCTAAATCGCATCATTGAACTTTGGTTTTAAGTCTATCCCACTCCCGATCATTCCGCTTGGTCTCACAGAATTTTTCTGCTTGCCACTTATATCATTCCGCTGATTTCTCTTCAGAGTCTACCTGGGGCAGAGCTGAATCTGGCAACTCGCGTATCGGTGGGTAAGTGTAACTAGCAGAAGACCGAGGGCCGTCTCGGAAGCGATCTCTCTCTGCATCGGCTTGGCGTCCTTCTAGGGTTGAAAACGGTCGATTCATCTCGCTAGACTCGCTGGGAGCATCCGGTGTAGATCGAGAACTATAGCTGCTACTCTGCAAATCTAAAGGTGAGCGAGTCGGGGGTGGCAAACGCCCAGCTGAGCGACGGCTACTGGGTGAACTTGGAGGAGTACGGGTAAATGTCCGCCACGCCGCTTTCACACCTGAAAATACGCTGCGAGTGGTAGTTTGTGCCTTTTGTACTTGCTTTCGAGCACCATCAAAGCTTTGGTCTACTTGTTTAACCACCTGCCCCGCACTCTTTACACCTTCGCTCATATCATCGGTCAGGTCGCTAATCTCTAACCCAGTTAAACGAATAGATTCTAAAGTGGGGGGCAACTCGCGTGAGAGAGTATCGAACAGTTTTTCAGCGCTGCGAGCTGCCCTAGCTAATTCTTGAAGCGCTGGTATGGCTACGACTAAAACTGCTGTGAGGCTCGCGGCCACCAGCAGAATTGAAAGTCCTAGCCAAAAAATAGGGTCAATCACCGAATGCCTACTCTAAAAGTTAGTGAATAAGTTAGTGAAGTAAGTTAGTGAATTTTATCGAACGAATCATGCATAGCAGGACCTGACTCTGTAGCTTCCGGAGATGCTTGATTCAAGACCTGTTGTTCCCGTTGGGTTGCTTCGATCCCTGAGGCGATCGCTTCTTTCAAGCGTCCTAGCGTTTCATCCCAATTTCGCAAAGCCGACTCAGAAAGGCGATCGGCTTGGAGCTGCACACTGGTTGACAAATCCTCTGCGAGTTCTGGTAGAGCATCCGCAGATTTCTTCAAGAGCTGCCGCGTCTCCCGTCCTGTCCGAGGAGCAATCAATAACCCGGTCACTGTGCCAATTGCAGCTCCTAACAGTAGACCTCCAAGGAATGATCCGGAACGGTTGTTCGACATTGTCTGGCTTCTACCTTCAATAACTAGCTGATTAATTTAACTCGATTGGATGCCACCTGCTCGTTTATGAGGTGGAACCGCCCCGATTTTACTGGATTGGTTCTCTAGAAGCTGCATCAATTTTTGCACCCAAGCACTCAAATCAGCGTTCTATGCTTCACTGTCACTACACATTAATCTATCTCATGGTTTTGGTATCCGCTAAAAACGCTTTTTCACGGTTCTCGGTCGTTGCGATCGCCTCACCTGTTTACGCCAAACTCCTTGGCCCAAACTAATCAGCCCCAACACTTGCTGCACTTTTTGCAACTGCAACTCTAGTGTTTGGTATTGCTGACGCAGCAAATTCGCACCTTTCTTCCCTTGCAAAATTCCGGTTGGCGCACCATACAAGACTTTATGCGTACTGCGCTCACAGGCGGTTAAAGTATTGGCGACTTGAGCTAGGGTGCGACGCAATTTCCAAATCTGCCAAGCAGCAAAGAGACAAAAGCCACTAATCAAGAGATTAATGATTACTACGGTCACCACCATTGCCACACCTCCTACCCCGCAATGCCTCCATAGTTACATGGTCATTAGCGCTACAGCATCTCACTCAGGCATGGGCATCCTGTCCGGGCCACAAGCTGTCTACTGAGATGTAGATTCTGAAGGTTCGTCAGGACTAACATCCACAATCACTTCAGCCGTCTGAGTGGGTTGCGCTACAGGGCTATCCGAGTTTGGAGAAACCCTTACTTCTGGTTCAGGGCGCGGTTCAGCACGATCGCCTGCATTAGCTTTGGCTTCTTCTGTTAGGGCTTGGGTTGTGTCTTTAACCTGTTCACCTAACAATTGTGCTCGCTCTTTGAGAGTCTCTTTAAGCGTCTGACTTTTCTCTTGGGCCTGCTCAGCGAGAGTTTGGGTTGTGTCTTTAAGCTGTCCACCCACTATCTGAGCTTGTTCTTTAGCCTGAACACTCAAGGTTTGAAATTGTTCTTTAGCTTGGCTAGTTATGGCTTGAATCCCTCCCAGCCAAGATTTCACATCTTGCTTTGTCTGTGCGTAATCTGACTGTAAAAAGCTACTAACCTTAGCGACCTTATGTTTGAGGCCTTCGGTGTAAATCGAGATCTCCTGAGCCGCATTATTGGAGATCATCACCCGCTTGCTCCCCAAGCCTAGGATCATGGTTGGCTGTAATAAATAGCTGCCATCGGTCAAGCTGCTCCAGCCTCGCGAGACAAATAGATACTGAGTAATTTCTCCAGTTGTAGGGTCAAATAAATAATCGGTTAGCTTGCCAATTTTATTGCCAGCATCGCTCCAAACTTCGCGGCCAATCAAGGAATCAATTGGTTTGATCTCCTCTGGATTTACGCTGGTGTGACTCGAATTCACAACAATGCTATCGGTACCAAATGCCTCGATTTGCAACAGGGTAAACATTTGTTTTTTACCCTTCAAAAACCCTGTTGTACAAATAATCCCCATGACTCGGTGCAGCTCTGGCACCATCCAAATTTGATCAACTCGACCCAGTTCTTCAGCAGTGTCTCGGTCTAGTACCAATCGGTTGAGTAGTTCGCCTTGTCGGGCGATCGCCTGTGGAGAAGCCATAGAGACCTCAAAAATAGATGCGCTTTCCCAGCAGTATAGCCTCTGGATTCAGAAACTCTTAAGAATCGCTGTGAATCCCAGCCGCTATAGGCTTGAGTGCAAATCGCTTAGCTTCAAAAGTTCTGAGGTGCCAGCCACTCTCTATCAAGATGAAGAACTGCCCCTAAAATCGACTTGCACGCCTTGTAGCTCTATGGGTAGTGCTTTAAATATTGCGGATAGGTGCATAGTCATGGTTCAATCTGCTTCTGGCTCCATCCTGTATGTAAATCCTGCGGCAGGTAATGATGCTGCCAATGGGAGTCAAGCTGCTCCTCTTAAAACCCTAACGCGAGCCTTACAGCAAGCCCGTTCAGGCACCACCATTCAGCTAGTAGCAGGCACCTACAATGCTGCTGGCGGGGAGGCTTTTCCGCTGACGGTTCCGGCGGGTGTAACTGTGGTCGGTAATGAGAGTAATAAGGGTAGTGGTGTACTGATTGAAGGCAGCGGTGAATACATTAGCCCTACCTTTGCACGGCAAAATATCACCCTACGCCTAGAAAATAGCGCTCAACTGCGAGGGGTCACTGTCACCAACCGAGCCCAGCGTGGCACCGCTATTTGGGTGGAGTCAACCGCGCCTACTGTGGCTAACAGCACCTTGACTAACTGTGGTCGCGAAGGGGTTTTTGCCACCGGGACAGCTAATCCGGTGATTATAGACAACATATTCTCTCAAAATGCTGCTAGTGGTATCTCTATTGTCCGAAATGCTAAAGGCGAAATCCGTCGCAACGTTTGCCAAAAGACAGGCTACGGCATTGCCATTGGAGACAATGCGGCTCCCCTAGTCGCGGATAACAGAATTTTTGAAAATCGTTCTGGGGTGGTTCTATCGGGTCAAGCTAACCCCGTACTACGCAGCAACGTGGTTGAGAAAAATACTAGCGACGGTCTGGTCATTACGAATACTTCTTTGCCAGATTTGGGCAAAAGCCAAGACCCAGGTGGCAACATCTTTAGGGACAATGGGGCGTTTGATCTAAACAATGCGACCAAAACCACCCTAATTTCTGTCGGCAACCAACTCAACCCTACCCGTGTTCAAGGTCTGATCAACTTCGTCGCTAGCGAGGTTCCCACTCCCACCCCAACGCCTGTTCCCACGCCTACCCCAACTCCCACACCAGTTCCAACTCCCACACCAGTTCCCACGCCTACCCCAACACCAACGCCTACCCCAACGCCCGTTCCGACTCCCACGCCAGTTCCCACGCCAACACCCACACCAACTCCTACCGGATTGACTGACATTACAGGTCATTGGGCAGAGAGCTTTATTCGTGGGTTAGTGAGTCGTGGCATCATTAGCGGTTTTCCTGATGGCACCTTTAAACCCGGAGCCAACATCACTAGAGCACAATATGCTGCCGCGATCGCTAAAGCTTTTAATCTACCCAACAAAAAAGAGGCAACTAATTTTACTGATGTTCCGGCTGATTTCTGGGGACGGGCAGCAATTCAGAAGGCAGCTCAAATGGGCTTCGTTTCTGGGTTTCCAGACAATACCTTCCGCCCTGACCAAAACTTAACTCGCGTTCAGGCGATCGTGTCTTTGACTAGTGGTTTAGGCTTCACAGGCGGCAACACAAATATTTTGCTGGTCTATAGCGATCGAGCTCAGATTCCTAGCTATGCCACAGATGAAGTGGCTACAGCAACTCAACGCCGCATGGTGGTGAATCAACCACAGGTCAGTCAACTAGAACCCATGCGAGACATCAACCGAGCGGAAGTTGCTGCCTTGATCTATCAAGCACTGGTAGCACGTGGGGAAGCGCCTGCGATCGCCTCTAACTTTATCGTTAACCCAGATCAAGCCACACCCTCCTTTACAGACATTCAAGGTCACTGGGCAGCAGATTTTATTCGTGCCTTAGGAGGTCAAGGGTTAATTAGCGGCTTTGAAGATGGTTCCTTTAAACCAGACGCAAAGATGAATCGGGCGCAATACGCAGCTTTGTTAGTCAAAGCATTAAATCCGCCTGCGATCCGAACTGCTACTACTTTTAGTGATGTGGCCGCAGATTTTTGGGCCGCTAATGCGATCCAGCAAGCTTACCGGGGTGGGTTCCTTTCTGGGTTTCCAGATAACACGTTCCGGCCGACTGACAACGTATTGCGCGTTCAAGTCCTCGTTTCCCTAGTCAACGGTCTGAACTTAGGAAGTGGTGATGAAACCGTGTTGGGGATCTATAGTGATCAAGGCTCAATTCCACCTTTTGCCCGAGGTGCCGTAGCCACAGCCACAAAACGACGAATGGTAGTGAACTTCCCGACAGTGGGGCAGCTGAACCCAAATCGAGAAACGACTCGGGCTGAAGTAACCGCTATGGTTTATCAGGCTTTGGTGAATGCGGGGCGATCGCCTGCCATTAGCTCTCCTTACATCGTTTCTGCCTAGGCGATACCTGCAAAGTTGTGTTGCGTGGGCTTACAGCTATTCAGCACAACTATCCCTTTTTCTTTACCACCGATCCCCGTCCTCTAACGAGTTTTGATTTAGAGCAACTGATCTATATGATTAAGAATAGTTAACTGTCCATTTAAGATTTAATTCTAAAGACATGGCTGAAATCCAATTTTCCAGAGGTATTACCGAAGATGCAGTTCCTGACGTTCGTGTCACTCGTTCTCGCGACGGCAGCAATGGTACTGCAACCTTCTACTTTGAGCGGCCTAAGGCTTTAAGTGCTAGCAACACTGATGCCATTACAGGGATGTACCTGATCGACGAAGAAGGCGAAATCTCCACACGTGAAGTAAAAGCTAAGTTCGTCAATGGCCAACCAGAAGCACTGGAAGCTTTTTATTACATGCAGTCTACCGAAGAGTGGGAGCGCTTTATGCGATTCATGGAACGCTACTCAGAAGAGAACGATCTAGGATTCAGTAAGTCTTAGCTAGTTTATTTCTGGTTAACAAGTTGCTTGTTACCAAGAGCGTCTCATAGCCTGCCCTCATCCTGAACCGTCAAAGATTTTGCTCGCTCATAAGGATCGAGGGCAATCTACCCTTTAGCCAAGCTGATAAAGCATTTCATGACTCACCAGCCGCATCCTGATTCAGCAAATATTGTCGTAAGTTGCGCTGTGATTACGGTTAGTGATACTCGATCTTTTGAGAGCGATCGCAGTGGTCAGGCAATTCAGCAATTACTTTCGACCGCAGGGCATCAGGTCCATGAGTACACCATCGTCCCAGACGAACCTGCCCAAATTCAGGCGCAAATCCAAGCCCTGAGTCAACGAGTCGATCTAGATGCAGTGATTGTTAATGGCGGCACTGGGATTGCTCCGAGGGACACAACCTATGATGCAATTGAAAAGCTATTAGAGAAAACCCTGCCGGGGTTTGGAGAGCTATTTCGCTGGCTCAGCTATCAAGAAATTGGCTCACGGGCGATCGCCTCTAGGGCAGTAGCAGGAGTCTACCAAAACAAGCTAATTTTCTCCGTTCCAGGCTCCACTAATGCAGTTACCCTCGCGATGGAAAAGCTGATTCTGCCAGAACTCGTACATCTAGCGAGCCAAATACAGTTAAAGCCTTAAACGCATGACCCATGCCCTATTTAGCAAGTAAGCGCTCCCCTGAGGAAGCGCTTAGCTTTAAGAGCTTGATGTGTAGTGATTGAGCAGTCTATTGGGCATTAGACCGACAAGCAAATCCTGGGAGTAAACAGGTATTGCGGCTCTGACGCTGAGCAGCGGTAGGTTGCTTGACCTTGGCAAACTCTGCTTCTAGCACATTCAGGGCTCGTAGATACTGGGGATCATCCTTAGTACCAATCATCTTTGGATTAGACACTAACTGCTGACGTTGAGCATCCGTTAAGTCAATCTTGACGTCAGGTGTAATTCCCTTCTGGCTAATATCAGTCCCATCAGGAGTGTAGTAGTGGGCAATGGTCACAGCCAGCCCAGAACCATCGGACAAAGAGTGAACAGACTGTACTAGAGCTTTACCAAAAGTTTGGCTACCTATTACAGTGGCACGTCCGTTGTCTTTGAGAGCACCAGTTACGATCTCACTGGAGCTAGCGGAATTACCATCTACCAAAACGGCGAGCGGTAACTTGGTGAGGGCGGTGCGATTGGCGGCCAATTCTTCGTTTTCACCTTTACGATTCACGGTGCGGACAATTGAGCCGGAGTCCATCCACATCCGAGAAATGTCAATACTAGCTTGCAATAAACCACCAGGGTTACTCCGCAAGTCGAGCACAAAGGCATCTACTTTTTGGCCTGTCAGGTCTTGAATAGCTCGCCGCATTTGCTCTGGAGCGTGAGCACTAAACTCATTCAAGCGAATATAGCCAACTCGCTTCGAGCCTTCTTGGCGCAGGCTGTAGCGTACCGTGGGTAGCTCAATCCGAGCCCGTTGCAAAGGCACATCAAAAGCAGACTTAGTATCGCGCTCAATGCGTAGGGTAACTTTAGTACCAACGTCTCCCCGAATCAGATTAGAAGCATCCTCTACGGTCATTCCTTTGGTGGGCTTGCCGTTGATTGCCAAAATGCGATCGCCCGCTTGAATCCCTGACTTCAAAGCAGGAGAGTTTTCAATCGGCTCTACCACTGTCAAAGTTTTAGTCTTCTCGTTGAGCTCTAAGCGAATCCCAACGCCAGAGAGTTCTCCCGAAGTTTGGCTATTTAACGCCTGGTATTGCTTGGGGTCTAGAAAGCGGGTGTAAGGATCGTTGAGTTGCTCCAAGGATTTGCGTAGCGCTGCATAAGCTTCCTCGCGAGAACTATAGTTTTTGCCAAGCAAACTCTGTCGGACTGCCTGCCAGTCTTTTTGGTTAAACGTACCATCCACATAATCGCGATTCACAATCTGCCAAGCTTCATCCAAAACCGTTTTGGGACTATCTTGCAGAGCAGCTCGGACTGAGCGACTAAGACCAGGACCAAATAACGTGAGGGTAGCAGCAGTAGCGATCGCCCCGCCACAAAGAGCAACTTGGAGCAGATGGGAATGTCTGGGGGACTGGTTCATTGGAAGTTGGCTCAAATCGTTTAAGTATCAGTGGCTTAGCAATAAGGCTTTTATATAAACAGCCTTCGGACACAAAACCGGAAAATGCACCACGGTGAATTCTAGGGGGCTTACTGGGTCCCTAGCTTCAGCAACAACTCCTCATGCGCGAAACTGTCAAAAGGTTGGACGACCCCTGAGACAATTATCTTCAACATACCCAGACTAACGAGGTAAAGCATGCTGAACATGTGCCAGTTTAGTCAGTGTCCATGCTAGAGAGAATTAGCTAAAACCAAAGTTTGCTAGGGGATGCAGCAATCGTAACTCATAGTCGTTAGATCAAGCAGAAGAGTCAGATATAGCTAAGAATCATGATAGTGTTGCCCGCAGAATAGCACGAGGTTCAAGTTTTAAGAGTCAGTAAAGTTGCGGTGAATTATTCAACAGTTAGCGTGTTGTTTTAAGCCATTCAGTGCAGATTTGATCTATTGAGTTGATTGGAGATTATCCCCACTAGCCATGAAGCTGAAAGGTAAGCGTCGCCAGCATTCATACAGGAAAAATTCGGTAGCTAAGGTTTGGAGCCGTCCTGTCAAACTTGGACTTTGGGGAATCGGCCTACTATTAGGTCTATGGCTCCTGATTAATACGATAGCGTTGCGATCGGCAGCTTTGGGGCCAGTTGATGCTGTTTTCGTGCTCGGGGGTAGTATCCGCCGTGAAATTTATGTGACTGAACTCGCGAAACAACATCCCGAAACCCCGATTCTGATTTCTCAAGGCTCTCAAGATCCTTGCATCTGGCTTATTTTTCAACGTGCTCAAGCCCCCATCAGGCAAGTTTGGTTAGAAAAGTGTGCCGATTCTACATTCGGTAATTTCTACTTCAACATTCCACTGTTACGACAGTGGCAGGTACACAAAGCCAAGCTGGTCACTTCTCCCACCCATCTCCCTAGAGCCAAGTGGATGGCACAGATTTTATTGGGAGCACATGGCATTTGGGTAGAGCCAGATCTTGTCAAAGAAGAAGGCGTTCCTGGTAATCGTGAGTCTTGGATCAAGACTGGCCTAGATGTAGCGCGGAGTTTAGTCTGGGCGGCAGTCAGCCAGGTTTATACTCCCAAGTGCACTGATGTGATTCCCCTGAGCGAAGTCAACATTCAGGAATGGCAACAGCGAGGATTTGAATGTGAGCATCAAGGGAAAGTTCAGTAGATTTTTAGGCCAGTCTCTGAACACTCACCTCAATGACAGCCAAGACTATTCAGCTACATGTGCCTCAGGTGAGCGGTGAGATTGCAGCAACATTGTTTGCTGAGCTACTGCTTCTAGCGTTGACAAGGGCACTCGATAAAAATATTGGCGACGAAACTGCTCTTCTTGAACAACTCCCAAGAATTGCTGCACCGCTTCCGTTAATTGCATCTCTACAGATGTAGGGTCAGCTTTCGCTTGAAACTCCACTTGGAATCCCTGCTCAGCATAGGTGACAGCAAAGCCGAGACACTGCAACGCTTGAAAGCCCAATTGCAACGAGCGATCGCCGATCCCCAGTTTTTCATGCAACTGGTTGCGAGTGGCAGAACGACCCGTACGGCTGAGATATTTAGCAATGCCGATCAACTGCTGCCAAATTTGGGTAGGAGCAATCAGGTTCGGAGGTGGATAAGCGATCGCCAATCGCTGTCCTGCTTGAATCGCTCGACGAAACCAAGCTTGTAATTCTCCCCAACTCGCTGGGCATTGGTTTATCCACAATGTCTGTGTGTCTGGTGTAAAGGGTTCAGGTTCTCCCCGCCAATCGATGAGCCAATCCACAGGGTGAGGGAGTTGGTTCAGTAACGTTGCTTCGCTGACCGGAAACACCTCTAACAGCCGAATTTCGTAGTGTGGTTTTTTGCCACGTTGACGATTTTCGTAGGTATTGAAATCCAGTTCTACAACCACGTCACAGCGTCCTGAGGGAAGTTCTTCTTTGTAGTGCCCCCACCAAACTCCCGGAAAGCCAAACGTAGTCGAATGATCGCGCAGGGCAAATTCTGTTTTGATGTACTGAACTTTTCGACCTTGCCAATCTTGGATGTTGCGGTGCCAAGACCGCTCAAACCAGCAATCTTGGATGAGGAGCTTGGGAACAGGATTTCCCATACCACAGGGTTCTAGCAGCTTAAGTTCGCGGAATAGAGTTTTGCCTAACTCCGCCACTGTGACCACTAGATCAGCTTGATTGGCAGAAGTCGAAGCAGGGGTGCCGCAGTTTTGCTGTCGTAGTTGGCGATTAACGGCTTCAGTAAACAGGGGAATATTAGCAACTGGTAGGCTCAGCCCTGCTGCAAAGGGATGCCCCCCAAAGCTATGAAGTAAGTAGGCTTGCTCTTGTACGAGCTGGTAAAGATCAATTTGATTCACCGATCGCGCCGATCCTCTAGCCAAAGCTGAAGCGGGCGATCGCGTCTCGCTGGTTGAGTTGGGTGTCGTCAAATCCAGATCTAGCGAATCAGCGTTGAGCAAAATTGTAGGGCGACCATATTCTTGAGCGATTTGTCCCGCGACTAGGCCTAAGACCCCAATGGGCCATTGAGTATCAACTAGGACAATAACGCTGGTAGTTGAGAGATCTAGCTGAGCCAGTCTGTCTTTGACCTGGTGGGTCACTTCTCGCTGTAGAGCTTTGCGGCGAATATTGGCTAGCTCTGTTTCTTCGGCCAACTGCCGACAGCGCTGTTCGTCCCGACTAGTGAGCAATTCCACACAAAAATGGGCATCGCCTTGAATCCGACTGACTGCATTAATTCGAGGACCCAATCCAAAAGAAATATCCGTGGGGCGATCGCCTGTTTTTTTGCACAGCTCCAACAAACGAGCAATCCCCGGTCGAGTTGGTTTGACTCCCGCCTCATGATTAATTAGATGCTGCTGCAATTGCTCAATCCCTTGCTGGGCTAGATACCGACAATCTCCGGTAAGCTGAACCAGATCAGCAATCAGGCCAATGGCGACCAAATCCAGTAGATGTGTGAGCGGTTGTTGCGGGACTTCATGCCAAGTTTGGTAGAGGGCTTCCACCAGTTTGTAGGCAACAGCCACCCCAGAAAGATGAGCTAAAGGATGAGTTGGCAGCAAATAGCGAGGGTTGATAATTGCTGTCGCATCAGGGCGTTCTGGCGGCAGAGTATGGTGATCGGTGACAATCACATCCATGCCTAAATTTTGGGCGTACTTGATTTCGGCCAGATTGGTGCTACCCGTATCGCAAGTAACTACTAACTGACAACCTTGAGCGGCTAAGCGATCGAGTCCCTGTTGAGACAGACCATGAGACTCAATCAAGCGATTGGGGATGTAGTAAAGTAGGCGATCGCCCTGACTAAAAAATTGGCCAAGCCCATCCCAAAGTACGGCTGTGGCTGTAATGCCATCCGCGTCAAAATCTCCCCAAATTGCTACAACTTCATTCTGGTTATGTGCTTGCTGGAGGCGCTCAACAGCCCATTGCATCTCCTGACCAAACTCAAACGGGCTGGCTGGCTGATAAAACTGTGGGTGCAAAAAACCAGCAAGTTGCTCTGGGTCTTGAATTCCCCGCTGCCACAATAACTGAGCTACATAATGGCCAGGGAGACCTATAGCCTGCTGCTGCACAGCCTGAACAAACCAAGCAGGGGGCTCAGATGTGACGTGATGAGCATCTGCTTGCAATATTGGCACGGGCTGTACTTGCTGCTCCAGCATTTCAGGGATTAGGCAGTTAGGAAAACAAGGCAGAACTGCCGTTATAGCAGCTTATCTGATCGCCTTCATACCATCCAACTGCTTCGCAAATAAGTCAACAAAGATGCTCATGACGGTGCGCTGGCGGATCTTAATATTGGTGCTCACGGACATACCCGATTGCAGGGGTACTTCTCGCCCTCTGATCCGGAGTGTTTGAGCATCTAGAGTAATTTTCGCGGGGAAGCTGTAGTACTGCCGCAGTTCGTCGGGAGGTAAAGCATCAGAACCAATGGAGGTTAATTGGCCTTTAATATCTCCAAACTCACTAAAGGGAAAAGAGTCGATTCTGACATCCACATCCATGCCTTCTTTGATGAAGCCGATGTCTCGGTTTGTAATATAAACCTTGGCGACTAGCTGATCGCTGGGCACAATCTTGAGCACAGCCTCACTGGGGTTCGCGACAAAGCCGGGGCCACCTGCTTTGACATCAAAAATAATGCCATCAGTAGGAGCCTTAATATCCTGATATTTCAACGTCAGTTGGGCTTGACTAAGTTGACTATTAATTTCGTCAAGCCGTTTTTCATTTTCAACGATCGCCTTGGTCAATTGGCTGTCAATTTCCGCAATGCGTTGATCATTATTTGCCATCAAAGTCAGAACATCTTTTTGTGTCTGAGAGACGGTGTTTTGTAGCTGTTGTTGAGCTTGAGCGATCGCGAATTGCAAGCGCTGCTGTTCCTGACCTAGGCGTTCAACTTCAGCTTGACCAGAGCGAACTTCTTGTTCTTGCTTCAAATACTGAATCTTAGCAATGCCACCTTCTTCATACAGTGGTCGAATGCCATCTAAAATTCGCTGGTTCACCGCCAAACTATCCCTGGCATTAGCTAGAGACACTTGGTTTTGACTGTACTGGCGCTCCAGTTGTTTTGTCTCCAACTGAGCTGATGCCGCCCGCGAATTAAATTCATCTCGACTGGATTGCAGGCGCGCCATTTGATCAATGGAGAAATTACCTCCTTGGGGAGCACCTGTAAGCTGAGCGCGATACATTTGGTTTTCTGCCAAGAGGTTCACTCGGCTCTTGGTCAGGGAAGCAATCTCTGTAGGTAGTTTCAGTGCGATCGCCGCTTGATCGGTGCTGGCTGGGGAAGCCAAACCAACGAGTTGAGACCGATAAAACTGATTTTCCTGCATCAAGGCAGTACGAATATTCAGCAGCGACTTCTCTTGGGCTCGCGCTGCGGTGGGATCAAAACTGAGGAGCGTTTGCCCTTGCTTAACGCGATCGCCTTCCTTGACATAAATTTCTTTAACAACCCCTGCGACTGGAGCTTGCACTTCTTTCACAGCGCCTTGCGGCTCCAGCTTGCCCTGAGAACTGACCGCTTCCTCAATTTTGGCTATACAGGCCCAGATGATTGAAGCTGTGGTAACAGCAACGATACTCCAAACAATGGCTCGTGACCAAGTGGCAGGTTGCTGGAGAACAACAGGTTGGTCAAAAGTTGTCGATTTCGCTGAATAAGAAGCTACTTCTGGGGTAGGAGGTAGCTGTTGATTCAACTTGGCTCCATTTTGCTGGTTAATCATCATAAACCTAGTAGGTAATAGGGAGTGGCGCAATTCATGGGCTGTAGCAAAGGGGGATTTGCCAGCACCAGCAACGTAGCAAGGAAATTCCGCTGGAAGTTTTTACGGCTTAGTCCTGTTGTTATCGTGCCCTTTAAGGTTCACAGATTTGCAAGTACTGAAAATCAATTGCTGCAATATCAATCTTTAGGGGGTAGTCTTCCTCTTTATGTAGCAATTTCGTCTAGCTTCAGAAAATACTTACTACAAAAGTTTGATGAAACTTTACAGCTGAGTCTTGCTGTTGAATGGTTCAGAAGAGAGGTAGCGATTGCCACCCCCTTGAGCTTCCAGCTTCCCTCTAAAGGCAACGGGTCTACATTTGCGACTCTTGTTGTTGATAGAGGCAGTAGTAGCGCCCTTTGATTGCCATTAGTTCTTCATGCAGTCCGGTTTCGACGATAGAACCTTTGTCCATCATCAAAATCATGTTGGCGTTCTTAATGGTGCTTAGACGGTGCGTGATAAAGAACACGGTGCGATCTCTAAAAGCTTCTGCCAAGTTCAGACACACTTGCCGTTCAGTGTCGTAGTCCAAAGCACTGGTTGCCTCGTCCAAAATCAAGAGACGAGGATTTTGCAACACGGTTCGAGCGATCGCTACCCGTTGTCGCTGGCCCCCAGAGAGCGCCGCTCCCCGTTCACCTACGCGAGTGTTATAGCCATTTGGCAACGTCATGATGAAATCATGGGCCGCCGCCACCTTAGCAGCAGCGATAATTTCTTCCGAAGAAGCATCTGGTTGAGTTAGCGCAATGTTTTCTTGAACAGTGCCATCAAACAGTAGCGGCTCCTGTGGCACAATGCCGACCTGTCGCCGCAGGGAATACAACTCCACTTTGTTAATGTCGTAATTATCGATTAAGATGCGTCCGGACTCTGGTTCATAGAGACGCGGTAACAGCTTCATTAAAGTGCTTTTACCCGAACCACTCTGCCCTACCACGCCCACAAAAATACCAGCAGGGAATTCGATGCTGATGTGATTGAGTTGAGGTGCACTATTTTTATTAAAGCTGAAGACCACATCATCGTAGGTAACCGCCCCTTTGATCGTGGGCATCGGAATGTTTTGCCGATCCAGCTCATCTGCCTCTTGGGGAGTGTCGATAATATCGCTTAGACGCTCTAACGAGAGGGCAGTTTCCTGAAAGTTTTGCCACAGTTGCGTCAAACGCAGTAAGGGTGTGGTCACGTAGCCAGCAATAATCCGGAAGGCAAATAACTGTCCTAAGGTTAACTGGCCCGCAATTACCAGGTAAGCCCCTACCCAGAGCACCAGCAAACCAGAAACTTTGTTGAGTAAGTTGCTAGTCGCACCAGCAGTCGTAGAAGTCAGAACCGTTTGGAATCCAGCGCTCACGTAGCGAGCATAGCGCTCTTGCCATTGCCAGCGCGATCGCAACTCAATGTTTTGAGCCTTGACCGTCTGAATTCCAGACATCACCTCCACTAAGTAAGATTGCGTTTCAGCGTTACGCTCTGCTTTGGCCCGCAACTGTCGTCGGATAATGGGAGAAACTAAAGCTGTCAGAATAGCAAACAGAGGAATTGTGGCTAAAGCGACAAGAGCCAACAGCCAACTGTAGATAAACATGACCACGATGTAGATGACCGAGAACACGGCATCTAGCACTACAGTTAGCGCTGTTCCAGTTAAAAATTGGCGGATATTTTCTAGCTCATTGATGCGACTAGACAGTTCCCCTACTGGGCGCTTCTCAAAATATTTCAGAGGCAATCGGAGGAGGTGGTCAATAATCTCTGAACCCAAAGCCATGTCGATCCGGTTGGTGGTATCGACGAACAAATAGGTTCGCAAGCTCATTAACAGCGACTCGAAAAACGCCATTAGCAGTAAGAAGATGCCGAGGACATTCAAAGTGTCCAGACTGTTTTGGACCAACACTCGGTCAATGATGATTTGCAGCATCAAAGGGTTGGCCAAACTGAATAGCTGCACAAAAAAGGAAGCGATTAAAACTTCAATTAAAACCTTGCGATACCGAATCAAGGATGGCAAAAACCAACCGAGGCCAAACCGTTGCTTGGGCGTTTGTTTGGTAGGCTTTAGCAATAAAACCTGACCTTCTTGCCCCCAGATCTCTGCAAAGTCCGCTGGTTTTAATCGCCGAATTCCTGTTTCTGGGACAGCCAGCACAATCGCTTTATCACTAATCTCATACAGCACTGCACAGCTATCTTGCCAACGGATCAACGCTGGGGCAGGCAGGCGGCTCACAGTTGCGGCGGGTACATTAACCAGTTGGGCATTTAACCCCATCAATTCTGCGATCGCGCCACAGACTTGTAGAGACATGCTACCTGAGCGATCCATCTGATTCGTTAAAACCCGATGCACCACATCCCGCCGAAAAGGTAGACCCAAATGCTGCGCCAACATTTGGAAACAAGCTAGAGTCGCGTTGAGTGGCCCTCTCGCTCGGATGTAAGGATATTTCTGTTTCCCCTTAGCCTGTTGCGTCAGGGTAGCACTTGAATCTCCTGGTACCTTCTCAGGCGCGTAAGGAATGTCTACACCTTCCGCCTCTAGTTCGGCCTCAGCCTCTGGGAAGGGCACTAATTCAGCCGCATCATTCAGTACCAGAGCTGAACCATTAGCTTCTGCATGCACCTCTCCTAAAGCGGTAGCAGGGAACCCAACGAGACGGGCCGCACTTGGCCCCTCCACACTGACATAGGGTTGAGAGATAAAAGCATTAAGGCGACTGCCTACTGGCTGGTTGGTAACTGTGCCACCGCCACTAACTAACCAAATTAAACTAGGGTCAAGCTGGCTGAGCTGTGTCCTGCCTTTAGGCAAATTCATGACTACAGCTTCTGGCCACACCTGCTGGGTAAAGTCTTTAAGATTAATAGCTCTATTAATAGGTTGGCGCTCTAGTTCTGCTCCAAGCAAGTCAAAGGCTTCCACTAACGCACAACGTTGACGAAACGCGGCAGCAAATCCTGGCTCTTGCTCAATTAGTTCTAGGAAGTCGGTGGTTGCAAGAGTAATACAAATCACCTCATTAGAAGCGATCGCGGTCTCGCAAGGCATACCCCGCAAAAGCCCCGCCCAGCCTAATACCTCTCCAGGATTTAATAACTTCAACGTACTGGGCAGTTGGGTTCGTGGGTCGTAACCTAAGTAGCGAGCTTGCCCTTCATACAAAATAGCAATCTGAACAGGCAGTTTTTCTCGTACTAGGATCGCCTGACCCATGCGGTAACGCAGTAACTGAAATTTTGGCAATAGCCGCGTGACAGTAGCGGGCGATAACTGGCTGAAGCCAGGAACTTGCGTTAAAAACTCTTGAATTGTGTTTGTGGTGTAAGTCATGAGGAAGCAGAAGTAGCAACAGCACCAGAGTTATTAACAGCGTTGATTTGATGAAGCTGCTCTTGCAGCCAATTATTAAACAGCTCGTTCAGCAGCCTTTGGCGCATGGGTTCGTCTAATTGCGCTGGTATGAATTTTTCCAACCGCACAATCACCACCCATTCTCCCAACTGGGTTGGAGGCCACAACTGCCCTGGCTGGCTCATTGACAGTACTCTTGCTAATTGTGGGTGAGGAACGCTCAACTCCACAGGACCAATTAAACCTCCCGTTTGAGATTCAGGCCCTTGAGAATATTCCCGTGCTAAGTCCGCAAAAAATTGCTCACCTTCTTGGATGCGAAAATAGAGTTCTTGAGCAATCCCCACATCTTGGGTCCGGATAAGAGAATAAATCACCTTGTCCATTTGCCCTTTTCTCTGCAAAAAGTAAGATTCTAGCTTGATTCCCCAAGTGGCCTGCTTAAATTTTTCGATTCGTAATCCCCGCTCAGTCCTAGCCTTAAACTCCTCAGGCGTTAGCTGACGCTGCGACAACCAAGCCTGCTGTGCCTCCTCTGATATCAGCTGGTTTTGGGCATAAAAGTGCTGACAGGCTTGAGCAACTTCTTCCGGTGTACAAGTGTAAGGAGTAGTCACCTGATCGAGCAATACCTCTCGCAATAGCTGAGGTAGTAGTTGGTATCGTGCCAAAAGCGGAATGATTTCTGCGGCAGTGATGGGGCGATCACCAACTTGTAGAATCACAGTCATATCAGCGGGCGGAGGGCTTTCCAAAACAGAATTTTTTTGTAAAGACATTAAGTTACTGGGGGCTAGAACTCAATTAGCGGCAGACTACTCATGACGGAGAACTAGTCTTATGAAGGTGCGAGCGCAATTACTAGCAATCATCTCTTAGTTAGCATCAGCACCACTTCACTAATCAAGATACCCATTGCGGTGACAGCTATACCTACGTTAGTTCTTGCTATCTAACTATCTCTAAAACCATTAGTCAAAATTAACAAGCGATCGCACATTTAACTATGGGTGCAGAATTGTTTCTGTATTATTTGGATGAGAGTCAGCGATCGTAAACACAGTTTCTATCGCTTGGCGGGCAGTGTTTCAATCAAGCAGTACAGGGTGCGTGTCACCTTCTTGGTAGAAAAGTTAGTCGGAAGGTAATGCATCTTTTTCAGACGTTTTAGTTTTATGACACCCGAAGACAAAGCCCTTCTCCAGCAGAGTGTTGAAACGATTGCTGCGATCCTTCATCGCAACACGCCACCCGAACAACTGAAGACGCTTGAAGGGATTGAACAAGCCGTTCAGGAACAAACGCAACAATCCGTATTGCCGCAACTCGGCGGGTAGTGCATCAAATCGTGGTGGATTCGGTAAAGCAGAAAGGCACCTCCCTTCAAGCATGATCTATAGAATGCAAACTCTGTGCTTACCCCCGCATACATAAACATGGCAAAGCTCCTAACGGTAGCCAACGATATTTCTGTCCGCAGTGCCAGCAAACGTTCAATGAACGCTTTGACACCTTGTCCTACCACCGCCAAGTCACACCAGAACAGATTCGACAGGTATTGCAGGCACACAGTAAAGGCAGCAGTTTGAGAGGGATAGCCGCACGAGTGGACTTGCCTATAACAGCTTAGAGAGAACCAGTGGAGTTGGTGAGACAACAGAGCGGACGGTGGCACCGCAGACAGCACAAGTTTGGCAAGGTATGGGAGCAAACCAAGATAACCACCCAATTAGTCGTGAGTTACTTCAACTGGATTTGGCAGCATAGTCGATTGAAGACGACAGCAGCTCACCGAGCAGGATTAACGCTACAACCCTGGACTTGGCATGATTTAGTCACTTATCCCACTATCATTTGACGCACTACCATTACCTCAATAAATCGATAAAACTGACTTGCAATACTAATAACAAAGAGCAGGATTTACATGACGCAAACCCTGCTCTTTGTTATTAGTATTGCCCTGGCATCGAGCTATTGTCCCGTGGGGCTACCCCCAAAGTATCGTCGCCGCTGCAGCGTTTCACCTCTGAGTTCGGGATGGGTCAGTGTGGTTCCACCGCGCCATGAACACCAGGAATACTGCTTCAGATTCAAGTCCAAAACCTTGAAGGCTGCATAGTCCCTTGTCTTTTTTGACTTCTACCAATGTGTGATTCGAGGTCAAGCCCTCGGTCTGTTAGTATTGCTCGACTTCACATGTTGCCACGCTTCCATCTACAACCTATTAACGGGTGTTCTGCCCGTGACCTTACTGGATTAACTCCATGAGAGCACTCATCTTGAGGTGGGCTTCCCACTTAGATGCTTTCAGCGGTTATCCGCTCCGCACTTGGCTACCCAGCGTTTACCGTTGGCACGATAACTGGTACACCAGCGGTGCGTTCCTCCCGGTCCTCTCGTACTAAGGAGGATTCCTCTCAATGCTCTTGCGCCTGCACCGGATATGGACCGAACTGTCTCACGACGTTCTGAACCCAGCTCACGTACCGCTTTAATGGGCGAACAGCCCAACCCTTGGCACGTACTTCCGCACCAGGTTGCGATGAGCCGACATCGAGGTGCCAAACCTCCGCGTCGATGTGAACTCTTGGCGGAGATCAGCCTGTTATCCCTAGAGTAACTTTTATCCGTTGAGCGACGGCCCTTCCACTCAGTGCCGTCGGATCACTAAGGCCGACTTTCGTCCCTGCTCGACTTGTTTGTCTCGCAGTCAAGCTCTCTTCTGCCTTTACACTCTACGGCTGATTTCCAACCAGCCTGAGAGAACCTTTGCGCGCCTCCGTTACCTTTTAGGAGGCGACCGCCCCAGTCAAACTGCCCACCTGATACTGTTCCCTCGCCAGATAATGGCTTAGGGTTAGAATTCTAGCCTCACAAGAGTGGTATCTCACCGTTGACTCCGCGACTCCCACAAGAGCCGCCTCTTAGTCTCCCACCTATCCTGCGCATGCAAGGCCCGAACCCAATACCAGGCTACAGTAAAGCTTCATAGGGTCTTTCTGTCCGGGTGCAGGTAGTCCGTATCTTCACAGACACTCCTATTTCGCCGAGCCTCTCTCTGAGACAGCGCCCAAATCGTTACGCCTTTCGT